>NZ_JBIXJN010000006.1:0-333230 GCF_052871115.1 Rhizobium sp. LARHSG275 | reverse complement strand
CTTGGCCAAGGATTGGGAAAAGTCCCTCGCTTCAGCCGAAGCATGGATCACTATCGCCCACATCCGCGTCCTGACACGACGCTTGGCAAGATACGGATATCGTTGAAACCTTTTCGAGTCAGGTTCTAAGAGACCGGGACTTACGGCGCGTCGGCCCGTTCGCCCATGAACTGAGCTGAATGGTAGACGTCTTCTCCCTCCGTTTGCCAATATTCTCACAATAACGCCTTCGGCGGCCAGACGCCGTTCACTGAAAGTGATTGCCATGAAGGGCCGTCTCATGACGCTCGACCACATCGACTTCTGGCGCGCCATTCTCTCAACAATCGTCGGGCTGGCCAATGTAAATCCAAACCGGCCTCCAACGTCTGCCTTCGTGTCGTCGCTAATTTCAACGGCGCTTCGAACAAATGGACCTATCGCACGAAAAAGTTTCGCAGCCTGGCCAAAATGCTTTGCCGATCGCCTGCGGCGATCAGTGCACGGACATGACGGGCGGCCGTCGCGGCGCTGACCGTCGCCCCGAAGTGGCAATAGCAGACGAGTCTATGCAACTGGTTGTCACTCAGTTCGAAGAACCTCTGGGCTTCGCCGTAGCTGTCGTTCTCCAGACCGGCTGCTCGCAGCACCGGGTCGGCAAACGCCACCGAGATCGGCGAATGGTGGGCGCGCATGATCGCACGCTCCCCGGCCGGCTGATATTCCGTCTGATGCAGGGTTGAAAGTGCATGATGCTGACTGAGCTCCAGAAGTTCCGCCCAGCGTTCAAGGCGTTCGCGGCGCGACATTGCCGGTGCCGGACGCGGGTAGTCGAGATTGATGCTGGCGACGGTCTGCAGTTGTTCAAGGGCATGGTGCTTCATCGAAGCCTCCTTTTCGGACGATAGCTGGTCCAAGCATCTGGGACATATTCCCAAATTGAGCGTGACTCCGACGCGATCAAGTGACGGAGATTTTTTGTCGCGCTTCGATCTCCTCTCCGGACGAGAGCTGGAACTCACTCCTGCCCGCTTGCGCCCGCCAACGCCAATTTAGGATGCGCTCAGGCTGCCGACTGCGTCCACGCGTTGGAATGTTTTGAGCTACCAAACCCAGTTGTCGGCTGAAGGTTCCGATAAAATTCCAGGTTAATGCGAGCACTTCAACATAGCCCGTCGGATTCCACAGGGCTCATGCCTGCAATCTCATCAGGTTCTTAAGGGTTTGGTTTGAAACCGCGTTGTCGCGCAAATTGACCACGATATCTTTCTCGTCGAGGCCGGGCAATTCAGCGGTGATGTCATATGCTTGATCGGTTTCGTGCAGCTCAAAGCTCGGCCATAAACTCCCAGCGGTATTTGCGGTGGCGGCATCGACCGTCGGGAAAAGGCGGTTGATTTCTCGACGGAACGACATGAACGGATCGCGCCTCGGCGGATGGAGGCCCCGAGAGGGTGTCGAGGCCGTTATTTTACGATTTGGCATGGCTTTTCTCCTGGTTGCTGGCTGTCGCCCAACAGGCGGCAATTTAAGAAAACCACCGGTCCGCAAAGATATTCCGGGGGGCAAACGAGAAAGATGCATGCTGCAAATATCTGCAAATTAAAGACCATCGGCAAAGCTGTTACGGGCCGCCGCTCCGGTGACAAAAGCCGAATTCCTACGGCATGATAATCCGAGAGTGCCCCGCAGAAACTGAAGCACCATTCTTCCAACTCCAAGGGAACAATGAGAATGCCGGCGGGTTCGACTATGCGATTGGAAAAGTCGAGCGTCCACAGCGATCAGCCGCGGGCAAATTCACCGAACTGCAAGGCATGCGCCTGAAGGAAGGAAAAATGTCATGACGGGCAGAAAGACTCATGAGCAACAACTTCGCGTTATCGAAAAACGCGAGAAAACCGCAAATGCCGACGAGGCGTTCGACGCGGCGGCAGATCTGCATCGAAATGAACAGGCAAGGGAAGCCTATCGAAAAGGAACCGACCTGAAGGCCGACCCAGATCTTCGGAGTGAAGATCGGAACATGGTCCGGGGCCTCAATCAGGAAAGCGGGCACAAAAAAGGAAGCGGCTCTTCCTGACAAGGAAAGGAAAATGTCATGGCTTTGACATTGATCAGCAAGGCCTTTGCGCAAGATCAACCAATCCCCGGCAAATATGCGCGGGCGGGCGAGAATCTTTTTCCGCCGCTCGCCTGGAGCGGCGCTCCCGATGAAACCAGAAGCTTTGCTCTGATCGTCGAGGATCCGGACGCTCCAAACGGCACTTTCCGTCACTGCGGTATTGCCAATATCCCGGCGCAATGGACTGCGCTTGCGGAAAGCGCCGACACAGCGCCGGAGCGAGCGCCGCGGTTTTATAAGAACGATTTCGGCAATGCCCGTTACGACGGACCGCAGCCGCCGCCCGGCGACCGCCCTCATCGCTACATCTTCCGCCTTGCCGCCCTCGATGTGGCGAAGCTCTCAATCCCGGATGCCGCCGGCATAAGCACGATGTGGGCAGAGGCAAAGAAACACGCACTCGAGGAGGCAAGCGTCACAGGCACGTACCAAACACAATAGCCAAAGGAGATAACAATCCATTTGGACAGCGAGACGCAGCAATGCGTCGACGACTGCTTGCGCTGCCAGAGCATCTGAATGGGGCGTCAAATAGGTCTTCGGCTATTCTGTGACGGGATTAACCATGTTTTCCGAGCGCTCAATCGCGCAGGCGTCTGTATCGCGACGTCTGGTCCCGGCGCCTCCTAGATAGCGTCCCGAGGGTGGTGCCGACGCACATTAGTTTCGAGCAGATGCGCAAACATCTCCTTGGCCGCCGATGAAGGAGGATTCGCATAAGCGGCGTGAGCCGCGGCACGGTGCACCAGGTCGTCAGCGCTCTGATACCAGGGAAAACCTGAAGTGCTGTTGTTGATCCAGTGGTGTCGTCATCGGAACATTCCGAAGGCGATCCGGCTCAATAGGAGAAAAGGAGCATGAGATGCGTACGTTTCGACGATATCGGAAAGGCGAGGCGAGTGTCGGCTCAATTGTCATCAAGTTCTATCACTCGGGTGACCAAATCAGAGGATATATCAGGAAGGTCACCGACCCCAAGCAGGAGAAGGATACCGTTTTCCCGAGCGAGGAACTGCAGGTGGACGATGCGTTTCTGATGGCCGAGAACAAGCACCGGGAAGCGCCCGACACGCCCATCTTCGTCGAGCTTGCGGAAGGTATACGCTGGAATCCCACCTGGGGCAGATTGATTTGATGCGAGGGAATTGACGGCAAGATGGATTTGCCTCCAGCGCTGAATTTGATCCTGACCTCAGGCGTTGAAACCATTGTCGAGGCGATCGAGCCGCTGATGTTGCGGGCTGGCGAGAAACGCAACAAGCAAGTGCCCCGACATCGGGGGTCGGCCTGTTGCATAGCCATAAATTACTAAGGAAACGGCCGCAAAAGGAAGGAGGCCGGGATGGTCGACTACCAGCGCATGCGCGATCACATGGTCGAGGTCTACATGAGACGGCGGGGGATACGGGATGAGCATGTCCTGAAGGCGATGCGCACCGTGCCAAGAGAGCGTTTCGTTGCCGAAGGCATGGCAGAGTTCGCCTATGAGGATGCGCCGCTCCCGATAGAGGAGGGGCAGACCATTTCGCAGCCCTATATCGTCGCCGCGATGATCGAGGCGGCGGAGGTGCGCCCGGGCGATCGTATTCTCGAGGTCGGAGCCGGTTCCGGCTACGCGGCCGCGGTGATCGGCCAGATCGCGGCGCATGTCTATGCGATCGAGCGCCACGGGGCCTTGGCTAGGTCGGCAAAGCGGCGGATGGCTGATCTCGGCTATGGCAATGTGGAGGTTCTTGCCGGCGACGGCACCCGCGGACTTCCTGAACAAGCGCCGTTCGACGCCATTTTGGTGGCCGCGGGTGGTCCTGTCG
This sequence comes from Rhizobium sp. LARHSG275, assembly GCF_052871115.1. Classification (NCBI taxonomy): domain Bacteria; kingdom Pseudomonadati; phylum Pseudomonadota; class Alphaproteobacteria; order Hyphomicrobiales; family Rhizobiaceae; genus Rhizobium; species Rhizobium sp. LARHSG275. The sequence goes on along the minus strand of NZ_JBIXJN010000006.1, from coordinate 329,315 downwards.
TGCCGGAGGCGCTGAAGGAACAACTCGCAATCGGCGGGCGGCTCGTGATTCCTGTCGGTGAAGAGTTCAGCCAGACACTCTGCAAGGTCATCCGGCGCACCGAGACCAGCTACGAGGAAACGAATCTTGGGGCTGTGATGTTCGTGCCGCTGATCGGGGAGCAGGGATGGTCCGAGGATGGCCGCCGCACCGCGAGCAATCACAAGCCCGGCGCCTCACGAAAGCAGAGCCTGCCGGAGATGATTGCCGAAGCGGCCGAAGACCTGCCCGGTTTCGACGACCCCGCCTTCGGCCGCTTGTTCAACCGCTTTGTTGATCGGCGCGTGGTCTTGCTTGGGGAAGCGAGCCATGGGACGCTCGAATTTTACCAGGCCCGAGCCGCGATCACACGTCATTTGATCGCCAATCACGGCTATAGGATCATTGCTGTCGAGGCGGATTGGCCGGACGCGGCGAAAGTTGATCGATACGTCCGACATCGATCCGCGTCCGACCGTAAAGAATCTCCGTTTCAACGATTTCCGACCTGGATGTGGCGCAACACGGAAGTTCGGGCACTGACGGAGTGGATGCGGGAGCACAATGCGGGTCTCGACGCCATGGAGGATCGGGCTGGCTTCTACGGGCTCGACATCTACAACATGTCCGATTCGATCGGCGCCGTGCTTGACTATCTGGATCGGGTCGACCCGCAGGCGGCAGCGGTCGCGCGCGAGCGCTACGGCTGCCTGACGCCCTGGCAGAAGAATCCCGCGACTTATGGCCGGGCGACGCTCAGCCGCGGTTTTGCAGAATGCGAGCAGGCGGTGATCGACCAATGCCAGGAGCTCTTCCGCCGGCGGTTGGACTATGCCGACAACGACGGCGATGCCTTCCTCGATGCCACCCAGAATGCCCGGCTGATTGCATCTGCGGAACGCTACTATCGCATCATGTACTATGGCGGAGCGGAAAGCTGGAACCTGCGTGACACTCATATGTTCGAAACGCTGCAGCATCTGCTGGACGCGAAGGGACCGGATGCCAAGGCGATCGTCTGGGCCCACAACAGTCATATCGGTGACGCGCGCTTTACCGATATGGGCGCAACGCGCGAGGAGTTCAACATCGGCCAGCTTTGCCGAGAGGCTTTCGGAGACGAGACGGCTCTCATCGGTTTTGGCACCCATAGCGGTACGGTGGCGGCCGCCAATGACTGGGATGGAGATATGGAGGTCATGCGCGTAAACCCCTCCCGAGCCGACAGCTATGAAAGGATGTGCCATGATGCGGGCAAGCGCCGCTTCCTCCTCGACTTGTTGCCTGGCAGGCACGAGCCGCTCAGGCGCCGCCTCTCGGAGCCGCGGCTCGAGCGTTTCATCGGCGTTGTCTACCGGCCAGACACAGAGCTGTGGAGCCACTACAGCCAGGCGATCCTTTCCGAGCAATTCGATGCCTACGTCTGGTTCGATGAGACCCAGGCAGTGACGCCGCTCGGGCCGGAGCACCATCGCGGCATGCCAGAAACCTATCCCTTCGGTGAATAGACGATGCTTCGCGACATGGATTATGTCCTGGCCAAGCTCGACTGGATGCGCAGCGAACGCATCTGGCCCAATGGGTTGCGCTATCTCTGGACCGACGCGTTCGGTGTCGTGCTCTATCTGTCGCTTTACCGACAGACTGGTGAAGAGCGCTGGCTGGATGCGGCGGAGGAACTGGTCGGCGAGGTCGGGCGCGTGCTGGGGCGGCCACGTGGCTATCGCATCGGCGAGGCGTCAGACCGAGATGGCCAGTACTTCCATTATCTTGCCATGTGGCTGTTTGCGCTGGCCAGACTGGGCGATGTGAAGCCGGAGTACCGCGCGAAGGGCATTGCGGTCGCCAAGGCGATCCACCCGGCTTTCGTCCTGCCCGGGCGCGGCGTGATCTGGAAGATGCAGGAGGATCTGAGTGCGCCGTATCCCGGCTATGGCCTGGGGGCGATGGACGCGTTCGATGGGTATGTTTCCTACTCTCTTCTCGATCGGAACGCGCTAGCCGCCGAAATCGCCGAAATGCGAACGCTGATCGAGCGGCAGTACCGCACGCTCGACATCGACCAGGATCTCGGTCTTGGTATGATGCTGTGGCTCTGCCATTTCTTCCCGACAGAGGATTGGGCACGCGTCCAGACGGAACGGAGCCTGGCGGCGCTCGATCGATTGTGGATTGACCCGCCGGGTTATTACGGGCGTGCCAGCTACGCGCCGCATGTCCGTATTGCCTTCGCCAATTATGGCGTATCGCTGGGATTGCAGGCAATCGATCGATGGCCGGAGCGGGTCGACCGGCTGAACACCTATTTCGATGTCTACCGCTCAAATGACGAATATGACAGGGAAGCGATCACCCATGTCATGGCCTGCGCCTCGCATCTGCCCGGCCTCTTTCTGAACGCTGACAACCGAGACAGGGGCGGATAAGGCGAAGTGCTTCACTGGAACAAATCTTTCAGGTTGTCGTTCGCCGATCAGTGAAGGATTATCTCAATGAACGACATGGCAGACGAAACGGAAGCGCGGTTGAACGCTCACCGCCGGCTCTTTGTCTCACTGCTGACAATCATCGCCGGCGATCCAAAGTTTCATCAGGCGCTGGAATCGCTGGCGCACGAAAATGAAACCGTCGGCGATCAGGAAGAAGATCCCGGTGCCGAACCGACCAGGGCTTTCGCCATTCAGGGCCTGGCGAACGACGAAATCCGTGCAATTCTCAAAGATGCCCTCGCACGGGCGCTTGCCCGAAAGCGAAGCCGGTGACTGCAAGAGATGCAAATTTGAATCCGACATGCGGAAGCGGTCGAATTGAACGGCCATAGGCAAACCTACATCGCCGGCACGAACTTCGGTCCATCCGATGCTGCGCGCCGATCTGTTCGAGGCGCTGGTCGTGTTGATCCGCCAGCCGGCGCGACCGATGGGCCTCAGCCGGCGTGAGTTCAAGCGCTGGCTGCCGCGGCGCTGGTCAAGGCCGACGCGCTCGACGGTCATGCGTCCGTCGAGCTGCCCAAAATTCCACGGGCTGCGAATTCGACAAGCCATGAGCCGCTTGCGTCCCAGACCGGGGAAGAGGTGAATGCCCTCCAGGACTATGCAGCCAAACACGGCGGCGCTGGAAAAGCATCCTGAGCCGGGTGTGAATGGGCGAAGCGCCCTGTGACGACGGTGGCACCCTGCGCCGGCTGCGCAACACCCACGGTCCGACCTGGCTCGATCGCTATCGCCTGCCGAAACGCCAGGCAGATCGCCGATCAGCGCTTGCGCACAAACTCCGTGCGCAGGACCAACCCCTTGATCGCGTCGTGGCGGCAGTCGATCTCTTCCGGGTTGTCGGTGAGCCGGATCGACCGGATGACGGTGCCCTGCTTCAGGGTCTGGCCCGCGCCCTTGACCTTCAGGTCCTTGATCAGCACGACGGAATCGCCGTCGGCAAGAAGATTGCCGGATGCGTCGTGGACTTGCGCGGCTTTGGCCTTATCCGCAGCAATTTCGGAAGCGGGCCTCCACTCGCCGGTTGCTTCGTCATAGATGTAATCGTCGTCATTCTGGTCGCTCATTGCATTGCCCTTTCTCGGGAGAGTCCTTTTTGACCGTCCCTCATGTCATGCGCGTCTATCGTGGAACGGCGTCGAGATCAAACGGCGGGCGTTTCACGTCGGTTGCACTGAGCGGGTCAGCGAGCCTCGCGGAATGTCGGAGCATCCCGGCCGCGCGGGGCCGCTTGCGCGCCGCGTGGCGGCCGGTCAAGCCGTTTGTGGCAGCAGGCACGCGGGCTTTGCAGGTCCGGGGACCCGCTTGCCCGCGCACCGGCTCCGCTCGATCTGGCCAACCCGGACCCTGAAACGCGCGGCTTGCGCCGGTTACTTTCGACCGCACCGAAGGGCAGACCGGCCAAGGGGCCGGAACCGCTTCGGAAAACCGAAAAGGAAACCATCACGGCAAAGCCCGCAAGCCGCTCCCGTCAAGCCGCCCAGTGCCAGCTGACCATGCGACCACACGACGGTTAGGCATTGACGTCGACGACCGTGCGACCCTGAACCTGTCCCTCAAGGAGCCGTCGCGCAACGTCGGTCACGTCGGCCAGCCCGATAACTTTCGTCGTGCGAGCGAGCTTGTTGAGATCGAGATCGCGGGCCAGACGCGACCAGGCTTTGAGGCGAACCGATTGCGGCGCGTTGACGGAATCAATGCCGGCGAGCGTGACGTTGCGCAGGATGAAGGGCAGGACGGTCGCGGGAAGATCGAGGCCCTGGGCGAGGCCGCAAGCGGTCACCACACCGCGATACTGGGTCTGGGCCAGCACGTTCGCCAGCGTATGGCTACCAACGGAGTCTATCGCACCGGCCCATCGTTCGCTGGCAACAGGCGTGCCCGGTTCGGAAAGGGTTCGGCGATCGATGACATCGGCTGCGCCAAGCTCGCGCAGATAGTTGGCCTCTTCGAGACGCCCGGTTGATGCGACCACACGATAGCCGAGGTCGGCGAGAAGGGCGATCGCGATCGATCCGACGCCGCCATTGGCACCCGTGACAAGGATGTCGCCCCGGTCGGGCGCAATGCCGCCATGTTCGAGCGCCAGCACCGACAGCATTGCCGTGTAGCCCGCTGTTCCGACGGCCATGGCATCCCAGGTAGACAGGGGGCCTGGAATCCTGACGAGCCAGTCGCCGCTCAACCGGGCTTTTTGCGCATAGCCGCCATGATGGGTCTGGCTCAGTCCCCAGCCATTGGCAACAACGCGGTCACCCACCTCGATGCCTGGATAGGAGGACCCCTCGACTGTTCCCGCAAGATCAATGCCAGGAATGAGCGGGAATGTCTGAATGATCGGAGCACGACCCCCAAGCGCCATGCCGTCCTTGTAGTTCACAGTCGAGTAGTCGACGGCGATCGTGACATCGCCCGGCATGAGGTCTTGCTCTTCCAATTCGACCAGATCCGTCGATATCGTATCGCCGCTTTTGCTGGCCATAAGTGCTTTGAATGTCATTGATCTATCCTCTGTTTGTTGTTGCCGGTGGCTCCCAGGCGGTATCGGCCCGCCGTCCGATAGCGCTCGGCGGGATGCTCCCGCCTGGTGTTCGGAAGGATGGCCAGGCGACCCGCGTGGCAGGTATCTGCAAACCGCGTCAGTTTCACCGGTCGCCAATCCGGTGAGGCCGGTACGGATTCTAGTCTGCGACCGCTATGATGACTTTGCCCTTCGCGCGCCCTGTCTCGACGTAAGCTAAGGCATCGCCGGTCTTCTCGAACGGGAAAACCTTGTCGACCACCGGGCGGATCACGCCCGATTCGATCAGGGAGGCGATCTCGCCTAACTGTTGACCTTGCGCTCGCATGAACAGGAACGAGTAGCGCATGCCAAGGCGCTTGGCTTTTTTCCGGACTCCTCGGCTCAACAAGTGCAAGACCAGTTTCAGGAAAAGGTTCAGACCGCGTTCCTTGGCAAAAGCCGGATCGGGCGGACCGGAGATGGAAATCAACTGGCCGCCCGGCTTGAGCACGCCGAACGATTTGTCGAGGGTCTTCGCATCCTGGCTGTTCAACACGAGGTCGTAGCCCGACAGGACCTTCTCGAAATCCTGCGTCTTGTAGTCGATCACCACATCCGCCCCGAGACTTTTGACCAGATCGACATTCTTCGTGCTCGTCGTCGTCGCAACCGTTGCCCCGAGGTGCTTGGCGAGCTGGATGGCAAAAGTCCCGACACCGCTGGAGCCGGCCTGGATGAAGACCTTCTGGCCGGGCTTCACCTTGGCTAGCTCGACCAGCGCCTGCCACGCGGTCAGCCCGACCAGTGGGATGGACGCCGCTTCGGCCATGCTGAGGTTCTTGGGCTTCAGCGCAACGTCCGCTTCATTGATGGCGATGAATTCGGCGAATGTTCCGATCCGATGATCCCGCGGACGGGCATAGATCTCGTCACCCACCTTTAGACGCCTGACGGCGGCTCCCACCCTGACAACCGTCCCGGCGACGTCGTGTCCGAGCACGAAAGGCGGCCGATAGGGCAGGATAAGTTTGAACTCTCCATCGCGGAGTTTGGAATCAAGCGGGTTCACTGCGGTAGCTTGAATCCGGACGAGGACGTCATTGGCCTCCAACGCCGGCTCCGGCATGGCGACCAGGCGCAGAGCGCCTTTCTTTTTGTACTTATCGACGACGAATGCCTTCACGGCGTTTTCTCCAATGTTAAATTTTGCTGGTGGTCGGAGGCATTGAGGAAGGAAAATGCCTTCGGCTGTGGGTTGAAGGGCTGCTCGGTCATCGTCTTTTCCTGTCTGATGGAGGACGACGCGCCGGGTGTGCCGGGCTTGTCGCAGAAACGAGGGTCATCGTCGGAGTTCGGCGTCCACCAGCGCCAGGGCGTTGCTGAGCCCCTGCGCGAGGAGGTCGTCGGAGAGCTGGCGGTCGGTCAGGGCGCGGCAGAGTTGTAGCGTCCCGGCCATCAGGCCGAGGAGACTGAGCGCCTTCACGCGGGCCGAGAGCGGATCTTCGGGTGCCAATCGGGCGGCGAGGCCGTGGATGACGACCAGCACGCCCTCGGTATACGCCTGCCTGATTGCGTCCGCGCTGCGCCCGATCTCGTCGAGCAGGGCGGCGTTGGGGCAGCCGTCGCCGGGGTTGTCCCGGTGGTGGGCCGACAGGTACCAGCGCATGAGCTGTTCGAGGCCGGCAGGGCCCGGCTCCGCCAGCTCGACGATGTTCGCGTGCAATGTGTGCAGTTGGTCGGTGACCGCCTCCGCGACGAGGCTGTCCTTGGATTCGAAATGGGCGTAGAAGGCGCCGTTGGTGAGGTCCGCGTCCTTCATGAGCGTCGCGACTCCGGAGCCGTCGATACCGTCCCGCTTGAGCCGTCGACCGGCCGTCGCAATGATCCTCTGCCGCGTCTCCTGCTTGTGTTCTTTCGTGTAACGCACCATGCCTTCCTCCTTTTAAGCCGGGTTTGCGCTCCGGATACCGCCGTGGCCAGGTCAGTTCGGCATCCGGTTGAATCTGCGGATGACGCGGTCGAAGATCCGGGCCGGGGCGACGTTGTATACCGCGTTGATGATCCGGGCGGTCGTACCGGCGGTGCGCCGTAGTTTCGGGTTCCGGTCGATGGCCGCCGCGACGATCACCTTGGCGACGACGGCGGGGTCGTCGCCGCTGCTGAGGTTCTTCTCCAGCAGATCGTCGTAGTTGCGCCGTCCCGCCGCGTAGAGCGGCATGGGGGTGTCGGCCACCACGCTGTGACCTGCGAACGGCGTGTTGATCGGGCCGGGCTCGACGAGCAGGACCCGGACGCCGTGATCGCGAACCTCGTGGTCCAGCGACTGGGAGTAGCCCTCTACCGCGTGCTTGGTCGAAACATAGAGGGCCATGAACGGGCTGGGGACGAACCCGCTGAGGGAGGAGACATTGATGATGCGTCCGCGGCCTTGGGCGCGCATGTGCGGCAGGACCGCCTTGGTCGTCCGCATGACGCCGGAGACGTTGATGTCGAAGATGTCCTGCGTCTGGGCGATCGAGAACTCCTCGGCCGCGCCGGTTGTGCCAACGCCGGCGTTGTTGACCAGGACGTCGATGTGCCCGAACCGTTCGATCACCTGCCTGACCGCTGAGGCGACCGATTCGTCGCTGGTCACGTCGAGGTCGAGGTACGTCACCCCGGCGGGCGCGGCGAGTTGCGCGGTGTTGCGGCCGGTTCCGATTACCTGGAAACCTGCGGCGGCCAAAGCGATCGCTGTGGCCTTGCCGATGCCTGAGGTGGCGCCTGTTACGAGCGCAACCCGCGGAGTTGCTGTCATGATGAGCTCCTGAAGTTAGGATTACGATCATACTGCAATAGCGATTGAGTGGTCACAAGGCAAGGATTAAATTATGTTCGTACGTTCACGGAGGGGCGAGACGAGGAAGCAGCCGGTGAACGGCGCCAGGATTGCCGGTCGAGATCGCGGAGGGGCGGCATTCTTGAAGAATGACTGGCAGAGGACGAAACGGAGGTTCAGATTCCGGTTCCGTCGTTTGGACCGCTGACGGCAATGTCTGAATCGGGCGGCGGCAGCCATAGTGCGAATGTCGGGTTTGGAGACGCGTTACGAATGACCGGCGTAAGATGCTCGTTCGTGCTGATCAGGACGGCGACCGCTCACCACCCGGTACTGCAGGCGATTTTGCCCTCGATGCCTGGAACGAGTTGACCGTGCTCAAGTACGCACTCTGGCTCGGCTGTGTTTTGCGCCTCGATCTTGCGCCAAGCATGAGGATCCTGGCAGCGGAGCGGTAGAAATGGCCGATCACGATGTAAGTCGCCGCGACAGTCAGATCGACCTCGATATCGCTGCTGACATAGGTAGATGCGTCGCCACATCGACCGGAGAACCTTCAGCCCGCCATTCGTGCCGCCGGAATGGCGTTGGGTGGGGACCACAAATGAGCGCCGGCGAACGAATGATTTGCCGGTGACGACTTTGATATTGGCACGTGTCTCCTGAGCAACATGGCAGAAAACCAACTGCTCCAGTTGCAAGACCGGCGCAGTTGGTTCGTCGAAATTCGGGCGAGCGCTTCTCGCCGGCACGTCGGCTGGATTCAGCCGTCGTCACCTGAATCATCCGAGCCGTCGTCACCCGCATCGTCCGAGCCGTCATCGCCTGAATCGTCCGAGCTGTCGTCGCTGCTGTCGTCCGCATCGTCGCTGGAATCAGCGTCAGCCGACTCGTCCTCGGTCAGGTCCTCTTCGACCGTCGCCTCCTCGCTCTCCTCGGAAGTCTCAATTTCCGTCGATTCCGTGGAAACATATTCCTCGTAGGAGGACGAGCTTACCGTCGTGTCAGTCTCCCAACTGGAGATTTCGCTGACCGCCGTCGTCTCGTTGTAGGATTCGAGTGTGATAATTGCGGCAACCGCGATCACTGCCCCACCACGCGCGACGCTGAAGGACATATCGGAATGGCCGGCCTTCAACTGGCGGCGCACGGCAACATCGACGTCGATCGGCTTATGAACCTTATGGCCCTGTACTTCAGCCAAAACGTCGCCCGGCTTGATCCCCTGCTTGTCGGCAACGCCGCCGGGCTTGACGGAAAGCACCAGAACACCGTGCACGCCTTTGTCGAGCTTGAACTTCTTGATCACGCCCTTGTTGATCGGCAGCAGCAGCGCATCGAGCGCCTTGGATATCATTGGCCCGGATTTCGCATGGGCCGCCGGCGGGTTTGCCGCGAAGGCGGAGTGAACCCCGGCAAACGGAGAAGCAATATGTGCGACGACGATCAGTGCTCGGAAGGCACGATACGAATTCTTCAAGACCATCTCCTGGGTTGGCGCGAACAAGCTCTTGCTTCGTTCCGCGCGGAGACGGTAGTCGACGGCTTCTAAAGATGTCTTAAGCAATGACCTGGAAAATAAAATATAGAAAACACTATGTACTTCACTTGCTTGGTTCAATATTGGCGGCATGGCGACATCGGTGCAACACCAGCAGCAGCCACACGCGGATATCCGCCTAAACCAACAACACGGCGAATCTTCGCCGAGGTCCCTCCGCGTGTGGAATATGCGCTAACCCCGGCAGCCTATAAGCTCGCACCAGTGTTCGATGGGTTGGTCGCTTGGTGGCAGCGACACAAGATGCATCGGATAGTGAGACTCAACGACTCCGCCCATGCAAGCGAGAGCCGCTGATCTACGTCCGCAAGACGATTGAGGCCCGGTTGGAGGAGATCTTAGTAAACCTTCGTCGTGGCTGCTGAACTTCCATGGCCGGCTGCACTCGCCTTCTGAAAGTCGGACAGCAGGCGCGATGCGCCGTTCGCCAACAGGCCGACATCGTTTCCGATGGCGACGAAGGTGGCGCCGAGTTCCAGATAGCGTTTGGCAAGCGACTGATCGGCGGTCAGGATACCGGCTGCCTTGCCGTGCGACTGGATACGGATCAGCGCCGCTTCCACCGCCTGTTGTACCTCTGAATCGCCAGGCCTGCCGAGATGGCCCATGTCGGCGGCAAGATCGGCGGGTCCGATAAAAACGCCATCGACGCCATCGGTAGTGGCGATGTCATCGAGTGCGGCCAGCCCGGCGCGGCTTTCGATCTGCAGCAGCAGGCAGACCTCGTCATTGGCGGTCTGCAGGTAGTCGGGAATACGATTGAATGCCGAAGCGCGGGCAAGCGCTGCCCCGACGCCTCGCACGCCGTGCGGCGGATATCGTACCGCACGCACCATGGCTCTTGCCTGGTCGCCGCTCTCGATCATCGGCACCAAAACGGTTTGCGCGCCGATATCGAGGATCTGCTTCAATATCCAGGCCTCCCCGACCGGTGCCCGGATGACCGGGTGGCTCGGCGAACCCTTGAGCGCCTGCAATTGCGCCGTCATCAGAGGGATGTCGTTCGGCGCATGCTCACCGTCAATCAACAGCCAGTCATAGCCGGCACCACCCAGAATTTCGGCCGTATAGGAATTGGCGAGCGCCAGCCAGAGTCCGATCTGCGGACGCCTCTCGGCCAAGGCCGTCTTGAAAGTGTTCTTGGGCGCGGGCATGAGCGCTCTCCTATGCGAAATAGCTGCTGACCGTCCCATAGGGTCCGAAATCGGCGACGATGGTGTCGCCGTGGCGCGCCTCGATCGGTCGGATGAAGGAGCCGGCGAGCACGATCTGGCCCGCCTCGATGCCGTCGCCATATTGGGCCAGCCGGTTGGCAAGCCAGGCAATGCCTCGCGCCGGCTGGTTCAAGACACCGGCACCCAGGCCGGTTTCCTCCACTTCGGCATTGCGGCTGACGATCGCTCCCATCCAGCGCATGTCGACGTCGTCGGCCCGCGCCATGCGCCCGCCAAGCACGATGCCGGCATTGGCCGCGTTGTCGGAAATCGTGTCGACGATGGTGCGGGTCTTCTTCGTTCCGGGATCGACCCTGAGGATGCGCGTATCGAGGATTTCGAGGGCCGGGGTGATATAATCCGTGGCGTTCAGCACATCGAATACGGTGATGCCTGGGCCTTTCAGCGGAGCCTTCATGATGAAGGCGATCTCCGCCTCGATCCGCGGCTGGATGAAGCGGTCGGCCGGCACCGTCGCGCCGTCCTCGAACAGCATGTCGTCGAACAGCACGCCGGAATCGGGCGTGTCGATGTTCAGCGCATATTGCATCGCCTTCGAGGTCAGCCCGATCTTCCAGCCGATCACCTTGCGCCCGGCGGCGATCTTCTTCGAGACCCAGGCCGACTGCACGGCATAGGCATCATCCATCGTCATGTGCGGATATTTGAGCGACAGAAGCTCCGTCTGTTCGCGCATCCGCTCGGCGATGTCGAGTCGCTCTGCCGCCTGCCTGATATCGTCTGAAGTCAACATTTCACACCTCGTCAGCGATCGTGTTGCGCAAGATGCCGATGCCATCGGCCTCGACCTCGACGACGTCGCCGGGCTGCAGCCAGATCGGCGGATCGAAGCGAGCACCGGCGCCGGTTGGCGTGCCGGTGACGATCACATCGCCGGGAACGAGCGTAGTGAAGGTCGAGATGTAGTTGATGATCTTGCGGAAGGAAAAGATCATCCGGCTGGTGCGGTCGCTCTGGCGCACTTCGCCGTTGACGCGCGTCTGGAGCCTGATGTCGGCGATCTGCGCCTCGTCCGTGAACGGGATCAGCCAAGGGCCGATCGAGCCGGTGCGGTCGAAATTCTTGCCCTGGGTAACGTTGAACTTGGCATGGCGGACCCAGTCGCGGATCGTGCCCTCATTGCACAGCGACAGCGCCGCGATGTGGGATAGTGCCTCAGCCTCGGGAATGCGCCGGCCGGTCTTGCCAATGATGATGACGATTTCGCCTTCGTAGTCGAGCTGCGGGCTTTCCGGTGGTCGGATCAGCGGCTGATCGTGGCCGGTGAAGGAGCGCGGAAAGCGGATGAACAGGGAGGGATTGGAGGGCGCTGCCTGCCCATCCTTGTATTCCTCGTTGCGGTCGGGGAAGTTCACGCCGACGCAGATGATCTTCTCCGGGGCGGGAACAGGGACTTCGTAACGGATGTCCGACACCGGAAAATCGGGCTCCAAGCTCGCCGCTTCCTCAGCGAGCTTCAGCAGCACGCCGTCGGTTATAAGCTCGCGCAGCGTTGGCCACTTCGTGCCATGGCGGGCGGAAAGGTCAATGATTCCATTTCCGGCAAGAACGCCGTACCCACTGTGGCCGTTGCGGGTAAAGCTGACAAACTTCGGGTGAGACATCGTTTTTCTTCCTATTCAGTTCAGCCGATGCCGCCAAGGCAGACATATTTAATCTCGGTGAATTCCTCGATGCCGTATTTCGAGCCCTCACGGCCGAGGCCCGACAGTTTGACGCCGCCAAACGGTGCTTCGGCTGTCGAGATCAGACCCGTATTGACGCCCACCATGCCGTATTCCAATGCCTCGGCCACACGGAATACCCGAGCGAGATCTTTGGCGTAGAAGTAGGAAGCGAGGCCGAACTCGGTATCATTAGCCTGCTCGATGACGTCAGCTTCGTCCTTGAAACGAAACAGCGGCGCCAGCGGCCCGAAGGTTTCCTCGCGCGCCACCGCCATGTCCTTGGTGACGTCGCCCAAGATGGTCGCCTCGAAGAAGGTGCCGCCGAGCGCATGCCGCTTGCCGCCCTGCAGGATGCGCGCGCCCTTGCCCAAGGCATCGGCAATATGCTCCTCGACCTTGGCGAGGGCGGCCTTGTCGATCAGTGGCCCAAGGATGACGCCTTCGTCAAAGCCGTTGCCGATCTTCAGCCTGGCGACCGCAACTGCCAGCTTTTCTGCAAAGGCGTCATAGACGCCGTCCTGCACGTAGATGCGGTTGGCGCAAACGCAGGTCTGGCCATTGTTGCGATATTTGGCAATCAGCGCCCCTTCGACCGCCGCGTCGAGATCGGCATCGTCGAAAACGATAAACGGCGCATTGCCGCCAAGCTCGAGGCCGAGTTTCTTGATGGTCGGGGCGCTCTGCTTGTAGAGCTCGGTGCCGATTTCGGTCGAGCCGGTAAAGGTCAGCTTCCGCACCACCGGGTTCGAGGTCATCTCGGCGCCGATGGCCGCGGCCGAGCCGGTGATGACGCTGAAGAGACCCTTCGGCAGGCCGGCGCGCTCGGCGAGAACCGCAATGGCGATCGCCGAAAACGGCGTCTGCGAGGCGGGCTTCAAAACCATGGCGCAGCCGGCGGCAAAGGCGGGGCCGGCCTTGCGGGTGATCATCGCATTGGGGAAGTTCCACGGCGTGATTGCCGCGACGACGCCGATTGGTTGCTTCATCACCATGATGCGCTTGTCGGGCTGGTGGCCGGGGATCAAGTCGCCGTAGATGCGACGGCCTTCCTCGGCGAACCATTCGATGAAGCTCGCACCATAGACGATTTCACCGGTCGCCTCCGCCAGCGGCTTGCCCTGTTCGAGCGTCAGGACGCGGCCGAGGTCTTCCTTGTTCTCGATCATCAGATTGAACCATTTGCGAAGGACGGCGCAGCGGTCCTTGGCAGTGCGGGCAGCCCAACCCTTCTGCGCCAGGCGAGCGGCCTCGATGGCCGTCCTGGTCTCGGCGGCACCCAGCTTCGGCACGAGACCGATGATCTCGCCAGTCGCCGGGTTGTTCACCTCGATGGCGTTGTTCGGATCGGCCTCGATCCAATTATCGCCGACAAGAGCGGCTTGGCGGAACAGGGAAGGATCTTGCAATTTCATGGCTGGCTCCTCACCAAGCATTAAGAAAACAGCGGACGCTTTCGCGCCTGCCCAGCTGGAGAAATTCAGGGCGCAACGATCGGCTGGGCCTTCAGCACGGAATCGCGCACCTCGGTGCCGGCAAAGGTGCTGCCTTCCTCGAACCAGGATTTCGGCGCCGGAGCTCCCCAGAGCGTCTGGCGCTGCGGATCCTTGAGATCCCATTTGATCGGCTCGAGATCGGGATCGACCGTCTGATAATCCGAGCAATAGATCTCGATACGATGGCCATCCGGATCACGGATATAGAGGAAGAAGGCATTCGAAATGCCGTGCCGGCCCGGTCCGCGCTCGATATTGGGCAGCCAACCGGTGGTCGCCATCAAATCGAGCAGGTCGATGATATTGAGCGGCGTCGGAACCCAGAACGCGGTGTGATGCAACCGCGGGCCGCGACCATTGGTAAACGCAATGTCGTGGACGCCACCCTTGCGGTGCGTCCATGCAGCCCAGAGCTTGCCGGTCTCCTCGTCGGCGGTGTATTCCGTCACCCGGAAGCCGATCTCATTGTAGAAGGCGACGCTTTCGTCGACATTCGGTGAGAAGCAGTTGAAGTGATCGATGCGGAGCGGTTTCACACCTCTGTATAGTGCATATTTCTGGTGGATCGGCGGCAGGCGGTCCATTTTCGAATAGAATTCCAGCGGAATACCGTGCGGATCGCGAGTGCGGAAGGTACGCGACTGGTAGGGCCGCTCTACCCATTCGACTGGCAGGCCCTTGCCCTTGAAGAAATGCTCGGCCTTGTCGAGGTCCTCGTCGGAGAACACCTTGAAGCCGAGATCGCGTGCTTCGGCGGCGGCTTCTTTCTTCAGCACGATGCAGTGATGCCCGCGTTCCTCGAGCGCACGCAGATAGATCGTGTCTGCCGTCTCGTCGGTCACCTGCAAGCCGAGCGTGTCTACGTAAAAGGCGCGCGATTTCGCAAGGTCGGTCACGGCAAGCTCGACATGGCTGAGGCGCACGATGTTGAAGGGCGGATAAAGATTGGGTGTGGGCAGGGGCATGGGGTTCTCCTCCAAATTCAATAGGGTGTCCGGTGCACTCAGCCGCCGAGTTTCTGGATCGCATGCGCCTTGGTGGCGAAAGCAACGTTTTTGGTCTCCATGTAGAAATCGAAGGACCAATCGCCGCCGTCACGGCCGATGCCGGAATTCTTGACGCCGCCGAAAGGGGTCGGCAGATGGCGAACGTTTTCCGAGTTCACCCAGATCATCCCGGCCTCCAGGGCATCGGTGAAGCGGAAAGCGCGGGTGACGTCCGAGGTCCAGAGATAGCCCGTCAGGCCGTATTGCACGTCGTTGGCAAGCGCCAGTGCATCGGCCTCGTCCTTGAAGGGGATCGCGGTCAGGACAGGCCCGAAGATTTCTTCCTGCGCGATACGCATATGGTTGTTGGCGCCGGTGAAGAGGGTGGGGGATACGTAGCATCCGCCACCCGGCCCATCGAATTTCGCACCGCCAGCGGCAACCGTCGCGCCGCCGGCTTTGCCGATCTCGATATATTCCAGCACCTTCTTTTCGTGCACGGGGTGGATCAGCGGGCCGACCACAGTTTCTGGATCGAGGGGGTGGCCGACCTTGATGCGCTTGGCCTTCTCGGCGACCATTGCCGTGAATCGGTCGTAGATGCTTTCCTCCACCAGCAGACGGGAGGAGGAGGTGCAGCGCTCGCCGTTCAGCGAATAGATCATGAAGACGGCAGCATCGGCGGCGCGCTCCAGATCGGCATCGGCAAAGACGATGACGGGGTTCTTGCCGCCAAGCTCGAAATGTACGCGTTTCAGCGTATCGGCACCCTGTTTCATGATCATCGAGCCGGTACGGCTCTCACCAACAAAGCCGATTGCCTTGATGGCAGGATGCTCGGTCAACGCCTTGCCGGCGTCCTCGCCGAGGCCATTGACGAGATTCCAGACGCCCTTCGGCAGACCAGCCTCTTCGGCGATTTCGACCAGCAGCCGCGCAGTCAGGGGCGAGAATTCAGCCGGCTTGTGGACGATCGAGCAGCCGCTGGCGAGCGCCGGTGCAATCTTCCATGTCGACAGCATGAAGGGCGTATTCCATGGCGTAATGACGCCGACCGGGCCGATCGGTGCGCGGGTGGTGATATTGACTTGACCATCCGCACGCAGCGTTTTGCCGTCACGGGCTTCCACGGCGCGATCGGCGAAGAAGCGGAAATTCTCTGCTCCGCGAAGGGCTGCCTTCGCCATAAATTTCAGCGATTGTCCGGTATCCATGCATTCCGTGAAAGCGATCTCCTCGGCGCGCGCGACGATGGCATCGGCTATTTTGTGCAGCAGCGCCTTGCGCGCACCGCCGGGCATTGCCGCCCAGGCGGGAAAGGCCGCCTTCGCTGCCTTCGCTGCCCGGTCCACATCGGCCGCCTTGCCATGCGCCACCTTTGCCAGCACCTTCAGATCGACGGGAGAGATGATATCGAAGGTCGTGCCGTCGGCGGCCGGCACCGCTTCGCCATCGATATGGTTCAGCACGCCCCGCGCGCGGAAGCGGGCCAGATAGGCCTCCGCTTTTGCAATGTTGTTTTCAAATGTCGACATTTTTTCTCCAATATTGCTGGTCTTGCCGCGCCGGACTGCGAGGCAGTTGCCGCGCTTTTCCGTTTGCTGCGTCTGGATTCAGGCGGGCTGCTTAGCTGTTCGTTTTGCGAAGACGCGGATGAATGGCGTTTTTCTTCCAGCTGAGCGCCGGATCGATCTCGCGGATTTCAAGCGTGAGTGCAAAATGCGGCGTCTGGAAAAGGGATTCCAGGTGCTGCGTCACCGCCTGGAAGATAGCTTCTCCGGTCCGGTGTTTGTCATCTTCGCTGCGTCCCTCGCCGATACGGAAAGACATGTCGATGAAGGCATTATCGGCAAGAAGATCCGCAATCGCATAGGCTTCGCACCGAATAGCGCGCACCCGCACCGCCCCGACCTCGAACAGGCCCGTTTTCAGGATTTCCATATGGACCACGCGACAAAGCGCGTCGAAGTCCACGGTTCGATCGAGATTGGCCGAATAATCCATCGTGAAATGCGGCATCGTTCCTCCCGCGCCACTCATATATTTAACATGTTAACAATATTTGCGGCCTTGTCAACGGTGATGGGCACTCGGCTCGTTGCGTGTCGCAAAAATTTGATCCATAGAACCCTTATGACGAGACAACCCCCTAAGACGGACCGCATAGTGCAGGACGCTCTTCTCCCCCGCGACACTCGCCGCTCGCTGCCGATTGCGCTGCTTCGGGCGCGTGAGGCGGTCATGGGGCATTTCCGTCCGATGCTGGCGCTGCATGACGTGACCGAACAGCAATGGCGGGTGATCCGCATTCTGGCGGAAGCCGGAACATTGGATGCCTCGGAGCTGTCGGAACGGGCCTTCATTCTTGCCCCTAGCCTGACGCGGATCATCCGATCCCTGGAGGAACGTGGCTTCATCACCAAGACCAAGGATAGTGAAGACGGTCGTCGAATCCTTCTTGAGATCACGGCCGCCGGGCTGAAAGTGATCAATGAAGTCAGCCCAGACAGCCGCATGATTTACACGGCGCTGGAGCAGCGGTTTGGTCGGGAACGGATCGATACGCTGCTGGATATGCTCGACGAATTGGCGATGCTGCACAAATAGTTGGATGTCTCCCATGCGTTGGTAAAGCAAGGCGGCAGACAGCCCGCCTGTTCAACCTCCGAAGCTGCCAAGTTGCGTCGGGACATGAACGTAATTCCGGTCAAAATACAGTAACGCGTTGCCATCGGGGCGGGATCGGATGCCGGCGATTCGCCCGATGAAAATGTGATGGCTGCCGACAAGTCTTGCCTCGGACAGCTCGCAGTCAAATGAGACGATCGCATCGGCGAGAGCATCCGTACCTGAAGGCATTGCGACCCAATCCGCAGAGGCGTAGCGCGCCTCCATATCGGCGGTTGCTCCGGCGAATTTCCCGGCTAGCTCTCTGTGGTCGTGACTTAATACGTTCACGCAGAACCGGTGGTTTTCCAGAAACAGTGCGGTTTGGGCGGATCGGCTATTCATGCAGACGAGCAGCGTCGGCGGCTCATCCGTGACGCTGCACATGGCCGTGGCGGTGAATCCGCCGCGACCGGCGGGACCATTGGTGGTGATGACATTCACCGGCGCGCAGACGCGCGCCATGGCGTTGCGGAACTCGGTTTTGGAAAAGGCTTCCTCCATGGTCGCCTCCTATTCCGCGGCCGACTTGAACGGGTCTGCAGCACCGATCGGCGGCAACCAGGTATCGCCGGTCCAGCCGTTTTCGTCGTAGTCGCTCATGCAGGTATCGACCAAGGCCTCCATTTCGCGCAACCGTCCGCCACGCTCGGCCCCCTTCAGCACCTGAAGCCGAACTTCTTCCGGCGCACCGGCATAATTCAGCTCATAGAGCGCATGCCGCCCGCCGAACTCGGTTCCGGTTGCGTCCCACAAAAGCTTCATGATCTTGATGCGTTCGATATGGCCCATGTCGTTGGAGCCGCGCACATACTGGCCGAGATAGCGATCAATCTCCGGATTGCCGAAATCCTTGGCCGAGGACGGCAAATAAATCAGTCCCGAGGCGACGACCTTGCGAATCGTCTCGATGACGCGGGGATAGGCTTCCGACATGAAGGTGCGGTAGGCGAGGGCCGCTTCCAGATTGGGGAGCACCGCGCCGTTCGCCCAAGGGATTGGATTATAAGCCATCGCGTTGGAGAAGCTCCAGAACATGTGGCGCAACGCAATGACTTCACCGAGTGCGGCCTGATTGCCGCGGAAGGCATCACCGCCGGTCGCCCGCAAAGCCTTGGCGAGCAGGCCTGCCAGGAAATCAAGTTTGACGGCGAAACGCGTGCAGCCCTGGAAGCAGTAGCCGTGCATGAAGCCGGAAGCGGGATGGAAGGACAGGATCTTCGGCGCATCGCGCAGGACCAGCACGTCCTCCCAGGGGATGAAGACGTTGTCCAGAACCAGGATGGCGTCGTTTTCATCGAAGCGGGAAGAGAGCGGGTAGTCGAACGGCGTGCCGACACGATTTGCCGTTTCCTCATAGGAGACGCGGCAGAACATCTTGATGCCGGGTGCATTCATCGGCACGATGAACATCACCGACAGCGACGGGTCTTCCGTAACCGTCGCCGAGCTTTGCGCCAGGAAATTGTAGTGCGTCAGCGCAGAAGACGTCGCCACCACCTTGGCGCCCGAGACGTAGATGCCTGCATCGGTTTCCTTGGTGATGTGAACGAACACGTCTTTCACGGCATCCGCCGGCTTGTGGCGGTCGATCGGCGGGTTGACGATCGCGTGGTTCATGAAGAGAGCCGCTTCCTGGGCGCGCTTGTGCCAGGCGAGTGCATTGTCCTTGAAGGGACCGTACCAGTCGGCATTGGCGCCCAGCGTATTCATCAATGCCGCCTTGTAGTCGGCGGTGCGGCCCATCCATCCGTAGGACATGCGGGCCCAATCGGCGATCGCGCCCTGCTGGGCAACGAGATCGGCGGAGGACCTTGCGACACGGAAATATTTGTGGGTGTAGCCTCCGGAGCCGGTATCGGTCGGCGATGTCAGGCGATCCTTCGTCTTCTCAGCATGCAGTGCATCGTAGAGCCTTGCAAGCGATCGCACGGAATTGCGCATCGACGGATGCGTGGTCACGTCCTTGACACGCGCGCCGTTGATGTAGACCTCGCGGCCGTCGCGCAGGCTGGCGAGATATTCTTCGCCGGTGAAAGGCCGCTTTGTATCGGCCCGGAACTCTTCTGCTCCCATCGTCTCCTCCTATGATGTCAGTCAAAGCTAG
This sequence comes from Rhizobium sp. LARHSG275, assembly GCF_052871115.1. NCBI lineage: Bacteria > Pseudomonadati > Pseudomonadota > Alphaproteobacteria > Hyphomicrobiales > Rhizobiaceae > Rhizobium > Rhizobium sp. LARHSG275. The sequence goes on along the minus strand of NZ_JBIXJN010000006.1, from coordinate 309,768 downwards.
TCCTTGCGTCCGCCCTCCACCATGGACAGAATAGGGAAATCACTTGAACTTTTCTCGGTGGCCGGCATGAACGATATCGTCCCAAGTTTCTTTGTTTACGGCGAACCGGATCGCCCTTTGGAGATCGGTTTTCTTCATGTCGAAACGGTGATGGCGCGAGCAAATCTCCATTCCGGCCAAGTTCGAGCCCATAAACATGATCGAATGATGCAGGTCACATTCTGGACCAGCGGCAGCGGATCCTATTTCATAGAGGACCAACGTTTGGACTTTTTGGCGCCTGCCGTCAGCTTCGTGCCGAGCGGCGTCATCCATGGCTTCAACGTCGATCCGCTTGTCTCAGACGCGGTCGTCGTGTCGATCGCCGACAGTCTCCTGCCGTCGATCGCCGGTCAGACGACGTTGCCGCTGGATCGCCCGGTGATGGTGTCGGGGCAGGGCGCGGAGGCGTTCTGGGAGAGACTTCGGCGGACCGTGCAATTAGTCCTGGAGGAGTACGCCGAGGGGAGAGGCCAAGCCGATACAATCCTTTCACTATTGGTTGCCGCCATGCTGTCCCAGATCGGACGCTTGGCGTCGGACGCCCCGATGCTGGCGCAATCGCCGCAACGCTTTCTTGCTGCCGAGCTTCGACGACTGATCGACCGGCACTTTCGTGAGAACTGGCCAGTCGAGCGCTACGTTTCGAGCCTTGGCACCACGCCGCATCTTCTTGCCAAGGCCGGGCACATGGCTTTCGGCCAGGGCGTCAAGGGCATGATCGCCGAGCGCCGTCTGCTCGAGGCCAAGCGATTGTTGCTGTTCACCATCCGTCCGCTCGAGGACATAGCCTACGAGGTAGGTTTGAAGGATGCCGCGTATTTCTCGCGCTTCTTCCGCAAGCGAACGGGCATGCCGCCGAGCGAATGGCGGCGGCAAAACACAGCCGCTGAGGCCGGATCGGGAGTGAACGATTCTATTTAACATGTGAAATATATTGACAGCGCGATCGATCTTCGACACTCTTTCATTCTACCGGTCTCAGGTGTTGCCGCCTTTTTGCGCTTGTGGGAGAGTCGCGCGAGACGGACATGTCGTTGACTGACACTGTTGGGAGGCAGAGTTGGAGCTCTTGAACAATCAGGCCCTGATGCAACACGCATGGGCAACCGTTCCCTATGATCAATGGACCAGTGATCTCCAATCGATCTGCGGCAACTTCAATCCGAAAGCAATGGAGAGCGGCAAGGCCGTAACGGGGGCAGCCCGGCGTATCGATGTCTGCGGTATGGAGTTCGCCCATGTTTCCAATGATCTCGATCGCGTCCATCGAGATTGGGATGACATTCGCCGAGACGCCAACGAACACCTTTTTCTCATCATGCAGCTCGAAGGGTCCTGTGGTCTCGAGCACGTCGGCCTCCAGGCAGTCCTGGATGTCGGTGATTGCATTCTCGTCGACTCGACCCGGCCCACGACATTCCATTTCGGTGGACAGTTCAGCAATCATCTGTCGCTGCATTTGCCACGCCAGATCATGTATGCCGAAAGCCCGATCGATTTCGACATCGCCCGCAAACTCGAGGCCTTTGACCCGATGGCAATGATGCTGCGTGCGCTGGTGGCGAAGATCATGTCCAATTCGGCATCGGATGCCGCGTCTGCCAATCTGCGGCAGCTGATGTTCAATGCGACGCGACAGGCCTTCGTCTCAAACGGCGACGCCATGTCCGCTCTCAATGACAGCGCTTCGCGGCGGCTGGAAATGGTCGACATACTGATCGACCGACACCTGACCGAGAGCGATCTCAGCGCCAAGTGGCTGGCGACACGGATCGGGGTATCCATCCGCACGTTGCAGCAGGATTTTCAAGGTATCGGCATGACCTGCACCACGGTCATCCGTGACAAGCGGTTGCGCCTCGTGCGTGAAAAGATCGCGCAGATCAAAGATCAAAGAAGCCCAAGGACGATCGCGGAAGTCGCCTATTCTGCCGGTTTCAATGATATTTCCTATTTCAATCGCAGCTTCAAGGATCTGTTCGACTGCGCGCCGACCGATCTGCTCAGGCCGGGGACATCGACCGCACAATAGTGCGGTTTAACTACTTGATGAGCCGCCGGCCTGTTGCGTTTGAAACCAAGTCGCGGCGCGCTTCTGCCCAAGACGGTTTTCTTCTGCCCCGTCATACTCCTTCCAAAGCTCAGGGAGGAGCCAATCGTGAAGCAGTACAGTCTGTTCATCGGCGGAGCACGCATCGAGACCGCAACCTATGCCGAGGTTCGCAACCCATCGACCGGCGAAATCGTCGGTCAGATGCCGCTGGCGACGCCGGCGGATCTCGACCATGCCGTTGCCGCAGCCTCAGTCGCCTTTCGGACCTGGAGCCAGGTGTCGGAAGAAGAGCGCCAGGCCGCCTGCCGCGCCATTGCCGAAAAGATCGCAGCCAATGGCGAGGAGCTCGCGCGGCTTTTGACGCTGGAGCAGGGCAAGCCGCTCAATGGTCTCGGCTCCCGGTTCGAAATCGGCGGCGCGCTTGCCTGGACACGCCACACGGCCGAACTGAATCTGCCGGTTGAGATCCTGCAGGACGACAATGAGGGCCGTGTCGAATTGCACCGCAAGCCAATTGGCGTCGTCGGTTCGATCACACCCTGGAACTGGCCGGTGATGATCGCATGCTGGCATATCGTGCCGGCGGTGCGGGCCGGCAATACGGTCATCATCAAGCCTTCGCCGCTGACGCCACTGTCGACGATCCGTCTTGTCGAGATCATGAACGAAGTGCTGCCGCCCGGCGTCGTCAATGTCATCACCGGCGAAAACAGCATTGGTGCGGCGCTTTCCGCCCATGACGGTGTCGCCAAGATGACCTTCACGGGCTCGACCGAGACCGGCAAGAAGGTCATGGCCTCGGCTGTGGCGACGTTGAAACGCCTGACGCTCGAGCTTGGCGGCAATGATGCCGGCATCGTCCTTCCCGATGCCGACCCCGCGCAGATCGCCGAGGGCCTGTTCTGGGGAGCCTTCATCAACAACGGGCAGACCTGTGCGGCGCTGAAGCGCCTCTATGTGCACGACAGCATTTATGAAGATGTCTGTGCAAGACTTGCCGACTATGCCGGCAGGATCGTAATCGGCGACGGCCTTGACGAAACCAGCATCCTCGGCCCGGTCCAAAACGAGATGCAGTTCAACAAGGTTCGCGAACTCGTCGATGACGCGCGCGCCAATGGCGGCCGCATTCTCGCCGGCGGCGCGCCGATCGATCGGCCGGGCTATTTCTATCCGATCACGCTTGTTGCCGACGTCGACCATGGCGTGCGTCTCGTCGACGAAGAGCAGTTCGGGCCGGCGCTGCCGATCATTCGCTATACCGATATCGATGAGGTCATCGCCCGCGCCAACACCAATCCCGCCGGGCTTGGCGGCTCGGTCTGGTCGGCGGATGCCGAAAAGGCCAAGCGCTATGCCATGCAGCTCGAATGCGGCTCGGTATGGATCAACAAGCACGGAACGATCCAGCCGAACGCGCCCTTTGGCGGCGTCAAGCAATCGGGCATGGGTGTCGAGTTCGGCGCCGAAGGGCTGAAGGAATTTACCACGATCCAGACGGTGTTGAGCTGAGCCATGACCAACTTCGAGTATATTATCGTCGGCGGCGGATCGTCCGGCTGCGTACTGGCAAACCGGCTGTCCGAGAACCCGCAAAATAAGGTTCTGCTGATCGAATCCGGTCGGCGTGACGCCGACCCCTGGATCCATATTCCGGCGACCTTTTTCAAGGTCCTCGGCAAGGGGGTCGACATTCACCCTTATGCATCCGAGCCGGAGAAGGGCCTCAATGGTCGCCCTTGCATTACCCCGCAAGGAAACGTGCTTGGCGGCGGCAGTTCCGTCAATGCGATGATCTACATCCGTGGCCACAAGAACGACTACGATACCTGGTCGCAGATGGGGTGTCATGGCTGGTCCTACGAAGATGTACTGCCGGCTTTCCGATCGCTCGAGAACAACGAAAGCCTCAATGGCGAGTTTCATGGCCGCAGCGGCGGCCTGCACGTCTCGAACCCCCGTCACCGGCACCCGCTGAGCGAAGCCTTCGTTCAGGCAGCCACGCAAGTCGGCATCCCGTACAATCCGGACTTCAACGGCGCCAATCAGGAAGGCGTCGGGTTCTACCAGAGCACGACGTATCGGGGACGTCGTTGGAGTTCCGCGCAGGCGTTCCTGCGTGACGCGGAGATCAGGCCGAACGTCACGATCCTGACCGAACGCAAGGTCGCCCGCATCCTGTTCGAAGGCCGGCGGGCGACGGGTGTGGCGTTGCAGGACGGCACCATATTCACCGCTTCCAAGGAAATCGCCCTGACGGCGGGTGCGATCGCGACACCCAAGATCCTGCAGCTTTCGGGCATCGGCGAGGCCGGGCATCTCCGCTCTCACGGCATCGATGTGGTGGCCGACCTGCCGGGCGTCGGCGCAAATTATCAGGATCATCTCGAAGCGCCGGTTCAGGGCGAGACCCACGAGCCGATCTCCATCCTCGGGCATGACAGTGGGATTCGCGCCGCCGGACACATGGCGCGCTACCTGCTGTCGCATCGTGGCCTGCTTTCGTCGAACGTCGTCGAATGCGGTGGTTTCGTGGACACCGCCGGCACTGGTCAGCCGGATGTCCAGTTCCATGTCCTGCCGGTTCTTGTGGGTTTCGTCGACCGCGATCCCGAACCCGGTCATGGTCTCAGCATCGGCCCCTGCTACCTCAGGCCGCGCTCGCGCGGCACCATTCGTCTCAGAAGCGCCGACCCGAATGACAAGGCGGAGTTCAACGCCAATCTCCTCTCGGACCCGGCCGACCTCGATACGCTGGTGCGCGGTGTCGAGACAGCGATCCGCATTCTGGATGCGCCAGCACTTGCGAAGCTTATCAAGCGACGCGTCCTGCCGAAACCGGGGGTCGAAAATGATCCCGCGGCATTGCGCGACTACATCCGCCAGACCGCCAAGACCGTTTTCCATCCGGCGGGCACGGCGCGCATGGGGCGAGCAGACGATCCGATGGCGGTCGTCGGGGCCGATCTGAAGGTGCGCGGCGTCGAAGGTCTGAGGGTATGCGACGCATCGGTGATGCCGACGCTGGTATCGGGCAACACCAATGCTCCGGTGATGATGATTGCAGCCCGCGCCGCCGCCTTCATGACAGGCAAGGCGATCGCCGGCTGAGGCAGATATTCCACGACGGAAGACGTTCGCGGGGAGTGCGGACAATAACGGAAACTGGAGGAGGAAACGATGAGAATAGATATGAGGGGGCTGGTGGTCGGCCTCGGCCTGACGCTGCTTTCGGCATTCAGTGCTCATGCCGCTGCGTCCTGCGGCGACAATACCGGCCAAGCCGCGACCGGCGAACCGATTGTCATCGGTGCGATCACCGGCAAAACCGGTCCGGACGATTTTTCGAATTCGACCAGGGCCGCCAAGGCCTATTTCGACTGCTTGAACGCCAATGGCGGCATCAAAGGGCGGCCGGTCAAATATCTGGTCGAAGACGATCAGTGGAATCCTGAGACGGCCGCTCAGCTGGCCGCCAAGCTCGTCAACGACGAGAAGGCGGTGCTGATGGTCGGCAATTCGAGCTTTGTCGAATGTGGCGCAAACGCGGATTTCTACAAGAAATCCGGCATTGTCGTCGTCGCTGGCGTCGGCGTTCCTCGCGAGTGCTTCTTTGCCGAGAACTACGCCGCGACGAATGCCGGGCCCCGCGTCTCCACGCTGGGCGCCATGGGCTACGCATTGGATCAGCTCAAGGCAAAGTCGGTGGTTTGCATCGGTCCGAACATCCCGAACGTCGGTACATGGTCCTGCGACGGCATTAAGTCTCTGGCCAAGGAAAAAGGCTTTATGGCGGAAACGATCCTGATGGATCCCGGTACGGCCGATTCGACCTCGATCATCCTGCAGGCGGCGGCTTCCAAGCCTGATGTCATTATCCTCGCCCTTCCCAAGGGCGTCACAATCCCGCTTCTGACCGCGGCCGAAGAACAGGGGCTCAACCAGACCATCAAGTTCCTAAGCGCGGCATCGGCTTACGACCTTTCGGTGCCCGGGACAATCGGCGCAGGCTGGGATGGAAACTTCTATGTCAACATGGAGTTCAACGATCTCGAAGCAGCGACGCCCGACAATCAGAACTGGCTTGCCGTCATGGACAAATATGGCCAGCCTTCCGACCCGCGCGACACGTTCGCCCAGGCCGGATATCTTGCCGCCCGGATTGCCGAGAAGGCACTGATGTCGCTTGATCCCAAGGACATCACGCGCGAAAGCACCAGTTCCGCCATCCGGCAGGTCAAAGGCTTTGCCAGCGATATTTTCTGCGCGCCCTGGTATTTCGGGGATGGTCAGCCGCGCCACAATGCAAATTCGACGACGCGCATGGCAGTCAGCGAGGGTGGCAAGTGGAAGGTGATTTCCGATTGCGCACCATCACCCGATCCGGAGTTGGCCGACATCCGCGCCTTTGAAAAGAGCGCCGGAATAGCCCCGTAAATTGAGGCATTTCGCACATCCCGTGGTCCGAGCCACGGGATATGCTGCCCGCCGTCTCTTCGGCAGCACATCGGAATCCGCTCATGACCTTTTTACCATTTCTGATATCGGGTCTCGGAATTGGGGCCGTCTATGCCCTCTCTGGCGTCGGCCTCGTCGTGCTTTTCCGGGCGACAGGTGTCCTTAACTTCGCCTTCGGCGCGTTTGGTGCTATCGGCGCGCATTGCGCCTGGCAGCTTCTCGAATGGAAAATGCCGCTTTCCGTGGCCATCCTCGCGGCCGTCGTCGTGTCCACGGCCACCAGCTTTCTTTACGGGCGGCTCTTTGCACCTATGCTATCGCATCGCGATACGGTCGTGCGTGCAGTCGGTACCTTGGCGCCGGCCCTGGTGCTGATCGCACTGATGGGGATCATCTGGGGTGAACTGCCGCGTCGCCTGCAGTTTCCGACCGATCAGATGTTCGCTTCTCTCTTCGGCGTTCGCCTCACGTACACTCGCATCATCGCTATCCTGCTTGCCGTCGTCATGGTCGGCGCGATCACGCTGCTGCTCAATCGGACGCGCCTTGGGCTCGACATGCGAGCCCTGGCCAACGACCGCGACCTGAGCGCAATCCTCGGTGTTCGCATTCTCTACACAGAAACGGCGGCATGGGTCATTACCGGCATTTTTTCCGGTTTCGCCGGCCTGCTGCTTGCCGACCTCGTCCGCCTCCAGGGCACGTTCCTGACTTTGCTGGTGATCCCAGCAATCGCGGCGGCAATTCTCGGCCAGTTGCGCTCGCTTTGGCAAACGGCCGCCGCCGGGCTTCTGATCGGCATTGCCGAAGCTGCGCTCACCCCGGTCGCCTGGATATCGCCCTATCGCGCGGCCGCACCTTTCATTATCGCGCTCGTCGCGGTCACGATCTTGGGGAGTACGGCCAAGGCCGTATTGAAGGACCGATGATGACTTCGCAGCAGACCATACAGGCATTGCCCGAGCGCGTTCCGGTGGCCCGGTTTCCCAAACAGCTTCTCCAGGTTCCCGCGACGATGGCTCTGTTTGCCGCCGTGGTCATGTGTTTTGCCAATTCCTACTGGCTGTCGGCCGCAACGTCGGCGGTGGCGCTGTCGCTCTCGGTGGCGGGCCTGGCAATCCTTTATGGGCAGCTCGGCCTTGTCTCGCTTTGCCAATTTGCGCTCGTGGGGGTTGGCGGCTGGGTAACGCTTCGTGTCGGCCACGCTTTTCACCCGCCGTTCGAGGTCAGCCTTCTGGCCGGAGGTATCATCGCTTCCTTGGTCGGCCTTGCCTTCGGCTTGCCGGCGCTGCGCCTGAGAGGGCTTTATCTTGCCCTTGTCACGCTGATGCTGGCGGGCGCGTTTCAGATCATCATCAGCGCCTGGGGCTTTCCCGACGGTGGCGACGGTTTTCTCGGCCGCGCCGACGGTTCGGGCCGCGCCATGCTTCCCCGGCCCGGAATTGCCGAGGGAGCGGTCGGCTATTTTCTCTATGTTTGCCTTGCTGCGACGATCGCTCTGCTGATCGCGCAATGGCACAAGCTGGGGCGACCAGGCCGCGCCTGGGCTCTGATCCGCAAAGGCGAGACGGTCGCCATTGCGAGCGGCGTCAATGTGCTGACCTATAAGGCATGGGCGTTTGCGCTCAGCGGCTTCCTCGCTGGTGTCGCCGGTGCACTGCTGGCCGGAAACGTCGGCCAGCTCGACGGTCGCGCCTTTGGCGCCTTCGAGAGCTTGAACCTCTTCGCGCTGGCAATCGTCGGCGGCGTCTACAACTGGTACGGAGCGCTGATTGCCGGGCTGCTGTTGCGGGCGGTGCCGGCACTGCTGACCGATCTCGGCATCGACGGATATGTGACCATCGGGATTTTCGGCGTTGCGCTGTTCCAGGCATTGGCGACGGCACCATCTGGCATCGCCGGGCAGATCGCCTCGCTGGTCACCCGGCTGCAATTCCGTTCGGCAAAGGAGAGGGCGCGATGATCGCCATCGACAATCTCGTCGTCCAGTTCGGCGGCGTCAGGCCGATCAATGAACTGACTGCGACACTCGTTGCGCCGATCGCCGGCCTGATTGGCCCGAACGGTGCGGGGAAGACAACCCTGCTGAATGTTCTCTCCGGTTTTGTCAGGCCGGCTCAAGGCAGCATCGCACTGAATGGCGATCAACTGCTGGATCTTGCCCCGCTGCAGCGCGTCCGCGCCGGCCTCCGGCGGTCTTTTCAGACCGAGCAGGTCGTCGAGGACCTGTCGGTGTCGGGCAATCTCGCCGCAATCGCAGATCACGTCGTCGCACCACTTCACCGTGCGGCGGCCGTCGATGCCGCACTTGCTTTTGTCGGCCTTCGCACCGTGGCCGATAAGCTGGGCCAGTCGCTCAATCTGTTCCAGCGCCGTCTGGTCGAACTCGGCAAATGCGTGATCGGCAATCCCAAGCTCATTCTGCTCGATGAGCCCGCAGCCGGCTTGACCGAAGAGGAGGGTGGGATGTTTCGCGAACTCGTATTGCGCATCCCCACCGAAGTCGGGGCGCAAGTATTGGTGATCGATCATGACGTCGAGCTCATTCGCGCCATGTGCAGCGAAACGATGGTGCTTGACTATGGAAAGCTGCTGGCGCTGGGGCCGACGGAAGCGGTGCTTGCCGACCCGAACGTGCGTCGCGCCTATCTGGGGGAATTCTGATGGCAGCGATCTCATCCGTGGCCGTCGAAAACCTCGCAGTCGAGCGCGGTGGCAAACGGGTCATTCACGATGTCTCCTTTGCAATACGGAGTGGAGAAATCACGGCATTGCTGGGTGCCAACGGCGCAGGCAAATCCAGCACTGTCATGGCGCTTGCTGGCGTCCTGCCAGTCGCTGGCGGCGCGATACGGCTCGATGCGAAGTCACTCAACGGGCTTTCGCCCGATCGCATACGCCGGGCCGGCCTGGCGCTGGTGCCGGAGGGGCATCGGGTGCTGGGCCAGCTCTCGGTGGAAGACAACATCCTCGTTGCCGCCCTCGACGGGTCACCATCCGGTCGCCGCGAGGGGCTTGAAAGGGCCTATGAGATATTTCCGGAACTTGCCCAGCGCAAACGCCAGCTGGCTTCCGATCTCTCAGGGGGGCAGAAGCAGATGGTCGCGATGGCACAGGCATTCATCGCCAAGCCGGGCTTCATGGTGGTCGACGAGCTTTCGCTTGGGCTGGCGCCGGCTGTGGTGAAACGGCTGGCGGAAGCGCTGAAGATTGCGGCCCAAAACGGCATCGGCGTGCTCCTGATCGAACAGTTCGCCAATCTTGCTCTCGATCTTGCCGACCACGCGATGGTCATGGAGCGCGGCCGGCTGGTCTATGACGGTGCCTCCGAAACGTTGAAGGCCAATCCCGAAATCCTGCATGGCGCCTATCTGGCAAGCTGATCTCAAGGAGAGACGATGACCTTTGCCGACGATCTTTTTACTGGCCGCACGGTCGTCATTCCCGGCGGAACATCGGGCATTGGGGCTGCGACGGCTGAGCGCTTTGCTGCGCTCGGTGCCCGGGTCGTCTGCTGCGGCCTTGGCGCCGCCGGCGGACCACGCAGCGAGCGGATCGAGAGCCGGGACATCAACGTCCTTCAGCCCGGCGCTCTCGACGATTTCTTCGCGAGCCTCAATCAGATCGATGTCCTTGTAAACTGCACCGGGGTCAGCCGCGATCGTGACGAGTGGAAGAAAGAGACATTCGATGAGGTCATCGCAATCAACCTGACATCCGTCATGGATTGTTGTCGCTTGGGCCGCAGCCGGATGAAAACCGGATCGTCCATCATCAACATTGCGTCGATGTATTCGACGTTCGGCGCGGCCGATCGGCCAGGCTATTCGGCCAGCAAGGGAGCGATCGTACAACTGACAAAGTCGTTGGCGCAGGAACTTGCGGCGGAGAATATCCGCGTCAACGCCGTCGCGCCAGGCTGGATCGTAACGCCGCTGAGCCGGGCATTGTTTGCCGATGAAGTCTTTTCGGCGCCGATCAGAAACCGCATACCGGCGGGACGATGGGGCGAGGCGGCGGAAGTCGCCGACGCGATCGTCTTCCTGTCGTCCGAGGCGGCACGCTACATAACCGGCGTCTGCCTGCCGGTCGACGGCGGCTACCTGACCTCATGAGGAAGACAGCATGGAACCGGTTTTCTCATCCGTTAAAGTTGCAGGGGGAAGGGATTTTCCGAGCGTTGCCCGCAGCTTGTTCGGCAATGTGCGGCTCGATTTTCAATCGGGTGACGAAGATCAAAGCCGGCTGTTGTCGGCAATGCTCGGTGCCTGCCGCCTGACGCTGCTGGAAGCCGATCCGCACACGGTTTTTGGCGAGCGCGTGACCCTCGGCTCGGACTCTCCCGATGCCATCAAACTGGTCATACAGACACATGGCTTTTCGTCCCTCAACCAAAATGGCCGTAGCGTTCCAGTCGGCGCCGGCGCGAGCATCATGTATGATCCAAGCCGTCCCTATGTGCTGACCAACAGAACGGCTGTCCGCCTGCTTCTCCTGCAATTGCCGCGTGGCGCGCTTCCAGTTCAAGCGGTCAACCGGCTGATGGAGCCATTTGTCGCCATGCCCGAACATGCGGGGATGCAGCGCATCCTGCTTTCGCTGATGGATTCGACAATCCGGGAGATCAGCGAGTTGGACGATACCGCACGCGCCAGTCTCGGCCAGACGATGATCGAACTGGTTCGCACCATGATCGGCGTCGATCCGCAACGGGAACGATCAAGCGCCCATTCCCTCGACCTGCTGCGAAGGCGTATGAAGGACTTCGTCTCGGACCACATTTCTCGGCCCGATCTCGACGTCGCCATGATCGCGCGCCGCATGGGTTGCTCCGTACGCTATGTCTATCGTGCATTTGAGGCCGAGGGCACGACACCGGCCGACTATATCTGGAGCCTGCGACTGGAAAGAGCCGCGTCCCGGCTCCGTGACGCGGCATGCCGCCTAGGCGAAATATCCGAGATTGCCTTTGGGCTCGGGTTTTCTTCGAGCGCGCATTTCTCCCGGGCGTTTCGTGGCCGCTATGCGCTTTCGCCCTCCGACTGGCGAAAGGGCGGCCCGGCGTGAATTCGCGAGGCCGCCACGCGTTTATCGCATTGCGTCCGCCACACGCAGCGTGTCGGTGAATTGTTCGAAGCGGCGGATCTTGCCGTCTGCGACGCTCCAGACGTGAACGACACGCGCCTTGAAGGACTTGCCGGTCTGTCTGTAAGTCCCGGCATAATCACCGATTCCGATCACGTCGCTGCCTGCATCCAGCAGCCGTTCCAGGGCGAACGTGTAGCCGTCGAAGGCTTCTCCGAGTGCGAAGAAAACGTTTTTGAAAACCTCTTGCGGACCGACATAGGTGCCGGCACAGGGAAAGCCATCCATTTCCGTCCATCGGCAATCGGCGGCGATGTCGGCAAGCATGCCGTCCATATCCCGGCGCGCGTTGGCGTCGTAGTGTGCCTTCACGATTTCATAGGCTGTGCGCATCGTTCTGCCTTTCAGACGGGTTCCTGCCCGGGGAGATAGTAGGTCATCGACGCCTTGCGGATGAAGGCACCGGCCGGGCTGTTCTGGATATGGCCATCACCAGTGATGCCAAGGAATTTGCCGGTCGAACGCATATCTTTGAAATTGTAGAAGAATGTCGAGGCGACAGCGATCTTGAATTCCCGGAAGGTGAAGATGTACTGGTCGTCGTCGAACTTATAGGTGGTCGTCAGGTCGACGTCACCGTGCCCGCGCTGCACGCCGACAAGGCATTGCCATGCATAGCGTTGCGACGAGAGATAGGTATGTTCGTAGACGTGGTTCGGGCTATAGGTGAAATGTGCTCTCAGCCCGATCAGGTCGCGGCTTTCGACCGGCACCGGTCCGCTCACTACGCCGCCTTCGAGAATGCCGGGTCGGAAAATCTGCGCCACCTGCGGCTCTCCGATGGATTGCTCCTTTTCGCGCACGATCGAATAGATCGACAGAACGCGGCGGCTGGAAACGTTCAGGATCAAGGTCTCGGCTTCTTTGGGTCGACCCGCGAAAATGACTTCGACGAAGAAGGTGTCGGGCGCGACCTCGATGACTTCGACCTTGTCGGTCGCGCTGTCATCGCCGTCCGACCATTGCACATTGTTTTCGTGGAAGGTGAGTTGAAGCTTGCGAGCATCGTCAAAGACGATCGTGTGGGATGAGCCGGAAAGGGCATTCGTCGCCGGCAGACGGTTCGCGTCGATCCCATATGCGAACTGATCGTAGGTTTTCCAGTCTTTCGGATTCTGGTTCATTATCGTCTCCTCCTCAGGTGAATGCGAGCGTGGGCAGATCGACGGTCCCGGCTCCGCCGTCGACGGTCAGGATGGCACCGTTGACCATCGTGGCTTCCGCCGAGGCCAAGAAGCAGACGGCATTGGCGACATCTTCAGGCGTTGCGGGGCGGCCAAGCGGCACGTCCTTCGTCACCAGGGCATAAGCGTCCTCGATGCTCTTCAGTTTGAATTTTTCCATGATGAATTCCATCTGCTCGTCGGCCATCGCGGTCGTCACCCAGCCGGGGCAAACAGTATTGGTCCTCACGCCAAGACGGCCGTAGTCCCGAGCCAGCGACTTTGCCAGGCCGATACAGCCGTGTTTCATGGTGACGTAGCCCGCGGCATCCGGACCGGCAAAAAGTCCCGCGATCGAGGCAAGCACGACGATATTGCCCTTACTCTCGATCAGATGCGGCAACGTCTCGCGCGCGCTGACGAAGGCCGTATTGAGATTGAGCCTGATGGCCAGATCCCAAGTCTCGTCCGACATGCTGACCGTGGGACCGACACCGTGGCCCCCGGCATTGGCCACGAGAATATCCAGTCCGCCGAACTGCTCGGCGATGGCAAGGACGGCAGTCTTCATGCTGGTGCCGTCAGCTGCATCGGCGACAACGACCGCGGCTCCGATCTCTTCGGCAACGGCGTGAAGTGGGTCCGGACGCCGCCCCACGAGCGCAACGTTGCCACCCTCCAACCGAATCCGGCGCGCAACCGCGGCACCGATTCCCGTTCCCCCGCCCGTAATCAAGGCCGTCTTGTTCTTGAAGCGCATGATGTCTCCTCTCACCCTTGAGGAACATCATGGCCGAAAGCAGCGGAGCCGTCGTGTCCACGTCTGCAATTGGTTTTGACTGAGCGTGCACAGATGTTGGTTTCGAGTCTAAGGCCTCGCGCCACGGGCCGAGCAAGGGCTTAGACCGGCAGCGCGATAGTGGTTATCTGCAGGGCTTGTTGCGATGCTGAAAACGTCGCCGAAACATCACCGCGGACATCCAAGCTTCTCAAAGTGAGAAAAGTGCAGCGCAGCTTTGCCGTTGAGTACGGATCTGCGCGGCGAATAGTCAATTCCAATCCGAATTGGATCTGGGGAGACATGGATCTCAAGTTCGTAATAGCCCAAGACGAATCTTGTCAGCATGAGATTCATCGGCGCCCCTCCCAGGGGCCACCAGAGCACAGGGTTTGCGGTTCAATTCCCATCAAGAGCGGGATGACCACCGTTCGATCGAAGTGCGACGCGAGGTGCTCCCGGGAAGATCCTTGAGACACTTCATGCCGATGACCTCGGCACAAGCCGTCCCCGCATGACAACCATTTCGGCATCGCGCTTGCCCGTTATCATTGCGACCATGGCGTTGATCATCTCGTCGGTGGGCTGTTCGTAGCTGGTTAGTTCGTAGGCAGGAGCCCCGCCGAGTTCGATATTGTCGAAGCCGACGACTGCCAAGTCTTGCGGAACCCCAAGACCGAACTCTCTGCGGGCAACGTCCATCGCTCCCAGCGCCAAAATATCATTTTCACACATCAATACATCGATGCGCGATCCGGGCGAAGTTGCGTTCAGATAAGTGCGTGCCGATTCGGCGCCGGCCAGGGCGCTGTATCTTTCCGCGGCCAATTCTGTGACGCCTTCGACACCTTTTCGTCGCCAGAAATTTGCATAGTGATGACGCCTGCCGAGCGCCGTCGACAGGGTTCTCGCCCCGGTCATGAAGCCGGGACGGCGATAGCCCTTGTCGAAGAGGTAATCGACGATCTCGCTGAGAGCGATTTCTGCATCGCAGGCAATCGCGGGAACGCCGGGGATTTGGCTGTCTCTCGCAAGAACGAACATCGGGGGGAAACCTCGGCCAAGCCGTCGATCACCCAGCGTTTCCTCGCGAAAGGCCGTACCGAACAGGATCACGGCATCGAATTGTCGTTGGTCAGCATTGATCAAGGCGTGAACGTGATCGAAATGGCGGTTGATGTTGATCAATACTGTCAGCAGACCCTCCGCCTGCAGGCGCTCGGTCAGCGTCTCCAGAACCGGAAGCTTATGCGGATTGGCGAAGTCGTCGACGAAGACGGCGACCTGATGGGTGGTGTTCGTCGCGAGGCTTCGGGCAAGCAGGTTGGGCGAATAGTTCAGGGTCTCCGCCGCCCGAAGCACCTTTTGCCGGCTTGCGTCCGCAATGGACGCACCTGGCGTGAACGCACGGATGACGGTCCATTTCGACACGCCGGCGGCTTCCGCCACCTCTTTCGCCGTCGCCCGTTTGCGCATGACTGCCTCCTCTTGAATGGAATGAATATTCCACAAAAAAATAAAAATGGAATGGATGCTTGATTTTTGTCGACAATAAAGTAGTTTTGTCGAGCTTGCTACCGGGTGCAATAGGAGTTGCTACCGGTAGCATTCGCAAGTTCGCATGGAGCGGACTGTGTTTTGGGAGGGTAAAATGAAATTCGGTGTGAAATCGCTTCTCACGAGTGCGGCCGTTGCTGCTGTGCTCATGTGCTCTTCGGCAATCGCCAACGCGGCTGACATTCGCATCGTCGCCGTCACCCACGGCCAAGCCAATGATCCGTTCTGGTCGGTCGTCAAGAACGGCGTCAACGCAGCGGCGAAGGACATGGGTGCCAGCGTCGATTATCGCGCTCCGGAAACCTTCGACATGGTGTCGATGGGGCAGCTCATCGATGCTGCCGTCAATCAGAAGCCCGATGGGCTTATCGTCTCCATTCCAGACGCCTCGGCACTCGGCCCATCGATCAAGAAGGCTGTCGCCGCCGGTATCCCGGTTATCTCCATCAATTCCGGTTCTGACGTTTCAAAGGAGCTGGGAGCACTTCTCCATGTCGGCCAGGACGAATATACCGCCGGCAAGGCCGCCGGCGCGAAGCTGCAAGAGCTGGGCGGCAAGGAAGGCCTGTGCGTGAACCAGGAGGTCGGCAATGTTTCGCTCGATCTGCGCTGCAAGGGCTTTGCCGACGGTTTCGGCGGCAAGGTCACGGTACTACCCGTCAGCAACGATCCGGCAGATGTCCGCGCGAAGGTCAAGGCGGCGCTGAGTTCCAATACTGCCGTCGACACTGTCATGGCGCTCGGTGCCGGCACGGCCGGCGAGCCGTCCCTGGCTGCCGTCGAGGATGTCGGAATGACCGGCAAGATCAAGGTGGCGACATTCGACCTTTCAGCTGATTTCCTGAAGGCCGTGGCCGATGGGAAGGCAGCTTTTGCGATCGATCAGCAGCAGTTCCTACAGGGTTATCTGCCCGTCGTATTTTTGGCCAACTACGCCAAATACGGGCTTATCCCGGGGGGGAATGTTCCATCCGGCCCGAACCTTATCACCAAGGAAAAGGCTGCCCAAGTTGTGGATCTTTCCGCCAAGGGCATTCGCTGACCGCAATTGCCGTCAGGCATTCTCCCGGACTCTCCTCCTCCTTGTGGGGAGGGGGTTCGGCTGACCGAGCGCGCTGCCGAACAGCGCCCCGCCACCCTAAATTACGATCCAGTCGGAGGAGTTATGGCTTCGCTTGAGCAGAGAACGGCAGCTGCGCCGAAGACCGATGAGCGCGTCAAACAAGTGAGCTTTCTGACGCATATGATGCGGCGGCCAGAGCTTGGTGCTGTGGCAGGCCTTGTTCTCGTCATCGTCTTTTTCTTTCTTACCGCAGATTCGACGATGTTTTCGCTTTCCGGCCTGATGACCATCATGGCGCCGGCCTCGCAATTGGGAATCCTTGCCATTGCAGCAGCGCTTCTGATGATCGGAGGAGAGTTCGATCTCTCGATCGGCTCGATGGTGGCCTTTGCCGGACTGATCTTCGGCGTCATCCTCACGAATTTCGGCCAGCCGCTTTCGGTTGCCATCGTCATGACGATGCTCTTCGCCGCGTTCATGGGAGCGATCAATGGGCAGATCGTCATTCGCACGCGCCTTCCGTCCTTCATCGTGACCCTGGCATTCCTTTTCATTCTCCGTGGCCTGACGCTCGTCGGCCTGAAATGGGCAACGGGCGGTTCGACGCAGCTTCGCGGCATCAGCGATCGTGTCAAAGACAGTCCGCTGCTTGGCTTTTTTTCCGGGGATGCGCTGAAGGGCGCATTTGTCTGGCTCGCGGATCACGATCTGATCGACAAGTTCCCCAACGGCATGCCGAAGGTCACGGGCGTCCCGGTCTCCGTATTGTGGTTTGTCGCGCTTGCGCTGGCTGCGACCTGGGTCCTCCTGCGCACCCGCACGGGCAACTGGATCTTTGCCGCCGGTGGCGATCCCAATGCGGCGAGAAACTCCGGCGTGCCCGTTCACAGAGTTAAGACCGGCCTGTTTGCGCTGACAGCATGCGCGGCAGCTCTGGTTGCCATCATCACCGTGCTCGATGCTGGCTCGACTGACGCCAGACGCGGCTTTCAGAAAGAGTTCGAGGCGATCATTGCCGCCGTCATTGGTGGGTGCTTGCTGACCGGCGGCTATGGTTCGGCGATTGGCGCCTTCTTCGGCGCGATCATCTTCGGCTCGGTCTCGATCGGCCTGACCTACACCAAATTCGATTCCGACTGGTTTCAGGTCTTCCTGGGCTCGATGCTGCTGCTGGCCGTTCTCTTCAACAATTTCATCCGCCGCAAGGTTACCGGGGAGCGCTGATCATGTCTGATATCAACAATCGAACGCCGATCATCGAAGTGACCGATATCATCAAGCACTACGGCTCCGTGATTGCGCTCAACGGCGTGTCGATGCAGGTGTCGGCCGGAGAAGTACTTTGTCTCCTCGGTGACAACGGCGCGGGCAAATCCACCTTGATCAAGACACTCTCCGGCGTCGTCCGCCCAAGCGGAGGTTCGTTCCTGGTCGAAGGCAAGCCGGTCAATTTCCGCAGTCCGCGCGACGCGCTCGATGCGGGGATTGCGACTGTCTATCAGGACCTTGCCATGATCCCGCTGATGTCAATCACCCGTAACTTCTTCATGGGCCGGGAGCCTCGCAAAGGCTTCTTCCCTTTCCGTCACCTGGACCTTACGCATTGCAACGACGTCACGCGTGAAGAGATGCGCAAGATCGGCATCGATATCCGCGATCCCAATCAGGCAGTGGGCACCTTGTCGGGGGGCGAACGCCAATGCGTTGCGATTGCGCGTGCGGTCTACTTCGGCGCCAAGATCCTCATTCTCGATGAGCCAACTTCGGCGCTCGGCGTGGCGCAAACCTCGATGGTGCTGAAATACATCCACCAGGTCCGACAGAACGGATTGGGCGTCATTTTCATCACCCACAATGTTCGCCATGCTTACGCGGTGGCGGACCGTTTCACCATCCTCAATCGCGGCCAGACGCTTGGCACTTTTGCCAAGGCTGATATCGCGATGGATGAGCTTCAGAACCTCATGGCCGGCGGCAAGGAACTGCAGCAATTGTCCGAAGAACTCGGCGGCACGATCTAGCCGGCTTGCTTCCGAGACGGCGTTCGATTGGCTTTCAAGGGCCGTCGCCGCCTTTCACTCAATCATCAATCATGGAATACGGTCATGTACGAAGGCTCGTCGAATGCCTCATCCCCCTTCACGCTCGCCATCTGTGCCGAGATGGTCTTCAAGTCGCTGCCGGTCGTCGACAGGCTCAAGCGCATCACCGAACTCGGCTTTCAGGCCGAGATCTGGGATTGGACGAGACATGACATCGCCGCCCTTGCAAGATCAGGAGCGGTCTTCTCGTCAATGACGGGCTATGTGACCGGTACGCTCGCCGATGACGCGGGCGCAGACGAATTGCTGCGAACGGCCAAGCAATCGATCCCGATCGCCAGAGAGCTCAACTGCCCGCGCCTCAACCTGCATGGGACCGGTCTCGACGGCCAGGGTCTGCCGGTGGTCAAGGCCGACAAGGTGACGGGCGCCATGTGGCTCAAGGCGCGCGATACTCTTAGCCGTATCGCCGACCTCGGCGACAAAGAGGGCGTCACCTTCGTGCTCGAAAACCTCAATGAGGCAGTCGATCACCCAAAGACACCGTTTGCCAAGGCCGAAGATACGCTTGCGCTCGTTTCGTCGGTAAACCGACCGGCGCTGAAGCTCAATCTCGACCTTTATCACGCTCAGATCGGCGAAGGAAACCTGATCGAGCTATGCCGGCGCGCTCTGCCTCATATCGGCGAAATCCAGGTGGCGGATGTTCCGGGGCGCATGGAGCCGGGTACCGGAGAGATCAACTACAAGGCAATTGCTGGTGCGCTCAAGGATATGGGCTATCGCGGCACGATCGGCATGGAGGCCTGGGCTTCCGGCGACGATGAGACGGCGCTTGCCCGTTTCCGCGACGCCTTCACGGTTTGAAGATTTCGATAGTCAACACTTACATATCATGGAGAAATATCAATGATCAGGTTTGGAGTGATCGGCGCCGGCCGGATAGGCAAGGTGCATGCCGCGACTATTGCGGCGAACCCGAAGGCGAAGCTCGTCTATGTGGCGGATGCCTTCAAGGCATCGGCAGAGGCGCTTGCCGCGCAGACGGGCGCCGAGGTTGCCGATGCGGAGGACGTCACCAAGTCCTCAAACGTCGATGCGATCCTGATTGCGACACCGACCCCCAGCCACGCCGATCTCATCGAAGCGGCCGCGAAGGCCGGCAAGGCAATCCTCTGCGAGAAGCCGGTGTCCCTGTCGGTCGAGCGCATCAATGCCTGCCTCGACGTCGTCGAGAAGAACAAGTCGACCTTGATGATCGGCTTCAATCGCCGGTTTGACCCGAATTTCGCCAGTGTGGAAGCGCGCCTGCGCCGCGGCGATATCGGCGAAATCGAAATCGTGACGATCACCAGCCGGGATCCCGCGCCGCCGCCTGCCGATTACGTCAAATCCTCCGGCGGTCTGTTCCGCGACATGATGATTCATGACTTCGACATGGCCCGCTTCCTCATCGGGGAGGAATTCATCGTCGTGAATGCACTTGGCTCCTCGCTCGTCGACAAGGCGATCGGGGCCGAGGGCGATGTGGATACCGCCGCCGTGCAGATGCAGACGGCATCCGGGCGCATTGCCGTCATCACCAATTCGCGCCGGGCGACTTATGGCTACGACCAGCGAATCGAAGTCCACGGAGCTGCCGGCATGCTTGCTGCGAGGAATATCCACGCAACCAGCGTCGAGCTTTCCAATGCGCATGGTGTTAGCGGCGATCCCGTCCAATATTTCTTCCTCGAACGCTACGCCCAGGCCTACGCCAATGAGATCAATGTTTTCATCGATGCGATCGACAGCGGCAACCGCTCACCGAGGCCCGGCGGACTCGACGGCCTCCAGGCTCAGAAACTGGCGGAGGCCGCCACTGTCAGTTGGCAGACAGGAAGGCCCGTGCAGGTCGATTAACAAGCTTCGATGCGATGCGGCCATGTTGTCACACTGTCGCATCGCCACCGGGGGTGACGTGCCGCCTTCCAATGCGCATCCGGGTCGCACCGAGATTGCCGGAAGACGGCCTTTGGAAGGTGAAGCGCAATGCTACAGGATAGAGACCATCGCCCTCCTGCGACTCTGCAGGAATTGAAGTACCTGATCGCCAAACGGCAGATCGTCTTTCCAAACAGTCTCGAACAAGTTGCGAGGCAGGTCATTGAACGGCCGGAAATAATTGCATTCGAAAGTGCCGCTGTGATTGCGCGCAATTGCAAGGTTTCTCAAACGACGGTTCACCGACTTGCACAGCACATCGGGTTTCGAACATTGCGCGAGTTTCGCGCGATGATAAGAGATCATCTCCGCAAGATTTCCGCGAATCATCGCTAGGGGCTGTCTGGCTCCCTGTTCGACGAAGGCCGTTCCGCATGAGGTCACAAGGCTCCCGGCATCGAGGCCGTCGAAGCCGTTGCCTCTACCAGTTCGATGACGCGTAACTTCTCGAGAAGGAATCAAGTCGTCTGGGGATTCCGGCGGCCGCTGCTGCCGTCGAGAGAAATTCGCAAGCGCTCGGCGAGATGCCCCGCTGGGCGCAGGTCACGCTCCATCAAAACTTCGTCTGACCCCATCAGTCGGCGCGTCGTGCTACGAAAATCACAACGCCGGGCGATCTGAAACTTCAGCTATGCGCGGTGGAATTTTGAAATTCCGAGCACACATATGGACCTCTTGAAGATCAAGACGCTGATCGACTTTGTCGGACGATCGAACATTACCGAGCTGACCGTGACGGAGAAGGACGTGACGGTTCGGATCTTCCGCACGTCGCCGGGTCAGGAGGCTGCTGCCGAGCCCGAGCAAGAGGGATCGACGACAAGCCTTGCCCAGAATGCCGGCGCCGATACGCCTTCGAAGCCTGAAAAAACCCATGCGGTGAAGGCGCCGGTCTTCGGCGTTCTGCACCGGACCCCGGCACCCGGGGAGCCGCCATTCGTCGCAATCGGTGAAGAGGTGGAAGAGGGGCAAACGCTTTTCATCATCGAGGCGATGAAGGTCTTCAACACGATCGCGGCGCCGCGATCGGGGCGCATCACCCATCTCACCGAAATCGACGACGGCGAGGTCGAGACCGGCGATCTGCTGGCGGAGATTGCCTGATGCCGGAAACGCCTGAACAATCTCCGAGCGGCCGCTTCGATACCGTCCTCATCGCCAATCGCGGCGAGATCGCAGTCCGGATTCAGCGCGCCTGCCGCGAGCTCGGCCTGAAGACAGTCGCCATCTGCTCCGAGGCGGACAGGGAAGCGCCTTACGGCAGCACCGCCGACAGCTTTCTCTGCATCGGCCCGTCGAGTGCTGCCAAGAGCTATCTCAATCAGGATGCCATCCTTCTGGCGGCGCGTCTCGCCGGTGTCGGCGCCATCCATCCAGGTTACGGTTTTCTATCGGAAAACGCCGCCTTCGCCGACGCTGTCGAAAAGGCCGGCCTTGTCTTCATTGGCCCGACCACCTCCTCGATTGCCATCATGGGCGACAAGATATCGGCAAAGCGCGCGATGATGGCAGCCGGAGTTCCCTGCGTTCCCGGTCCGGATACCGCGCTGCCCGATGACCCCGCCACGATCGAGCGCCTAGCGCTCGAAATCGGATATCCCGTCATCATCAAGGCAGCCGGCGGCGGCGGCGGACGCGGCATGCGCGTCGTGCCAAAGGCCGATTTGCTGCATGAAGCAATTGCGCTGACGCGGGAAGAGGCCCGCAAGGCCTTCGGCTCACCCGCGCTCTACATGGAGAAATTCTTAGGGCATCCGCGCCACATCGAGATCCAGGTCATTTGCGACGATCACGGCAATGCCGTGTGGCTCGGACACCGGGATTGCTCGATGCAGCGCCGCCATCAGAAAGTGGTGGAAGAGGCGCCGGCGGCGGGAATTGTGCCCGACATCATCCAGCCGGTCGGCATGGCCTGCGTGCAGGCCTGCCTTCAGATCGGCTACCGGGGTGTCGGAACCTTCGAATTCCTCTATGAGGACGGTGCTTTCTATTTCATCGAGATGAATACGCGACTTCAGGTCGAGCATCCCGTCACCGAGATGACGAGCGGTGTCGATATCGTCCAGGCGCAGATAAGGGTGGCTCAGGGTCACGTTCTCGATCTCGTCCAAGGCGATGTGACCTGCGAAGGCCATTCCTTCGAATGCCGCATCAACGCCGAGGACCCGGATAGCTTCCTGCCCTCGGCAGGTGTCGTCACCCATCTGGTTCTGCCCACGGGGTCAGGCATCCGCGTCGATACGCATATTCATGCCGGCTACAAGGTCTCGCCCTATTACGATTCGCTGATCGCAAAGCTGATCGTCCATGCGCCGACGCGGGCGGAAGCGATGGCAAGAATGCGCGAAGCGCTTGCCGGCACTGAGGTCGAGGGAATTTCCACCAATATCCCTTTCCTGCGCACTCTGTTCGAGGACGGCGCATTCGCGCGCGGCGAGACTGACATTCACCATCTCGAACAATGGCTGAAGCTGCGGAGGGCGGCATGAGCGCGATCGATTTCAGCGATCCGGAGACCATCGCACTCCTCACTGCGGCGCTGATGGCCGCCGGCGTGGACGGTCTTGAAATCTCCCGGCCGGGCGGACAGCTTCGCATCGTCGTCGCTGGAGAAAGTGGCGCCCGCATTGGCTCGACGGAAGCGACGCCTCCTGCTCCCGGTTCAGCGGCGGCGGTGGTGAAGGCGCCGATGGCGGGCCGCTTCTGTGTCGAGCACCCGGCCGCCTCCGCCGCGCCGCAAGATCTGCCGCGCTCCGTATCCGATGCGGATATCGTCGGCTTCGTCGGGGTAGGGCATATCCTGCTTCCCCTTCGCGCCGGCCGTTCCGGTGTTTTGATCAGGCTGCTCGCCGAGCCCGGCGCGCTCGTCGGCTTTGGCGATCCTCTGTTCGAAATCGGGCTCCCGTCATGATCGCCACGACGAACAGACACGCATCGCAGCGCGAGATCGTTCCGGCCACCAAAAGCCAGGCGCGGGTTTCCTCGATCGGCGCCAGATCTTTCCTGCTCGAGGCGCCCGGCGACTTCGATCTCGCCGCGCAGCGGCGGATCTGGGCTCTGTCCCAGAGCGTGAAAGGTTGGGCGGACCTTGCCGAAAACATTCCCGGCATGACCAACCTGCTGGTGATCTTCAAGGAGACGCCCGAAGATCCGGATGCGGTGGTCGCCCGGCTGCTGGAGGCATGGGAGAATGCCCGCAGCATCGACCTCAAGGGCAAGACCATCGAGATCCCTGTCGATTATGGCGGCGAATATGCGACGGATCTGGCGGCCCTTTGCGATCTCTCGGGCTTGAGCGATCGCGAAGTTGTCCGCATCCATCATGAAGCGACCTACCGTGTCTTCGCCTTGGGCAGCGCTCCCGGTTTCGGCTACCTACATGGCCTCGATCCGCGCATCTACATGCCGCGAAAGACCGTGCCCTCGCTGAAGATGCAGAAGGGCTGCGTGACCATCGGCGGCATGCAGACCGGCGTCGCCATGCTCACAGGTCCGAACGGCTGGAATTCCATCGGCTTCGCGACGCTTGAGATGTTCGACCCCACCTTGCCGAGCCCCGCCGTGATGGCGCCGGGAGATACAGTGCGGTTCCTGCCGGCGAGGATCGAGCTATGATCGAGATCTTGGAAAGCGGTCCGTTCAACACGGTGCAGGATCTCGGCCGACCCGGCTATCGCGATATCGGCGTATCGGCCAGCGGCGCAATGGATCCGCTGGCGGTCCGGATCGGCAACATTCTCGTCGGCAATGATGAAAATGCCGCCGCGATAGAGGTGCAGACCTTTCCGTTCAGCCTGCGCTTCGAGCGGCGCATCGTCTTTGCCGTGACCGGCGCCGACGGCAAACCTCATCTGGACGGACTGGAACTACTTCCCTGGTGCGCTTACATCGCGGAGCCCGGACAGGTTCTCGAACTGAAACAGCCTCCACGGCTGGCGCGCTCCTATATTTCGCTCGGAGGCGGGCTGGATATTCCCGTTGTCATGGGTTCGCGAAGCACGTCGCTGCGCGGCGGCTTTGGCGGCAATTCAGGCCGGCCTCTGGCGAAGGGAGACCGGATCGCGGTCGGCAAGGATGCAGAGATCGCCATACTGCCGACCTCGGGTCTTGCCGTCGTCGAACCGGCCGTGGCACTGCGCGATGTCTTCCCGGCTGCTGTCGACGGCACGCTGCCGATCCGCGCCTTGCCTGCCGGTGAGCACGATCTTTTCGCAGGCGACGGCGAGGCTTTCTGGAGCCGGACCTGGAGGATTTCCTCCCGAAGCGACCGGACGGGCTACCGCCTGTCCGGCGAGCCCATCACGCCGACGGCGTCCATCGAGATGCGCTCCCACGGCGTCGTGCCCGGCGTGATCCAGGTTCCGCCCGGCGGCGAGCCGATCGTGCAGATGAGCGATGCCAACACCGCCGGCGGCTATCCGAAGATCGCCGGCGTGATCGAATGTGACCTGTGGCGGCTCGGGCAAGCCCGCATCGGCACCCGCCTGAAATTCGTTCGCTCGACGCATACGGAGGCCCGCGCGGCGGAACAGGCTGTCGCCCGCTATATCGACGACGTCATGCAGACATCCCGAATGGTCAAGCGCGCCTTGAAGGCGATGGCCTAATGGGTGTCGCCAATAGGCCGTCAAAAGGAGGAGCTGATGAAGATCGATCTGAATTCCGACATGGGCGAAGGATTTGGCCCCTACCGGCTGTGCGACGACGAAGCGATGATGAAACTCGTCTCGTCGGCCAACATCGCCTGCGGTTTCCATGGCGGCGACCCCGATACCATGGGGCGTATGGTCCGGCTTGCGAAACTGAACGGCGTCGGCATCGGCGCCCATCCGGGCTTGCCCGACCGGCTGGGGTTCGGCCGGCGCGAAATAGCGTTTTCGGCAGATGAGCTTCGCCAGCAGATGCTCTATCAGCTCGGCGCCCTGACGGCGATCGCCAAAGCCGAGGGTGTCACGGTGTCCCATATCAGCTTCCACGCGGCCATGGGCAATATGGTCAATCGCGATCCTCTGCTCGCCGACCTGACGATGGATGCGATCGCCGCCGTGGACGCGGGCCTCGTCGTCTTCGTGACGTCAGGCAGCGAGATCCAACAGGCGGCCAGACGCGCAGATTTGAGGACGCTGGCGCTTTTCCTGGCGGACCGGGCCTATGACGCCGAGGGCAGACTCGTCGCGCGCGGACTCGCCGGCGCCGTCATCAAGGACGAAGCCTCGGTGCGTGCACGCGTACGGAAATTCCTGCTCGAAGGAACCGTCGAGACGATCGACGGAGCGGTGATCGCAATGCCGGCCCGCTCCATTCTCGTCCACAGCGACACCCCGGGCGCCCTGGAGCTTGCCAGCATCGTGCGCGGCGAGATCGAAGCCACGGGCGCGACCCTCGCGCCTGCCGCCGAACTCGCCGATTGATACAATCCCGATCGCCTGCGGGCGGTCTCCCGTTCCAATCCCTCATCGAAGGACCTTCTTGATGTCCGCTGCATCAGACCGCCTGAAAAACGTCTCCATATCCGCATCCGCCGCCATGACCCAGCGCGCCAGGGAACTGGCCGCCAACGGGATCAACGTCGTCAGCCTCTCGTCTGGCGAGCCGGATTTCCCCACTCCGGGCCGCGCAATCGAGGCGGCTCATGCGGCTGCTCTTGCGGGCGATACGAAATATCCTCCGATGGACGGAACGCCGGCGCTCAAATCCGCCATCATCAGGAAGTTCAAACGGGACAATAATCTCGACTATGAGGCCAGCCAGATCGTCGTCTCGGGCGGCGGCAAGCAGGTGATCTTCAATGCCATGCTGGCAACCTGCAACCCGGGCGACGAGGTCATCATTCCCACACCCTCCTGGGTCAGCTATGCGGATATCGTCAAATTCGCCGGCGGCATCCCGGTCGCCGTCCCCTGCCACGAGCAGACCGGCTTCAAGCTGCGTCCCGAGGATCTGGAGGCGGCGATCACGCCGCGCACGAAGTGGCTTTTCCTCAATTTCCCGAACAATCCGACCGGGGCCGCTTGCTCTCGGGCGGAGATGGCTGCCATCGCCGAGGTCATGCTGCGTCATCCCGATGTCTGGATCATGACCGACGATATCTACGAACACCTAGTCTATGACGACTTCCAGTTCTGCACGATCGCCGAAGTCGAACCCAGGCTCTATGAGCGCGTCCTGACGATGAACGGCGTTTCCAAGGCTTACGCAATGACAGGCTGGCGGCTCGGCTTTTGTGCGGGTCCGAAAGAGCTGATCTCCGCCATCAGCAACGTCAACGGCCAGAATGGCGGCGGGATCGCAACGCTGACCCAGGCTGCGGCGACCGCGGCGCTCGACGGTCCTCAGGATCTGTTGAAGGAGCGTGCGGCGATCTACAAGGAAAGACGCGACTTCGTCCTCGACAGATTGTCGGAAGTGGAAGGGTTGCGCTGCCATAGGCCAGAAGGCGCCTTCTACCTCTATCCCAACATTTCCGGGCTGATCGGCAATACCAGCAGGGGTGGGCGAAAGATCGAGACCGATGTCGATTTCGTCATGGCGCTGGTGGACGAGCATCATGTCGCGACCGTGCAAGGAGCGGCTTACGGAATGAGCCCGTTCTTTCGCATTTCCTACGCCACGAGCATGGAGAAACTCGGCGAAGGCTGCGCGCGCATAGCTCAATTCTGCAGGGATATGCGCTGATTGGCAACGCGTTTCAGTTTTTCAAGCGTGCGGTCAACTCAAGAAGGATGTCCCGGACAGCAAGGGCCGGTTCCGATAGGGGATTCTGGTCGGACACACACAGCGACAGGGTTTCTTCGATCCGCGGCGAGACGATCCGGCAGATCAGCGGTTCGCTCGATTCCGATACGATGCGGTCGGCGATGGCTTTCGGCATGATCGTCGCGCCGAGACCGCTGCCCACCGCGCGGGCCAGGGTACGGACGATCTCGACTTCCGCCACGACTTTCAAATTGGTGCGGGTGCGGGTGAAGGCTGTATCGACCGCGCGGCGGACGAAATTATAGGCCGGCGGCAACAGCAGCGGTATCCCGTCGAGAGTATTCACCGGAACGGGTTTCGCATCCGCTTCGATCGCAAAGTCCCGATGCGCGACAAGGAAAAACTCTTCGCTGAGGATCGGTTCGAACCGGACACCTTTGATCGGTCCGGTTCCGTGGAGAAGCGCCATCTCCAGCCGGCCATTCATGATCATCTGGCTATAGGTCTGGCCGACGCTTTCGGTCAGGTGCAGCAGAATACCGGGATGCCGTTTGCGGGTCTCCGCCAGGAGGTCGACCGACAGCGTGGCCGCACTGCTGAAGGGCACGAGACCGACGGACACACGCCCGGCAAGCGAATTGCCGGCTGCCGATGCATCCGCTTGCGCCTGCTCCATCTGCCGAAGGATAATCTGCGCATGGCGATACACCGCATGTCCCGCATCGGTCATGCTGACGCCCTGCTGGCTGCGGATCAGCAGCTTCTGGCCGAAATGTTCCTCCAGTGCCGCAAGCTGCTGGCTGAGGGCCGGCTGGGCGATGTGCAGAAGGTCCGCCGCTCGCGTGATGCTGCCGCTGTCGACGATCACGATGAAAGATTTAAGGCGTCTGATGTCCATGAGGATCGGGGTACCGTTCTGATCTGCGCGGCTTACATGTTTGCAGACGCGCATTGCTTTAGCAACGCGACGTCGTCGCCAGGACCGGGGACTGCCAGAGGCACGGACGCCACGAGGTGATGCCCGGCATCAGCTCTTTCTTTTCTTCAGCAACCTGCGTCGGCTCCATAACCGTTGCTTATTGCTCCAGAGATAATCGGTCTTAGGCAAGGGGTTTAAGCTTCGCTACTGTCTCGATCAACAACAAGGGAACGACAATGCCATTCTCCGACTACAAGACCGCACTGGTGACCGGCGCATCCTCCGGTATCGGCGCAGCCGTGGTGGAGCGGTTCCGCCGGGAGAACATCGAGGTTCATGCGGTTGCCCGTAGCGCCGAAGCGCTGCAGCAGCTGGCCACGCGAACGGGCTGCGTCGCCCACGTCATCGATGTGACCGACCGTCAGGCCATGGCCGAGCTCACGGGTCGAGTGGAGTTCGATATTCTCGTCAACAATGCCGGCGTCGACCGGCCGAAGAAATTCCTGGAAGCCGACGAAGGCGATATCGATCTCCTCGTCGATGTCAATCTCCGGGCGGTCCTGCACCTCTGCCGCATGGTCGTGCCCGGCATGGTGGCCCGCGACCGCGGGCATGTCATCAACATCTCGTCGATCGCCGGCGCCTATAATTTCGGCGGCAACTCATCCTATCACGCCACCAAGGCCGGGGTGAGCATGCTGTCCAACCAGTTGCGCATCGACGCTTTCGGCAAGCGGGTAAGGGTCACGGAAATCTGCCCCGGCCGGGTCGCCACTGACATTTTCAATCACGTCCATGGCGATGACCCCAGCATTAGGGAACGGTTCATCGACGGCTTCGAACTGCCGCAGGCGACCGATATCGCCGACGCGATTGCCTTCGCCATAGCAGCCCCCGTCGCCGTCAACGTTGGGCACATGGAGATCACGCCGACGCTGCAGGTCATGGGCGGGCTGCAGACAGCAAAGCCCCAGCCTCCGGCGAAGCCGGATCTATCCGGGGAGCCAAACCCGTGAGCGGATTCGACCTTTCGGCAATCCTCGGAAATCCGGAATATACCGCCATGCTGCTGCATGGCATCGAGATGACCTTCATCATCTATGCCGGCTCCTGGTCGATGGCGATGGCGCTGGCACTTCTGCTGCTGGCTTTGCGCTTGTCGCCCTTTCGCTTCGGTGATCCGTTAGTCGCTGCTTACGTATCCTACCACCGCAACGTCCCCACCCTGGTTCAGCTGATGCTGTGGTACTTCGGGATTTTCACCCTGATGCCAAGCGGAGTAGCGACATGGCTGGCCGTCCATAATGCGGAGGCCATCTTCGCGGTGATCGGGCTCGGTCTCTGCCAGGCGGCCTATTTCAGCGAAGATCTTCGCTCGGGCGTGCGCTCGGTCAGCCCCGGCCAAATGCAGGCAGCCCGTGCGCTCGGCCACGGTTATGTCTCGGCGATGCGATTCGTCATCATGCCGCAAGGCGTGCGCAACGCGCTGCCGCCGCTCATCAATCACAGCGTTTCCCTGTTCAAGAACAGCAGTCTCGCCGTCGTCATCGGAGCCTCGGAACTGACGCATGCCGTCAAGGAAATCGAGAACCTCAGCTTCCGGACCTTCGAGATCTACCTGATCGGCACGGTTCTCTACCTTTTCTTCTCGCTCGTGATCATGAGCATCGGCGCCTATCTCTCGATGCGCACGGATCCTGCCAGGAGTGCGCGGGCATGATCCACGACATGATCGCCATCGTCCGAGACTACTGGCTGCTGCTGCTGATCGGCCAATATCCGAATGGGCCGCTTGGCGGGCTCGCCAACACGCTGATCCTTTCTGCACTCAGCATCGCTCTCGCCTTTCCGGTCAGCATCCTCTTCGCACTGGCGCGGCTCTCCGGGTCGCCGCTGCTGCGCTGGCCGGTCACGGCACTCGTCTATTTCACCAGGGGCGTGCCGCTCTTGATGCTCATCCTGTGGAGCTATTTCCTCGTTCCGCTGCTGACCGGCGCCGATGTGCCGAGCTTCGTGACGATGCTGACGACGCTCGTGGTCTATCAGAGCGCGTTCCTGAGCGAAGTCGTGCGTGCCGGCATCGTTGCGCTCGGACCGGGCCAGATGGATGCGGGGCGTGCGCTTGGCCACGGTTATATAGGTGCGATGCGCTTCATCATCCTGCCGCAGGCACTCTACAACATGATCCCGAGCATCATCTCCACCTTCGTCTCGACGATCAAGGACACGACGCTCGGCTACGTGATCAACGTGCCGGACCTGACCTTTGCCGCAAGTCAGGTCAACAACCAGCTCCTGACGCAGCCTTTCCAGGTCTTCCTGATCCTGGCGATCGTCTACTTCGCCATCTGCTGGACACTCACCTACTTCGCAAATCGCCTCGAGCGGAGCATCACGCGGCGGCGTGCGGGACTTTCCAACCTTCCCTCTGCTGCCTTGGTCGCGCCATCGAAAATCATATCGGAGCAGCTATGACCATGTCAGTTTCAGCACAGGAATTGCAGACGATCCGGCTTTCGCAGGTCTGCAAGAGCTACGGCGACTATCCGGTCCTGAAGGACATCGATGCGCAGGTCTCGCGCGGCGAAGTCGTGGTCATCTGCGGGCCGTCCGGTTCGGGAAAATCGACGCTGATCCGCACGATCAATCGCCTAGAGGAGATCAACAGCGGATCGATCACGCTCGACGGGCAAAACATTCATGCCGCCATGCGGGCAAAGGAACTCAATGCACTGCGCAGCCGGATCGGCTTCGTATTTCAGAACTTCAACCTGTTTCCGCACCTTTCAGTGATCGAAAACGTCTCGATGTCGCCGATCCGGGTGAAAGGCGTGGCGCCCGACGTTGCAGAGGACAAGGCCCTCAAGCTTCTCGATCGGGTCGGCCTTGCCGACAAGGCGCGGGCCTATCCCGGTCAGTTGTCGGGCGGCCAGCAGCAGCGCGTGGCAATCGCCCGCGCCCTTGCCATGGAACCGCCGGTGATGCTGTTCGACGAGCCGACCAGCGCGCTCGATCCTGAAATGGTCGGCGAAGTGCTGGCCGTCATGAAGAGCCTGGCGTCCGAAGGCATGACCATGCTCTGCGTCACCCACGAAATGGGTTTCGCGCGCGACGTCGCCGATCGGGTCTGGTTCATCGATGCCGGCCAGATCCTCGAAATGACGACCCCCGAACAATTCTTCAACAATCCGAGTCATCCCCGGGCGCAGCGTTTCCTCGCTGATCTTAGGCATTGATAGCAACCACCAAAAACAAAGGAGAACAGCAATGAACTGGAAGTGTCTAACCCTCACCGTCGCATTTGCCGGCATGGCGGCAGCCATGCCCGCAAAAGCCGATCAGCTCGACAACATCATCTCGGCGAAAACCTTGCGCTGCGCAACTTTCGCCGACGTTCCTCCCTTCGCGTCACCCGATCCAAAGACCCGCGAAATGGCCGGTTTCGACGTCGATCTCTGCGGCGCCATCGCCAAGGAATTGGGCGTCAAGGCTGAAATCAAGCCGGTTTCGGTCGAGGCGCGCGTGCCCGAGGTCAAGCTCGGCCGGGTCGACATCACCGTTGCCAACCTTGCCTATACTCTAAGCCGCGCCGAGCAGATCCAGTTCAGCGATCCCTATTATCTCGCCAAGGAAATGCTGATCGTGCCGGCCGACGATGCCGGCAAGAAGAAGGCCGACTATGCGGGCCAGCGCATCGCTTCGACCAAGGGTTCGACCTCCGAGATGTCGATCAAGCTCAACAAATCCGACCCGCTGACCTTCCAGGATACCGCCTCGGCCTATCTCGCCGTCCAGCAGGGCAAGGCGCGCGGCATGGTGGCCAACACCATGACGACGACCAAGTTCGTCAATGAATCGAAGAGCAAGGGCAAGGAAATGCGGATGATCGAGGAGCCGATGCTGTACCAGCCGATCGGCATCGGCATGGCCAAGGATCAGCCAGCGCTGACCGCCAAGATCAACGAGATCCTTCGCAAGCTCGACACATCGGGCGAGATCAACAAGATCTGGGACAAGTGGCTCGGCCCGGATACCGAATATAAAATGACCCGTACCGACAAGGTCGTATCGCTCTCCGAGCTGAAGTTCGACCCGATCCCATAAGCCGACCGGCTTCGGCGTCATTCACTGACAATGTCCAAACAAATTGAGACGGCGGGACACGCCCGCCGTCGGCCAAAAATGGGAGGCATCCATGATCCATATTAAAGATATCGCCGAACGGCCTGATAAAGCCGATATCGACGCCGTTTCCAAATTTTCACCCGCGACGATCCACGAAGCCCAAGGACGCCGCGGAGCCCTTTCCTCCCGCCTCAAGCCCGTCGACTACCGCATGAAACTGTGCGGTCCGGCCTTTACGGTAAAATGCGCGCCGCGTGACAACATCATGCTGCAGCTTGCCATCAACTACGCAAAACCCGGCGATATCATCGTCGTATCGGCGGGCGAATACCAAGAGGCCGGTTCCTTCGGCGATGTGCTTGCCAATGCCTGCCTGGCAAAGGGTATCGGCGGCCTGGTGACCGATACCGGCGTGCGCGACACGCTGCAGCTGAGGGAACTCGGTTTCCCGGTCTTCTCGCTCAGCGTCTGCATCAAGGGGACGGTGAAGGAAACCATTGCCGCGGTGAACGACACGATCATCGTCGGCGGCGAAATCATCCATCCCGGCGA
Organism: Rhizobium sp. LARHSG275; assembly: GCF_052871115.1. NCBI lineage: Bacteria > Pseudomonadati > Pseudomonadota > Alphaproteobacteria > Hyphomicrobiales > Rhizobiaceae > Rhizobium > Rhizobium sp. LARHSG275. The sequence continues at coordinate 277,192 of NZ_JBIXJN010000006.1, read as the reverse complement.
CATCATCGCCGGCGATGCCGACGGCCTGGTGGTCGTGCGCCGCCAGGAAGCGCAGGAAGTCGCCCGGCTGTCGCAGGCCCGCGAAGATGCCGAGGCCGGCTATATCGCGGCCTATAAGCAGGGCAAATCGGTCATCGAGGTCAGCAATCTCGAACCGGTGTTGAAATCCAAGGGCCTTGTCGTCGACATCTGACGCGACAGCGCAATAGCTATCAGCCTGTCACTCTACACGGCGGCTGGCCTTTCCGGCCAGCCGCCGTTTCCAAAACCAGGCAGTTCAAACGCTTTCGGGCGTAATCGTTTCGAAAGGATGGTTGAGCTGTCGCGGTGTGCCAGCGCTGCGATCATCGTCGCGATCAACTCATCCGATATCTGATCCAAGGGATGGCACAGTGCCGCCGTAATCGGGTCTTCCGTCAAGTCTTTGCGTTTCCGGGGCCGATGCGGCAGCGCGCGGCCTCTCGCACACCCCAGGGGACAACACCCGATCGTTGATTTCTGATTTCAAGCCAATCCGGGAAATCTATTCACTCTTCTTCCAAAACTATGAAATTCAGTTTCTCTATAAATTCTATGGAGAACGTATTTTAGCAGTCAACAGCCAATTGAATTCTTGGCCCTGGGGACGACCAGGCTGTCGACGGCAAACGGAGAGGACAAGAAATGACACGGAAAATCAGGCTTGGGGCATTTCTTCCCGGTGGCGGACAGCATGTTGCGTCATGGCGGCATCCCGACCAGCCGGCCGACGGCGCGACCAGTTTCGAGTTTCACAAACGTCTTGCCTTGACGGCCGAGCGCGGGCTCTTCGATGCTTATTTCCTCGCCGACGGGCTGGCTGTCGGTTTTGGCGGTGCGCGTGAAGGCGGCAACGCCCGCGTGGCCGGCTTCGAACCCGTGACGTTGTTCTCGGCCCTTGCGCCTTTCACCACGCATCTCGGCTTTATCGCCACGTCCTCGACCACCTACGAAGAGCCTTACACGACCGCCCGCAAATTCGCCTCGCTGGATCTGATCTCCGAGGGCCGTGCCGGCTGGAATGTCGTCACCACGACGGGCGACCTGACGGCGCAGAACTTCAACCGCGATACGCAGCTTCCGCATGCCGACCGATATCGGCGCGCCGCCGAGCACGTCGACGTCGTCCGCAAACTCTGGGAAAGCTTCGACGACGACGCCTTCATCCGGGACAAGCAATCCGGCGTGTTCTTCGACCCGGCGAAGCTGCATGAGACCGACCACCGCGGCGAACATTTCAGCGTGCGCGGTCCGCTCAACATCTCGCGATCACCGCAGGGGCATCCCGTCATCGTCCAGGCCGGGCAATCCGAAGACGGCCGCGGGCTGGCCGCAGCAACGGCCGAAGTCATCTTCACCGCCCATCAGCATATCGAAACCGCCCAGGAGTTCTATCGGGACATCAAGGCCCGCGCCCGCGCTCTCGGCCGAAACCCCGATCATATCCTCGTCATGCCCGGCGTATCCGCTTTCGTCGGCAGGACCGAGGCGGAGGCGCGGGAGAAATACGACCGTCTGACCTCGCTCATCGTCGAAGAGGACGGGATCGGCCTCCTTAATGGCCTGACCGGCGGCACGCTCGACCTGCACGGCTATGACCTCGACGGGCCTCTTCCGCCCGCACCGCCGACGGAAGGCATGAAGAGCCGCCAGGCCCTCATCCGTCAGATCGCCGACGAAAACAACTTCACCATCCGCCAGCTCTATCAGTGGATCGCATCCGCCCGCGGTCACTACACCATCGTCGGAACACCCGAACAGATCGCCGATATGCTGCAGAAATGGTTCGAGAACGAAGCCGCAGACGGCTTCAACATTCTGCCGCCCTGGCTGCCGACGGCGCTCGACGACTTCGTCGATCTGGTCATACCGGAACTGCAGCGCCGCGGCCTGTTCCGGACGGCCTACGAGGGCAAGACGCTTCGCGAAAACCTCGGCCTGCCTTTCCCGACCAATCGGTGGGCTGCAGAACAAGCAGCTCTCCAGGCAGCAGAGTGAGGAGCGGTCGATGTCCTACGAAATCAACCAGGTTCTTCCGAGAAGTTTCGGCCGCCTGAAAAGCAGCGAAAGCCATATTTCCATTCTCACCTCGCATCTGCGCGGGGTGCTCGCATCGCTTTTGCCGCGCTACGGCCTTCTCATCGGCTTCCTCGTGTTCTGGCAGATTTCGAGCACCAGGGGCTGGGTCAATCCCGCTATCTTCCCGCCCTTGAACGTGATCCTGTCCGCTCTTTGGACCAATCTTGCCAACGGCGCGCTGCTCGATGACATCGCCATCAGTCTGCAGCGATCCGGAACTGCTTTCGCTTTTGCCGTGGTGATCGGCATTCCGCTCGGCCTGTTCATGGGCCAGGTTCGTGCGGTCGAACAGGCGCTCGATCCGATCCTGCAGCTCTTCCGCCAGACCTCGGCGCTGGCGCTCTACCCGGTCTTCATCCTGCTCCTTGGCCTCGGCGAAACATCGAAGATCTTCGTGATCTTCTGGGCCACACTGTTTCCGGTGCTGCTCGCCACGATCGGCGGCGTCAAGGAGGTGGACAAGAAGCTCATCGAGATGGCGCGGACCTATGGCGCCGGACCGCTGACCATCTTCCGCCGCGTCATCCTGCCGGCGTCGGTGCCGGCGATCTTCGTCGGCCTGCGTCTTTCGGCGACGACGGCACTTCTCCTGCTGATTGCCGCCGAGATGATCGGCGCCAACAAGGGCATCGGCTTCCAGGTGATGAACGCGCAATACAATTTTCAGATCCCGCTGATGTTTGCGGCGATCCTTCTGCTCGCCTTCCTCGGGCTTGCCGCCAATGCCTTGCTCGTTCTCCTGCAGCGCCGTCTCTGCCGCTGGTCTCAGCCGAGCCGCTGAACTGCTTTCCCGATTTTCCTCTTCCGAAAGGCACCGCCACATGACATTCCATCCTCGCAACCTCCTCCTGCCGGCAGTGATTGCTCTCGGTCTTGCGACGCCGGCCGCGGCCACCGACACGGTGAAGCTGCGCTATCTCGCCAGCCAGGGTGGTCTTGCCGCCCATGAACTCGCTGCCGAACTCGGCTATTTCGACGGAACAGGCATCACGCTGGAAAATGTCGGCTACGCCCAGGGCGGCCCGGCCTCCCTGATCGCCCTGGCATCGGGTGATGTCGAGATCGGCAGCGCCGCAACCTCAGCCGTTTTGAATTCGATCATCGGCGGCAATGATTTCGTCGCCGCCTATCCCTCGAACGGCATCAATGACGAGGTCCAGTCGACCTTCTACGTGCTGGAAGACAGCCCGATCAAAAGTATCAAGGACATTGCCGGCAAGAGCATCGCCGTCAATACGCTCGGCGCGCATCTCGACTACACCATCCGCGAAGCCTTACATTCCGTCGGCCTGCCGGCAGACGCAGCCAATCAGCTTGTCGTTCCCGGGCCGCAGCTCGAGCAGGTGCTGCGCTCCAAGCAGGTCGATATTGCCGCCTTCGGCTATTGGCAGACGACCTTCGAGGGGGCTGCGCTGAAGAATGGCGGCCTGCGTCCGATTTTCGACGATACCGACGTGCTTGGCGACATCGCCGGGGGCTTCGTGGTCCTGCGCCTTGATTTCGCTCGCGAGCATCCTGAAGCTGCAAAGATTTTCGTCGAGCAGTCGGCTCGCGCTCTCGATTACGCCCGCGAGCATCCGGAGGAAACCAAGAAGATCCTCGCCAAGGCGCTCAGCGAGCGTGGCGAGAACGCTGATATCGCACAGTACTTCCGAGGCTATGGGGTGCGTGCCGGCGGCCTGCCGGTCGAGCGCGACATCCAGTTCTGGATCGACGTCCTGGTTCGCGAAGGCAAGCTGAAGCAAGGCCAACTGGCCGCCAAGGACATCCTCTTGACCGTCGACGCCAAGCCGGCAAGCAACTGAGGAATGGTGATGAGCATTGCTGAGGACACGCGCCGCGGGGAGGTGACGATCCGTCACCTCTCCAAATCCTACAGATTGAACGGGACACCGCTGCAGGTTCTCAGGGATATCAACCTCCACGTCCGCTCCGGCGAAAGCCTCGCCATCGTCGGCGCCAGCGGCTCGGGCAAGACGACCCTGCTCAGAGTTCTGGCGGGTCTTGAGGACTCAGACACGGGAGAGGTCCTCGTCGATGGCAAGGCCGTGCGAGGCGTCGGCACAGAGCGCGCCGTCATCTTCCAGGAACCGCGCCTTCTGCCCTGGCTTGATGTGCTCGACAATGTCTCCTTCGGGCTGGAAACTAGCGGCCTGTCGCGTGAGCAGGCGAGGGGGCGGGCGCGCCATTATGTCAAGCTCGTCGGCCTGCAGCAGTTCGAGGCTGCCTATCCCCGGCAGCTCTCCGGCGGCATGGCCCAGCGCGTCGGCATCGCCCGGGCTCTGGCCGTCCAGCCCGAGATCCTGCTGCTCGACGAACCGCTCGGCGCGCTCGACGCGATGACCAAGATCGGCATGCAGCAGGAACTCGCACGGATCTGGCGCGATGAGGATGTGACGACCATCCTCGTCACCCATGATCTTGAGGAGGCGATCTACCTGGCCGACCGGATCCTCATCCTGCCACGGGAGAAGGGCGGCGAGCCGCGTCTGATCGAAATCGATCTGCCCCGGCCTCGCGACCGCAGCGCACCGCAATTCGTTCGACACCGCGAAGAGTTGCTGAACCTGTTCGGACTGCATTGACGTCTTCAAGCGTCAGCGCGGCGCATGGGACCTGATCCATGCGCCGCGCGGCAGTAGCAGTAGCGATGCGGAGGACGCCCGCGGGCCGCTACCGCGACTTGCTCTTCGAGCCGGCGGTGAGATAGGGCCGCCGATCCAGTTCGGCCGATCTGTAGGAACTGCGTAGCCGCAGCAAATCCTTGCGGGCGATCAGGCCGCACAATTTCCCGGAGGTCGGATCGACGATCGGAATGCGTCCGTCGCCCGTCGACAGCATCAGGTCGGCGATGAATGCGACCGTATCGTCAGGATGGCCCACCGGAACGGAACCGTCCGTCACGTTTTCCGCAAGCGTCTGACTGGCGAGATCCGGATTCCCCTGCCAGAGAAGAGCGTCGGCTCTGGATACGACGCCGGACAGCCTGCCTGCTGCATCGACCACCGGATAGATCCGGTGCGTTTTCTGCTGCGAGGCAAAGAAGTCGCACGCCTCTCCCACCGTCATGGTACCGGGAAGCGTGTCGACATCGCTGATCATGATCTCCCTTGCGCGCGACAGTTCGAACGGATCGACGCCATATTCGCGGGTGATATGCTGCCCGCGGCGGGCGATCTTCTCGGTGAGGATCGAGCGGCGCAATAGCAGGACGGTGACGGCATAGGCCACCACGGTTGCGGCGAGCAGCGGAACGAGGGTGCTGACGTCGCCGGTGATTTCCATCGCAAAGAAGGTGCCCGTCAGCGGCGCACGCATGGTTCCACCCATCATCGCCGCCATTCCGAGCAGCGCCCAGAAGCCGGGATCATTGCCCGGCATGACCAAGCCGACCAGCCATCCGAGAGCCCCGCCGAAAATCAGAAGCGGCGCGAGCACGCCACCGGAGGTGCCCGACGACAGGGCAAAGAGCCAGATGATGGTCTTCACCAGCAGGATCGACATGACAGCCGGGGCGAGCAGCCGATTGTTGAGCAAGCCATCGATGATGTCGTAGCCGACGCCCATTGCCCGCGGTTCGATCAGGCCGCCGAGACCGATGACGAGACCGCCGAGTGCCGGCCACCACATCCAGTGGATCGGCAAGGCTTCGAAAAGGTCCTCGATCCGGTAGAGCAGCGTCGTCAGCAATCCCGATTGCAGGCCGGAGATGATGCCCATCGCCGCGCAGGCGAAAATACCCCACCAAGGCAAGGCCACCTGGAAGTGGGTCGGGAACAGCGGGCCTACGCCGAACAGCAGCGGGCGCCAGCAGATCGACACGCAGGCGGCAACGGCAACGGGAATGAAGCTGCGCGGCTTCCATTCGAACAGCAGCAGTTCGACCGCCAGCATGACCGCGGCGATCGGCGAACCGAAGATGGCCGTCATGCCTGCGGCGGCGCCGGCGACGAGCAGCGTCTTCCGCTCGGCGGCACTCATGTGAAAGAATTGCGCAAAAAGCGATCCGATCGCACCGCCGGTCATGATGATCGGCCCCTCGGCGCCGAACGGGCCGCCGGTTCCGATGGAGATTGCCGATGACAGCGGCTTCAGCACCGCGACCTTCGGCGACATCCGGCTACCGCCGATCAGAATGGCCTCGATCGCCTCAGGAATGCCGTGGCCGCGGATCTTCTCCGACCCGAAACGGGCCATCAGCCCGATGGCAAGTCCACCCAGCGGCGGAACCAGCACCACCCACAGCGAGCGCGGCACGGCAGCGAGAGAGGCAGGCTGGATGCCGATCTCCCCGAACCAGATGACATTCGTCACCAGCGCGATCAGGCTGACGAGACACCAGGCGGCAAACGCGCCTGATGTGCCGACAATGATGGACATGCCGACCAGGAGGAGGACCCGCCGGTCGGTGGTGAAATCGCCGGCCTCGCGCCGGGAAAGACCGCCGGTGAAATCGTGCGGCCGGTTGCTGGGTGGATGCTGCGCCATGGAAGCCTCTGCTACGCCGGAATGGATACGCCTGAGGCGCGTCAATATATCGTGATGCGATATAAATCAACGGGTGAAAGCATGAAGGCGAAAATGTCCCATGAAGATGCCTCACTTGACCGGCTGGCGACTGCCCATCTATTCGATGATGGCGGCATGGGCTGCCGACCCCGGCAGCCGTTGCGGAAGAGGAGAAGTGCTTTGAAGAAGACCGCGCCGCCGCTGAGACAGGAGGATTACGAAGCTCTCGCCGACCTCCGATTTGCGCTTCGCCAGTTCATGGACTTCAGCGCCTCGGCCGCCCAGTCGGAAGGATTGCCCGTACAGCAGCATCAGGCCCTTTTGGCGATCAAAGGACAACGCGGCGACGCCATGACCATCGGCATGCTGGCCGAGCGGCTGATCATCGCGCCGCATACGGCGACCGAGCTTGTCGGGCGGCTGTCGGATGCCGGATTGGTCGAACGCCATGCCGATCCGGCCGACAGGCGCCGCCAGACGGTTCTCCTGACGGACAAGGCGGATGCGCTTCTGACGAGACTGAGCGCCGTCCACCTTTCGGAAATCAGGGAGATGGCCCCGAAGCTGATCGAGCTTCTGCTCGAACTCCAGAAGACGGCGTCAAACACCAAATGACAATTGCGACATAGCCGATCTCCTGATCGTGCCGCTTTAATCCAAAAGCGTCTTCTTCAGGCGATGGATATGGGCAGCGCCGATGCCGCAGCAGCCGCCGATGATCGTCGCGCCGGCCTCGGCCCAGGAGCAGGCATAGCGCGAATAGGCATCGTCATTCAGATCGTTTCGGGTCTCATGCAAGCCTTCATTGGCGGCTGCCTCGCCTGTTTCCCCTTCGAAGGCATTGGCATAGACGCCGATTTCGATGGAAGCGTCCATTGTCCTGAACACGCCCGCCGCCGTCTCCACCGCCGCCTGCATGACCTCGGGCTTGCTGCAATTGAAGAGGAGGGCTTCGGCGCCCGATGAAACCGTCCAGGATGCCGCCTCCTCGACCCTTTCCTCGGAGCGAAGCTTCGGTTCGCCGCCCCTTATGGCTGCCTCGTCGTCCGCCAATGTGAACGAAATCCAAAACGGCTTGTCCGACGTCGCCACCGCCTTGCGAACAGCCTCTGCCTCGGCAATCAGGCTCAACGTCTCGCCGAGCCATATATCGACGAAGGGAGATAGGTTTTCGACAAGCACCTTGAGATAATCCTGCACCCTCGAAGGCTGAAAATTCTCAGGCTCATATGAGCCGAAGATCGGCGGCAGCGAGCCGGCGACCAGCACCTTGCGATCCGTGGCGGCATCGGCCGCCTCGCGCGCCAGGCGACCGGCGAGACGGATCAGCGCCGCCCCCTCCTTCCAGAACCGGTCCTCGCCGATGTGAAAGGGCACGAGCGCGTAGCTGTTTGTCGTAATGACCTCAGAGCCGGCGGCGATGAATTCCTGATGTACCCTACGGACGATATCCGGCGCGTTGATCAGCGCCAATGCCGACCATTCCGGTTGTTTCAGCTCGGCACCCAGCCGCAGCAGTTCGCGGCTCATGCCGCCATCGAGAATTCGCGTCGTGCTCATCAAGAGGTCTCCATTCAACCTGTCGCGCCGTCAGCGGCGCCGGGCTTTTCATAACAAGGTGGGCGGGGTGCACGTGGTTCGTACGCCAGGGAATTCATGGACCAGTCCTTTTCCGTCGGCCTAGCGGCGAACCGGCACCTGCGCTTCGAGACCTCGAAAGACGCGGGCGATCACTGCGGTCAAGGCGAGATAGAAGAGGGTGACGACCAGCAGCGGTTCATAGACGAGCAGCGTGTCCTGGCGAACCTTGTTTGCCACGGCGTAAAGATCCATCACCGTCACCGTAAAGGCGAGCGGCGTCGCCTTGAGCTGCATGACGATTTCTCCTGCAATCGTCGGCAGGGCGATGCGAACGGCGCGCGGCAGCCAGATGCGGCGGGTCAGCATCCAGGGCGACAGGCCGAAGGCCCGGCCCGCTTCGAGCTCGCCCTTGGGAACGGCAAGCAGCGCGCCGCGCAACACCTCTGCCTCATAGGCTGCATAGTTCAGGGTAAAACTGACGGCGGCGAAGAAGAAGCCTTCGCGCAGGATCGGCCAGAACAGGCTCTGGCGGATGCCGGGGACCATGGGCAGCAGCGAGCCCACCCCGTAGTAGAGAAGCCATAGCTGTATCAGCAACGGCGTGCCGCGAAAGAAGCTACAGTAACTGCGCGCCAGGAGCCGCGTCAGCCTGCCGCCGCTGACCTGCGCAAACGCCAGGCCTATGGCGATGACGAAGCCGAACACCACGGAGATCACCAGCAGGCAAACAGTCTGCCAGGCGCCTGTCAGAAGCAGCGGCCAATAGGAAGAGATCCAGGTGAAACTCATGGGGCGCTTTCTTCAGGCAAGGCGCGGCTGTCCCCGCCGTACCCGTCCCTCGATCAGTTTGAAGACGACGTTGGAAACAAGCGTGATGGCGAGATAGAGAAGGGCCGAAGCAAGGAAAAAGACGAAGTAATGCTTGGTGCTTGCCCCGGCAAGACGGGTGGCGAGCGCCAGTTCCTGGTAGCCGACGACGGCGACCAGCGCGCTGTCCTTGGTGACCGACATCCACAGATTGGCAAGGCCCGGCAGCGCGTTCGGCAGAAGCGCCGGCAGCAGGACACGGCGGAACCTCCGCACCGGCCCCATGCCGAAGGCTTTGGCGGCCTCGATCTGGCCGACGGGAATGGCGAGGATCGCGCCGCGCAGCACCTCCGTCATGTAGGCACCCTGGACGAAGCCCAGCACGGCGACGGCTGCGACAAAGCCGTTCACATTGACCGGCGGCAGTTCCAACGCGGCGAGCAGCCGGTTGAGGCCATCGGTGCCGGCATAATAGAGCCCGACGATCAGGATCAACTCGGGAACGGCGCGGATCAGCGTGGTATAGAGATCGAGCAGCAGGCGCAGCATGCGGTTACCAGAGAGCTTTCCCAGCGCGCCGCCGGTGCCAAGCAGCAAGCCGATCGCAAAAGCGCAAGCCGAGATGGCGACCGTGGAGACCGCACCTGCCAAAAGGACGCCGCCCCATCCCGGAGGATAGGGAGACAGCAGGTCCAGAATACCTTGTTGCGCAGTCGCCATCGTTCCGGCTGCTTACTTTGCGCCGTAGATGTCGAAATCGAAGTATTTCTTGTTGATAGTATCATACTGGCCACTGGCACGGACGGCAGCGATCGCCGTGTTCAGCTTGGCCTTCAGCTCAGTGTCTTCCTTGCGCAGGCCGCCCGAAACGCCAGCGCCGAGAATCTCCTTGTCGTCGGCAACGTCGCCCATCTTGGCGCAGCAATCCTTGCCGCCATCGCTTTTGAGGAAAGCATCAAGCGCCAGTGAATCGCCGAAGACATAGTCGATACGGCCGGAGGCGAGGTCCTGAAACGCCTCATCGAGCGTCTGGTAGGTCTTTTCCTCGGCAGCGGCGGCGAAATACTTCTTGTAATATTCCGACTGGATCGTCGACACCTGGATACCGATGGTCTTGCCTTTCACGTCCTCGGCAGTGGCGCCCGGCTTCTGGTCCTTGGGGCCGATCAAGGTGCTCGGCGTGTTATAATATTTGTCGGTGAAGTCGATCACCTTCGAGCGTTCCGCGGTGTTCGACATCGACGACCAGATCACGTCGAACTTCTTGCTCTGAAGAGCCGGAATGAGACCATCCCAGGAAATTTCGACGATCGAGCATTTCTCCTTCATCTCCTCGCACACAGCGTTCATCAGGTCGATCTCCCATCCCTGCCATTGGCCGGAGGCGTCCTTGGCGAAGAAGGGCGGATAGGATTCGTTCATGACACCGAAGCGGACTTCGGCCTGTGCGGTGACGGCGGAAAGCACGAGTGCCGCGCCGGCAAAAAGCGTGGGGAGCAGTTTCATTCGCAGGATTCTCCTGGTTTGTGTTGTCGATGATAGATCGATGCGCATCAGTGGGCGCTGAGGCCGGTGAACTCCCGGCAGCGGGCGCTGACCGGCGCCCCGAATATCTGCTCCGGCGGGCCTTCTTCCTCGATCCGTCCCTGATGGAGGAACAGAACACGGCTGGATACATCGCGGGCGAAGCGCATTTCATGCGTGACGATCAGCATGGTCCGGCCTTCTTCCGCGAGATCGCGGATGACCTTCAGGACCTCGCCGACCAGCTCCGGATCGAGCGCCGATGTCGGTTCGTCGAACAGCATGACAGCAGGGTCGACGCAGAGGGCTCTCGCAATCGCCGCGCGTTGCTGCTGGCCGCCGGAGAGGAAAGCGGGGTAGGCGTCGCGTTTATCGAAGAGCCCGACCTTGTGGAGCAGGGCCTCCGCCTTTTCGATGGCCTCGCGCCGTGAAATGCCCATGACGTGCACCGGCGCCTCGATGACGTTTTCCAGCACCGTCCGATGAGCCCAGAGATTGAAACTCTGGAAGACCATCCCCAGTCCGGTCCGTATCCGTTCGATCTGCCGCCAGCTGCGCGGCTGCAGCCGGCCGCCCCGCCCCATCTTCAGCGCGATCTCCTCGCCGTTCACGGCAATGCGGCCGCGATCCGGCGTTTCCAGGAAATTGATGCATCTGAGAAAGGTGCTCTTGCCGGAGCCTGACGAGCCGATGATCGAAATCACGTCAGACTTTTCGGCCTGCGCCGAAATACCCTTGAGAACCTCTTGCGAGCCGAAGCTTTTATGAAGATCTTCGACGCAAAGAGCAGGAAAGGGTTGATCTGGCATGCATGGTTCCGGGTGAATTGAGCTTGCGAAGGATAATGATAAAATAACGCGGTTTTTTCGCGCAGTTTTCATCTATTCTGCATATTTTATGCAAAATAATCTTCCTCGTGCGGCAAGTACGGCAGAATTCGCGAGTTGCTGCGGCGAGAACCAGGATTGGACAATGGAACAACTCGATCGTTTTGACCGTGACATTCTCGATATCGTTCAGCGCGACTGCCAGCTGAAAGCCGAAACGATCGCCGAGCGGATCGGACTGTCGGTCTCGGCCGTGCAGAGGCGGTTGAAGCGGCTGCGCGAGGAAGGGATTATCAAGGCGGAGGTGGCCGTCGTCGACCGCAAGGCGACGGGCACAGCAATGGTGTTCATCGTCGGGATGGAGATCGAGCGGGACAATTACGACGCGCTGGCGAAGTTTCGCCTCTGGGCGGAGAAGCAGGATCACATCCAGCAGGTCTATTACGTCACAGGCGCGGTCGATCTGATCGCGATCGTCACCGCCCGCGACGTCGAGCATTATGACGATATCGCTGCCCTGATCATGGCCGACAATCCGCAGATCCGCCGCATGCACACGAATGTCGTGCTGCGGGACGTCAAGCTCGGCCTGTTCGTGCCCCTGGATTAGCGCACGCGATGCCCCGGCGGCAGTGGTTCCGGCCGCCAGATATCGGGCACCGACAAGCCGCTGGACTCGCATTTGACAAAGGGCATAATTCCGGGCGCAAATTCTCGGGAGGAATGATCGTTGACGTTACGACACCAGATCATCGCATTGGCGATCATTCCGCTCGTCATTTCGATCCTTGCGATCACCACCTTCATCACCTGGCAATCGGCAAACCTCGCCAAGAACAGCATCGATACGTTCGAGCAGAACATGCTGAAGACCAAGGAAGCCGAAATCCTCAACCTGACCAACCTTGCTCTGTCCGCCATCCAGACGATTTACGACAAAGCCGGTACCGACGACGAGGCGGCCAAGCAGAAGGTGGCGGCGATCCTGACTTCGCTCGACTACGGCAAGGACGGATATTTCTTCGTTTATGACTATGACGGCAACAACATCGTCCATCCGCGCCAGAGTTTCCGCCATGGGCACAATTGGCTCGACCTCACCGATCCGGATGGCGACAAGGTCATTGCCGAGCTGATCGCCACGGCAAGAGCGGGCGGGGGCCTGCATCAGTACAAATGGCAGAAACCATCGACCGGACAGATCGCCGACAAGCTCTCCTTCGTCGTCAGTCTCGACAAATGGCACTGGGTCGTCGGCACCGGCGTTTACCTGGATGACGTCTTTGCCCAAAGTGCTGCCGCCAACGCCGGGATGCGCGCCAACATAAAACGGACCTTCGTCATCGTCGCACTGATCGCCGTGCCTTCGGTGCTTGTCGTTTTCACGACCTGCATGCTGCTGACGTTCCACGAGCGCCGCATGGCCGACGGCCGGCTCAAGCAGCTGACACAGCGGGTCATCGATACGCAGGAAGAAGAGCGCGCGCGGCTTGCACGCGAGTTGCACGACGGCATTTCCCAAAATCTCGTCGGCGTGCGCTATGCGATGGACCTTGCCGGCCGCAAGGTCAGGACCAATGTCGACGATGCGGCTGTCACCATCGACCGCGGTGTCGAGGCGCTGAACGGCGCCATCAAGGAAATCAGGCGGCTGTCGCATGATCTCCGCCCGCGTGTGCTCGACGACCTCGGCCTGACGGCTGCTCTAGAGGCACTCTGTTATCATTTTGCCGAGCGGACGGGGATCGAGACGAAGATCGACGCCTCAGGCTTCACCGACACGCTGAAGGCCGAAGCCAATACCGCGCTTTATCGCGTCGCCCAGGAGGCGTTCAACAATGTCGAGCGGCACTCGGGCGCCTCCCGGCTTGCGGTCAAGCTCTGGAGCGATAACGGCCGCGCCCGCATGACCGTCACCGACAACGGCGCCGGCTTCGACGGCATCAAGGATGGCGTCTCCGGCAGATCAGGTCTCGGCCTGCGCAACATGCAGGAGCGAATGGCCCACTTCCGCGGCCTGCTGCTGATCAATAGCAGCGAGACCGGCACGACGCTGACGGCGATGCTGCCGAAATCGGCCAATCGTCCCACCGATCGGCAGGCAGAAGCTGCATGACGGAACGCCCGAAAATCAGGGTGCTCTTGATCGACAACCATCCGCTGGTGCTGGACGGGTTGAAGGCCGTGCTCGAAACATTCGACCATATCGAAGTTGCCGGCACGGCCGGGCTCGCCCAAACAGGGCTGGAGATCGGCCGGCAAGTCCTGCCGCAGGTCGTGCTGATGGACATCAACATGCCGAAGCTGAGCGGCATCGATGCGATCGAATTGTTCAGGAACGAACTTCCCCAGGCGCGGGTCGTGATGCTCTCCATGCATGACAGCCGCGAGTATATTTCCTCCTCGGTCATGCATGGCGCTGCCGGTTACATCTTGAAAGATGTTTCGACGGACGAGATCGTCTCGGCCATCGAGACCGTGGCGGGCGGGGGGACATATTTCTCGTCCGGCGTCTTCGACGCGCTGATGGGCGAACGCGCGGAGGAGGGAACCGATCCCCTGACGCTGCGCGAACGCGACATTCTCGGGCTGATCGTTGCCGGCAGGAGCAACAAGGAGATCGCCGAAACGCTCGGGATCACCTCCGCCACGGCGGAAACCCATCGCAAGAACCTCAAGAAGAAGCTCGGCATTGCCACCACAGCGGGCCTCATCCGCTATGCGCTCGATCACGGCATCGTCTCGAAAGTCGGATAAATCGCGTCTACCCACTTCTGGGTAGGCCCCGGCATTTCAGCGCCGCCTCGATCTTGCGGGCTTAAAACCGGCGCCATAGGACTCCATCCACGGCTGGCCAAGTGCGGGCCGTTGGGAGGAATTCACATGCGTTACATCAGCTTCCGATCGGTCGGAAAACCTCGAGCGACCCAAGCCGGGCCTGCTGCGGCCGCCGGCTGACAGACCTGCCTTCCACGCCGACAACTGGAACATGGCGACCGCCGCCCGCGGCGCCTGAAAGGTATTCCGACATGGAAAAACCACGTAGCAAGGCAGCGCTCTGGCTGCTTGTCATTCCCTACATAGGTCTGCTCTGGCCGCCATTTTACAATGTCCGCGAGCCGTCTCTTTTCGGCTTTCCCTTCTTCTATTGGTATCAGCTTCTCTGGGTGCCGATCACCGCGACGTTGACCTGGATCGCCTATCGGAGCACCCGCCATGACGACTGACATCAACGGCACGGCGCTTGCCGTCTTCATCTTCTTTTTCGTTTTGGTCACGGTCATGGGCTTCGTCGCCAGCCGTTGGCGTAAGCCCGAGACACTGGCCCATATCGATGAATGGGGTCTCGGCGGACGCAACTTCGGCACCTGGATCACCTGGTTCCTCGTCGGCGGCGATTTCTATACCGCTTACACCGTGATCGCCGTTCCGGCGCTGGTCTATACCGTGGGAGCCTACGGCTTCTTTGCGCTGCCCTACACCATCGTCGTTTATCCCTTCGTCTTCATGGTCATGCCTGTGCTGTGGAAACGCGCCAAGGATTTCGGCTATGTGACGGCTGGCGACGTCGTCCACGGTCAATACGGATCGCGCGGTCTCGAACTCGCCGTCGCGGCAACAGGCGTCATCGCCACCATGCCCTATATCGCCCTCCAGCTCGTCGGCATGACGGCGGTGCTGAAGGCGCTCGGGCTGCATGGCGAGTTGCCGCTGGCGATCGCCTTCATCGTGCTGGCGCTCTATACCTATTCCGCGGGCCTGCGCGCCCCGGCTCTGATCGCCTTCGTCAAGGATATTATGATCTATATCGTCGTGATCGCGGCCGTCGCACTGATCCCGTCGAAGCTCGGAGGTTACGCCAATGTCTTCGCCTCGGCCGATGCGGCCTTCCAGGCCAAGGGATCCGGCAACCTGCTGCTCGGCGGCAACCAATATGTCGCCTATGCCACGCTCGCCTTGGGTTCGGCACTCGCGGCCTTCATGTATCCGCATACGCTGACGGGCATCTTTGCCTCCAACAGCGGCAAAACGGTCCGCAAGAATGCGATCATGCTGCCCGCCTATACGCTGCTGCTCGGCCTTCTGGCGCTGCTCGGCTATATGGGGCATGCCGCCAACCTGAAGCTCGACAGCGCCAATGACGTCGTTCCGACGCTGTTCAAGACGCTGTTTTCGGGCTGGTTCTCCGGCTTCGCCTTTGCGGCGATCGCCATCGGCGCACTGGTGCCGGCAGCGGTAATGAGCATCGGCGCCGCCAATCTCTTCACCCGCAATTTCTGGAAAGCCTATGTCGATCCTGACGTCAGCGATGCGGGCGAGGCGAAGGTCGCAAAGATCACCTCGCTTGTCGTGAAGATCGGTGCGCTTCTCGTCATCATCTTCCTGCCGACGCAATTCGCACTCGACCTGCAGCTGCTCGGCGGCATCTGGATCCTGCAGACGCTTCCGGCCCTGGTCTTCGGCCTCTATACCAACTGGTTCCGTGCACCCGGCCTGCTTGCCGGCTGGTTCGTCGGCTTCTGCGGCGGTACTTTCCTCGTCTGGGATGCCGGCTGGAAGCCTCTGCATCTGATTAGCCTCGGCGGCGAACCCTTCACCGTCTATACCGGACTGCTGGCGCTTGCGGCCAACATTGCCGTTGCGGTTGTTGTCAATGCCCTGCTTCCAGTCAAGACTCCAGCTCGGGCATAAGATTCAAATGCGAAGGGCAGCAAACGCTGCCCTTCGCAAAATTATGCCGCTTTGGCGTTCCAGCATAGGCTGGAGGGAAATCAGGGCGACTTAAAATTCTTCCCAATCGCCGGCCAATGCTGCATTCCCGTTCGTCTGGAACGACTTACCTACTTTGGCAATCATCTGGCGGGCAGGCGAGGGCGCCGATTGAGAACGGGGCGCCGCGGCAACGGGCTGCGAGGCGCGCTTCGGTGCCACCACTCCACCAATGTTGAACTGGCCCAGCAGCTGAAACAGCGCATCGGCTTCCTTGGCGAGCTTGTGGGCCGCCGCTGTGGCTTCTTCCACCATGGCGGCGTTCTGCTGCGTCCCCTGATCCATCTTGTTGACAGCGGTATTGATCTCTTTCAGCCCCGTCGCCTGCTCTTGCGAAGCGCCGACGATGGCCACCACATTGCCGTCGACCTGCTGTACCTGCTCGGCAATCTCTTTCAGCGCCCTTCCGGTCTCGCCAACCAGGGCCACGCCGCTTTTGACGTGGCCGTTCGAAGCGTTGATAAGTTCCTTGATTTCTTTTGCCGCCTTGGCGGAGCGTTGCGCCAGCTCGCGGACTTCCTGAGCGACGACGGCAAAGCCCTTACCGGCCTCGCCGGCACGGGCGGCTTCGACGCCGGCATTGAGCGCCAGCAGGTTGGTCTGGAACGCGATTTCATCGATGACGCCGATGATGCTGCCGATTTCGGTGGCGGAGGATTCGATCTTGCCCATGGCATCGACCGCATCCCGAACGACACTGTCCGACCGCTCGGCACTATCCTTCGTCTTGCGGACGAGCTGGCCGGCTTCCTGAGCCTTGTTGCTCGAGTCGGCAACGGTGGTCGTAATCTCTTCCAAGGCAGCGGCGGTTTCCTCGACCGAGGCTGCCTGCTGTTCGGTCCGCTTGGCGAGATCGTCCGAGGAGGAGCGGATCTCCTGTGCACCGGCAGCGATGGCGCTGGCGTTCTGGGCAACCTTCTGCATGGCGGCACGAAGCTTTTCGACCGCAGAATTGAAGTCGGCTCTCAGTTTTTCCAGAGACGGAATGAACGGAGTGCCGATCTGCTGTGTGAGGTCGCCGTCAGCCAGCGCCTGCAGCGCATCGCCAAGCTGGCCGACAGCCTTGTCCGTCTGCTCGGCGAGGGTGCGGCGTTCATCTGCATCCTGCTCGAGCCGATGCCGCTCCGACACAGCTCTCTTCGCCTCGGCGTCAGCTTCCCGTTCGGCCTTTGCCGAAATTGCGTCGCGCAGCCCTGCCACCGCCCGTGCAAGCTTGCCGATCTCGTCGCCCCGCGCTTCGAGGCGGCGATCACCGTTAAGATTGCCGTCCGCCATCGCTTTCAGCGAAAGCTGAAGTTTTGCCAGCGGGCCGACGATCGTGCGTGCGGTCACGGCGGCGGCAACCAGTGAAAGAACAGCCGCAATGCCAAGCGCGGTCAGCGCCAATGGCTTGAAGCCGCTTGCCGTGCTGCGAACCTCGCCACCAATCGATTTGTTCAGCGCTTCCTGATAGTCGATGAATTTGTTGATGGCGCCAAGCCAGGCAACGAAGGCCGGCCGAGCCTGTTCGAGCAGGATCTTGCGAGCGGCCTCGCCGTCGCCCTTCTCCTGCAGCGCAATGATCTGGGCGACCAGAGGATTGGTCTTCGCCTGGATGTCTGCAATCTCACCGAGAATGGTTTTTTCCTGTTCCGTCGCACCGGCCGGAGATGCAACCATATCCGCCATGCGCTTTTCATTCTCGGCGTAGGAGGCGGCCAGCTTTTCGATCAATGCCTCGGCGGTCTTCCGCTCATCGGCAGACGTCACCAGAGTGACGTCGCGGATGGCGATCGCCCGATCGTGCACGCTGCCGCGATAGTTGATGGCAAACCGCTGCTTCACGCTGTTGACGTCGTTGATGGTGCCAAGCTTATCGTTGATCTGCGCAACTTTTTCCGTCGAATAGATGGTCAAGCCGACCATCAGCAAAAGGAGAACGCTGAAGCCAAGCGCCAAGCGCGCCACAACTCCGAAACTCATGATGTTCTTCATATGCACTCTCCCCTCGCTGTGAGGTTTGTTGGAAGGATGTCTCGGCAGCCAGGATTGCTTGTCATATCTCGTTCGAATGCAGAGCCTCGGTGTCACCGAGTGCATCCGACAGGCACCTCGGTGCCCGGAATCGCGCTTGAGATACGGGACACCCGTCAAAGCAATAAAAGCCGATTTCATGCGAAATTCGGGTGCCTGACCCGCCCTCATGGCGGAGGTGACGGTCTTAAAGAACGTCGCCCCGATATCTAAAAAATTAGAGCAATATATTTTAGAGAGTGTAAACGGAGCCTGCGGAGCATGGCTATAGTGCTCTATTGGATAGCATTTGCGCTTTTCGGATGGACAATTTGACGAGCGCTCTCCCGCTAGTTGTGAAATCTCCAACCTCCCCCCGCACAGCAAGGTTCTGCGGCTTGCCCGCGAACTGCGCGACGCTCTGAACGGTCTTGGCAATCGGCATGAATTGCAGCTGCAGTGCCGGAGCGCGGCTGCTCTGGCTTCAGCCACGCAGCAGCGGAAGAAGCTGATCGCCCTGCCGCTTGATCTCGGAGAGATAGGGCGTGTCGGACAGCACGAAATGGGTGATGCCGAGATCCTGGTATTTGCGCAGCGAGCGGGCGACGTCTTCCGCCGACCCGACCAGCCAGGTGGTGCCGGCGCCGCCGCCGCCGAACTTGCCCGGCGCGGTATAGAGGTTGTCGTCGAGGACGTCGCCGCGCTCATGCAGATCGAGCAGCCGCTGCTGGCCGACGGCCTGCGCGCGTTGGTGATCATGCCAGCCCGCACCCTTGCTTCTGGCCATCTCGGCGACCTTCGCCTCGGCGTCAGTCCAGGCCTGTTCGGTGGTGTCGCGGACCAGCGTCGTTATCCGCAGGCCGAATTCCAGCGGCGGGAGGTCGCGGTCCAGTTCCCGGCTCAACGCCTTGAGCCGCGCGATCCGTTCGCGGACACCGTCGATCGGTTCACCCCAGAAAAGCTGGACATCGGCCTCCGTGGCGGCCACCCGCTCTGCCGCCTCCGAAGCGCCGCCAAAATAGAATTTGGGGTGCCGGCGGTCGCCGCGGACCTGGATGCGCGGCACCACGGTGGAGTCGGCAACCCGGAAGTGCTCGCCCCCGAATGTGACGTTGTCTTCGGTCCATAATCTGCGAACCAGCCGCATGAACTCCTTGGTCCTGGCATAGCGGTGTGCCTGATCACCCTCGCTGTCGCCGTAGGCAGCCAGGTTATCCTTGCCCGACACGATATTGATCCGCACGCGGCCGCCCGTCAGGTGGTCCAGCGTCGCAGCCGCAGAAGCGAAGTTCGCCGGTCGCCAATAGCCTGGACGGATCGCAATGAGCGGTTCGAAGGTGGTCGTCCGGGCGGCGAGCGAGGCCGCGACGGTAAACGTGTCGGGGCGGCCCCAACCGGTGCCGATGAGCGCCCCCTTCCAGCCATGTTCCTCCAGCGTCCTTGCATGGCTGGTCAGCGTATCCAGGCTGTTGTGGTTCTCGACGGCGGAATCGCCGCGATGACCGGCTTTGATGTCGTTCGGAATATACCAGAGAAATTCGGAATCATTGCTCATGCGATGCTGCAGTTCTGTGTGATTGGAACAAGGAAACCGGGGGAAATCCCCCCGGGAAATTATACTGCCGCCTGCACCTGCTGCCCTGCCCGAACCACAAAGCCATTCGGCGGGCGCTGAAGGCCAAGATTCTCCCGCAGCGTCGTGCCTTCGTATTCGTGCCGGAACAGGCCGCGCTTGCGCAGGATCGGGACGACCTGATCGACGAAATCGGTCAAGGCGGTGGGCAGGATCGGCGGCATGATGTTGAAGGCGTCGGCAGCACCGTTCTCGAACCAGCTCTGCATCGCATCGGCGATCTGCTCGGGCGTTCCCACAACCGTCCGATGGCCGCGAGCGGTGGCGACCGCCAGATAGAACTGGCGCAGCGTCAAATTGTTGCGCGATACCAGGTCGGAAACCAGCTTGAGGCGGCTTTTGTTAAGTTCGGTATTTTCAGGCAGGGGAGGGGCGGGATCATCCAGCGAGTAGCCGGAAAGGTCGATGCCCTTGTAGTGGCGGGCAAGGATATTCCAGGCGATGGAGGGATGAACCAGCGATTGGATATGGTCGTAATTCGCCTGGGCTTCCGCTTCCGTCCCGCCGAGAACCGGGAATATGCCGGGACTGATCAGCAGTTCGTCCGGCCGGCGTCCGTAGCGGGCGAGCCGCCCTTTGAGGTCGGAATAGAATTCCTGCGCATCCTCGAAGGTCTGGTTGGCGGTAAAGATCATTTCGGCCGTGCGGGCGGCAAGTTCGCGACCCGGTTCCGATGCGCCGGCCTGCACGATGACAGGATAGCCCTGCAGCGGACGGCCGACGTTGAGCGGACCGGCCACCGAGAAGAATTTGCCCTTGTGATCGACGAGATGCACCTTATCGGGATCGA
The DNA here is from genome assembly GCF_052871115.1 of Rhizobium sp. LARHSG275. Taxonomy (NCBI): domain Bacteria; kingdom Pseudomonadati; phylum Pseudomonadota; class Alphaproteobacteria; order Hyphomicrobiales; family Rhizobiaceae; genus Rhizobium; species Rhizobium sp. LARHSG275. The sequence continues at coordinate 256,662 of NZ_JBIXJN010000006.1, read as the reverse complement.
GATAGACCCCGCTTTCCTTGTCGCGGATAAAGGCGTCGTCCTCGTAGGAGTCCCACAAACCCTTCACCAGGTCGACGAATTCCTCGGCCCGCTCATAACGATCGGCATGGGCGGGATGGCCTGCGATTGAAAAATTCTTCGAAACATCCGCACCTGTCGTGACGACGTTCCATGCCGCACGACCCTTGGAGATATAGTCCAGCGACGCAAATCTGCGGGCGAGAAGGTAAGGGTCCTCGTAGGTCGTCGATGCCGTGGCGACGAAGCCGATATGTTTGGTCACCTGCGAGAGGGCCGCCCAAAGGGTCAGCGGCTCGAAATGCGCACCCTGGGCGGTGCGGCGAAGCGCTTCCGGGTCTTTGGCGCGGTCCCATCCCGCCGGACTGTCGGCGACGAAGACGAGATCGAATTTGCCGCGTTCGGCGGTCTGGGCGAGCTCGCGGTAGTGATCGATATTGAGACCGGCATCAGCCTGCGCCTCGGGATGGCGCCAGGCGGCGATATGATGGCCGGTCGCCATGATGAATGCGCCAAGCCGCATTTGCCTTTTCGATGTGCTCATTGGCTTATCCCTAAGATCAAATTGAACTGTTGCTGATGTCAGGCGGCCTTGCGGCCCGGAAGCTCGACCCCGAGCCGGCTGAGGAGATGGATTCGGAATTGCGCAAAGCGCGGATCGCCGTGATCGCGCGGCGTCGGCAGATCGATCCTGAGATCCTCGATGAGGCGGCCTTCATCGAGAGCCAGTATCCGGTCGGCCAGCGAAATCGCCTCATCGACGTCGTGGGTGACGAGCAGCACGGCAGGACGGTGTCTGGCGCACAACTCCCGCAGCAGATCGTGCATTTTCAGCCGGGTCAGCGCGTCGAGCGCGCCGAACGGCTCATCGGCGAGAAGCAGGGCCGGTTCGCGCACTAGCGAACGGGCAAGAGCGACCCTCTGCTGCTCGCCACCCGAAAGCTGGTTCGGCCACGCCGTTTCCCGGCCTGCAAGTCCTACCTCCGCCAAAGCCTTCCGTCCGGCTTCCTGGCCGGAGACGCCGGTCAAGCCGAGCGTGACGTTCTGGATGACGGTGCGCCAGGGCAGCAGGCGGGCGTCCTGGAAAACCACCGAAAGGCTCTCCGGCGTCTCGAGGGTGCCGGTTCCCTCGACACCGTGATCCAGACCGGCAAGAGCCCTGAGGAACGTGCTTTTGCCGGAGCCGCTGCGGCCAAGCAGGGCAACGAATTCGCCTTCATCGATATCGAGATCGATGCCGTCGAGGATCGTCTTCATCGCAAACCGCCGTGCGAGGTTTCGCACATGGACGGCCTTGGTTGCGGGCTTCAGTTTGCCAGGGTGCGGCGCCATGAGAGGGCCCTCCGTTCGATGAGGCGGACGAGACCGTCCGAGATGAGACTGAGCAGCACATAGACCACCAGGCCGACGAGAATGACGTCGGTCTGCCCGTAATTGCGGGCAAGATCGATCATGTAACCGAGCCCGCTGGTGGCGTTGATCTGCTCGACCACGACGAGAGAAACCCAGCAGAGAGTGACGGCAAACCGCAGACCCAGAAGAAAACCCGGCAAGGCACCAGGCAGCACGACCTGAAGGATGAAATCCTTCTGGCTCATCCGCAGGGTTTCGGCCAGTTCGACATAACGGCTGTCGATGCTGCGGAGCGCGTTGTGGGTGTGGATGTAAATCGGCACGATCACGGCCAGCGCGATGGTCGTAACCTTCATGCTCTCGCCGATGCCGAACCACAGGATCAGCAAGGGGATCAGGGCCAGCGTCGGTATCGCGCGCTTGATCTGTACCGGCCCGTCGATCAGGGCTTCGCCGATCCGGGAAAGGCCAGCGATCACCGCTAGGACCGTACCGATCAGCAAACCGATGCTAAGGCCGAGCAGGGCGCGTGTCGCCGACGTCACGAAATTGTCCTGCAGGCGACCCTGCTCGATGAGCCTTACGAAAGCCTCGACCACCGTCCACGGCGCCGACAGGATCCGCGGGTCGATCCATCCGAGCGCCGAGCCAACGACCCAGGTCAAGACGAGCAATGCCGGCCCGATCTGCAATCCGAAAGGGATCGCCGGTCCGGGGCCTAACCTGCGCCGGGCTCGGGGACCAGTGGAGCCAGCCGGTTTCACGAGGCGAGAACCTGCCCTCACAATTCGACCGCCCGACGACCGCGACAGTTTCGCCTCATCTGCATCCCAAGTGGTTGCCATGCTTCAAATCTCCTCTCCGAAGGGGTGTCGAGCGTTACTGGCTCTTGGCCAAAGCCGCAGCGCCGAGCTTCTCGAAGCGATTGTCGAAAATCTGCTCCACATTGAGGGGCTTGTAGCCGAGCTCGTCTGCCAGCAGGTCGATGGTTTCCTGGTGACGCTTCTTCACTTCGCTCCAATCGGCGGGAACGATCTGTTCGCCGGTCAGCTTGACGAGATATTCCCCGTCCTCCTGGCTGAGGCCCTGCTGGCCAACGTAATATTCCTTGATCCAGAGGTCCGGGTTGCGGTTCACCCATTCGGTGGCGCGTGCCCACAGACCGACATATTCGGCGAGAGCTGCCGCCTTGGCGGGATCGTCCAGAACCCATTGCGGCGCATAGAGATGGCTCGGATCGTCGCGCAGGCCATGCTCCACGAGGGTGGCGCCATCAGGTCCGTATTGGGTGATGTAGCGCCTGATGTAGACGCCGCCGAGCGGCGCGATATCGACCTGCTTGCTCGCCAATGCCTTCGGGTAGACGTCGCTGGTGCTCGGCAGTTCCACCAGGGTGACGTCACCGCTCTTCAGGCCTGCCGCGTGCAGCGCGCGTAGAACGAGCGTGCCCTGGGCCTGACCCGGGCTGAAGGCGATGCGCTTGCCGCGGAAATCCGCGAGCGTCTTGACGGCCGCGCCTGGCGCGATGCCGAAGCGGTAGATGGGATTGGCGATCGGGTCACGGCGTTCGCGATAGGCGATGTTGCGGACGGGCAGATTGTTCCAGTTGGCGAAGATCGAAGGGATCTCGGCCACGGACCCGACATCGAGCGCATGGGCGCGGAAAGCTTCCGACGTCTGCGGGCCGCCGCTGATATTGGCCCATTTGACCTCGAAACTGAGCTCCTTGCCGAGGCCGGACACTTCGAGCGCTTTCTGCGTGACCGGATCGCCAATTGTCAGCACCGTGCCCGGCGGCACCTTGGGAAGGAGGGGAGCGTCTGCCTGGGCTCCGGCCGGACCATGAATGGCACTGAGACCAAGCAGACTGAACAACGCAATTTTGAATGTCTTTGCCAATGTCATCGTCGATCTTCCCGTTTCGGATTGCTGATTGCAGGAGCGATGCACGGTAAGATGGAATATAATCTACCAAATCGATAGACTATTTAGTTTAATGAAAGTGGCGCTGAGGGAAAAATGTCCTCAAAAGTCGGGCAACCGGAACGATCGCATCCGGCGCGTCGGCACGAGGGTCGATGTATCCAGGCGTGAAAAAAGCGCCTGGGACGTTCGTCCACGGCGCTTTACGGGGCCTTGTTTAACCCTGCTCTTGATAAAGGCTTGGCAGCAAACCGCAGTGACCGCCCTTCAGACGCCAAGCCGTCGCGGACGTCGGGATCGCCTTGTGTCAGGCGCTATGCGGCGCGTATTCGTTGGCCGAGAAGACGTGATGATGCACTTTGCCGGTAAAGAGCTGCAGGAGTTCGCCGGTGACTTCGCGGCTCTGCGACCGCACGTCGGAGAGAAGTGCTGCATTTACCGCGTCCATATCGGGATAACGAATGGCGAGCGCCATGGCATAGATCGGAGCGCCTGCGTCTCGCTCCATCCCGTCCAGCACCCGGATTTCCTCGGCGCCTGGAAATTTCGTCCAGAGAGGCACGAGCCGCTGCCGTACGAATTCGCGGAATTCCCCTTCTTTACCGGGATGGATTTCGCCTTCAAACAAAGCATAACGAATGATCATAGGTTCTCTTTTCCAAAACTCGCCGGAGCTGGATCGATGTTGGAGTGTTGTCGTGATATCGGGGCGTATCGATCGATACGCCCCGATCGGAAAGGGTTATTTGCCCCAGATTTTCTTGTATTGATCGCGATAGCCGTTGTCGGGATCGAAGCTGTTCTTCGGTCCACCGTCAAACTCGACATTTTGGCTGGTCACCACGTGGAGCGGCGACACATAGCCGGACCAAGGCGCTTTCGCAAAGGCGCGGTTCAATTCGTCGACGAGCTGCCAGCCCTGAAGGTTGAGCGGCTCGGCGACCGTGACGGCCTGGAACTGCTTGGCGCGGATACGCTGATAAGCGCTCTCCGAACCGTCGCCGGCTGCGACGTTCACCGGTTTTCCGTCGCCTGCAATACCCGCCGAGGCGAGCGAAGGTCCCATGAAGTCGTAATAGAGGTCGTTGATCGCCAGCGAATGCGTCCACTTCGCGCCATACTTCTGCAGAAGCGATGTGGTCAGCTGCGGCATGCGCTGAGAGGTTTCGGCGATCGGCGTGTCGACATATTCGAGCACCGTGCCGCCGAGGTCCTCGATCTCCTTCTTCATGCGATCGGCCTTGGCAATCGCGATCGCATAGGTGGAGTCGGTAAAGATGATGACACCCGGCTTGCCGCCGGCATCGGCAAAGGCCCAGTCCGCCGCCGACTTCGACACTTCCATCGCATCGGTGGTCACGTTTGCGAAGACACCGACGTCGGGAACCGGACCGACCGCCGAGGCAGCGTGCCAGGAAACCATCGGAATGCCGGCAGCCTTGGCTGCTTCCATCGCGGGCTTCTGCTCGACCGCGTCAAAGCCGTTGATGATGATGCCATCCGGCTTCAGCGCCATGGCCTGGCCGAAAGCCGCGGTCCGCCCGCCGATCGAACCGGCGCCGTCAAGCGCCTTCACCGTCCAGCCGAGCGCGCCTGCAGCCTCCTGAACGCCGTTGACCACGCCGAGGATGCCGCCGTTCTTCATATCGGCGGCCAGAATGACGATGTTCTTTCCGGCAGCGCCCTTGGGGCCGCTCGTCGGGCCATCCCAGGCGCTCACCTTCGAAGCATATTTTTCGACCACGGCCTTGGCGTCAGCCATTGAATCGGCCAATGCCGGCATGCTCAGCATAACGGCGACGGTTGCGACCGTTGCCTGCAATAATGTTCTGCGCTTCATGTTCACTCCTCCATTTTGTTTGTTATGAAATGCCGGGATGGGCCGGCATCCTCATTTGGATGCGGGTGTGATCCTCCTCACAGCTCCGCGCTTGCGCTGGGCGTAACCTGCTATGCCGATGGCAATCAGCAGGGTCACGCCGTTGAACAGCGGTTCGACGAAGAACGACCCGCCGAATTGCTGAATTCCGGAAATTCCGACCGCCAGGATGATGACGCCGATCAACGTACCCCAGACGTTCACCCGTCCCGGCTTGATCGTCGTCGATCCGAGGAACGCGCCGACAAGCGCCGGCAGGAGATATTCGAGGCCGACGCTCGCCTGGCCGATGCGCAGCTTCGAGGCGAGCAGGACCCCGGTCAGAGCCGCAAGCAGCCCCGAGGTGACGAAGGCGCCGATCACGAATTTGCGGACCGGAATGCCATTGAGGGCCGCCGCCTTCGGATTGGCGCCAATGGCGTAGAGGTAACGGCCGATCGGCAGGTATTCGAGCACGATCCACATGCAGACCGCGATCAGCAGCACGTAGAAGCCTGTGATCGGCAGGCCGAACAGCATGGTGCCGTTCAGCGCATAGAATCCCTCCGGCAGGACGCCGACCACCTGTCGCCCGCCGGTGTGCCAGAGCGCAAGCGCATAGAGGACCGTTCCGGTGCCGAGCGTCGCAATGAAACTGTCGATTTTCGCGACCTCGACCAGCAGGCCGTTGATAAAGCCGGTAAGAATACCGAGCGCGAGCACGATGACGACAGCAACCGGCCAGGGCAGGCCGTAGGCCGTCTGCAGGCTGATGGCGAGAATGTGCCAGAGCACGATGCCATAGCCGACGGTCAGATCGATCCGACCCGATGCCATCGGGATCATCGCAGCCAGCGATAGAAGCGCGATGATGGCCTTGTCGGACACGATCGAGCGGACGTTCAACAGGGTCGGGAACGTATCGGGCAGAAGGATCGAGAAGATCACGATCAGGCCGACGGTCAGGATCACCAGCCCGTAGACCGGGATCAGGCGTCCGATCTTCTGTCCCGTGGACAGGCCCGCCATTTCGCTCTTGGTCGGCTCCAGCGCCGTGGATTCAATGGATTGCATGGCTGTTCTCCCGATGGCTCAAGCGGCTTCCGATGCGGATGCGGCCGTGATGACCGCCTCCGTCGTCAGAGCGCTTCCAGTCAGTTCGCTGACGATTTTGCCGCGCGAGAAAACCAGCGCGCGGTGGCAGGTATGGGCGATTTCCTCGAAGTCGGTCGACACCACGACAACCGCGAGGCCGGCCTCGAGCGCCTGGGTGATCAGACGGTAGATCTCCGCACGCGCTCCGATATCGACGCCGGCGGTCGGATCTTCGGCGACCAGCAGCTTGCGGCCGGTCGCCAGCCAGCGGCCGACGACCACCTTCTGCTGATTGCCGCCCGACAGTGCCTCTACCGGCAGATCCGGGTCATTCGGCCGCAGGCCGACGGAATGACCGATCTTATGGGCAAGATCGGCTTCGCCGCGCGGCGACAGGAAGGACAAGAGCCCACGCCCGACGGCTCCCGGATTAAGGTAGGTATTTTCCCGAATGGAAAGTGAGAGCGCCACGGATTCCTCCGTCCGGTCACGGGCGATCAAGCCGATGCCCGATGCCATGGCCCGCCGCGGGCTGGAAAGGTCGGGGGCCTCGTCATGCAGCAGAACCGAGCCGTTGAAGGGCTCGCAACCGAACAGGGCGCGGCCGATCCGTTCCTGACCGGCGCCGCGCAATCCAGCCAGTCCCAGAAGCTCGCCCTCGCGGATCTCGAAGGATATCGGGCCTGTGCCGGCGCAGACGAGATCGCGGACCTCGACGATCGCCTTGCCGGGCGTGATCGCCGTCTTGGAAAAGAGGCTGTCGCCGCTGCGGCCGATGATCATCGTCACCAGCTCGTCGGGGGTGGTCTCGCTGACGGGTTTCTGTCCCACCATGCAACCGTCGCGCAGAACGGCGACCCGATCGGCAATCCGGAAGATTTCGTCCAGCCTGTGGGAGACGTAGATCATGCCGACTCCGCGATCCTTCAACGGACGGATCGCATTGAACAACCGATCGACTTCATCGGCGGGAAGGCTCGCCGTCGGCTCGTCGAGCACCAGCACGTCGGCTTCGACGGCAAGCGCACGAGCAATGGCGACAAGCGATTTTTCGGTGCGCGACAATGCCGAGACCCGCGTGGTGGGGTCAAAGTCGCAACCGACCAGTTTCAAGGCTTCCTTGGCGCGCGCCTGCGTCCTGTTCCAATCGATCAGGCCGCGACGCATCGAGAAACCCTGCGACAGGCCCATGTTCTCGCCGACCGTCATCCACTCGATCAAACCGAGATCCTGGTGGATGAAGGCAACCGGCTGCCGTTCGTTCGGCTTCGGGGGACGATGATGGTAGCTCTGGCCGCGAAAAAGGATGTCGCCGCTATCGGGCTTGTAGATACCCGCGAGCGTCTTGATCAGCGTCGATTTGCCGGCGCCGTTTTCCCCCAGCAGCGCGAGGATTTCCCCCTCGCGCAGGTCGATCGAGACGTCCCGCAGCGCTTGCGTGCCGCCGAAGCTCTTGGTGATCGACTGGAACTCCAGCAGTCTCTTGGCTTCCACTGTGGCTCCTCCCAAAGCTGCGGTTGTCATTGATCGTATGTTATCGATAACATTTGTGGGTGGTCAAGTGGAAAGATGACGATCTCGAATTTCTCGACGAGATTGATGTCAGCCGGCCTGAAATCCGTCGAGAAGACGCATCATCTCGGCCGAGTCCTTCGGCCCGAGCCCGGCAGCGCAGAGCAGGCGGTGAATTTCGACCACCGAGCCGGTCATCGGCAATGGCGTCTTGGTCTTCAGCGCGAAGGCCTGAAGCGAATCCAGGTCCTTCAACATGTTGTCGATTCTGCCTGTCGGCGAGAAATCCCGGGTAGCGAATTTTGCCATGAATTCCTGCATTATCCGGTTATCAGCCCTGCCGCCGGCAAGGGCTGCCGGAATGGCGGCCGGATCGACGCCGCCGGCTTCAGCGAGCTTGACCGCTTCGGCCACGGCCTGAAACAGCACGGCGCAAAACAGCTGATTGATCAGCTTCGTCGTCTGCCCGGCGCCGGATGCACCCATCAATGTGTAATTGGCGGCAAGATGCCGCATCACCACGCGCGCCCGTTCGAAATCCTCAGCGCTGCCGCCAGCCATGATCGTCAGGCATCCACTCAGCGCACCCGGCACGCCACCGGAGAGCGGGCAATCCACCCATGCCATGCCGGTTTCCCGACTCAGCCGCATCGCCATGTCGGCCGTGTCGGCCGGGTCGATCGACGACATATCGATCAGCACCTTGTCGGCATTGGCAGCCGCCGCAACACCCTTTTCGCCGAAGACGACAGCGCGGACAATATTGGCGTGATTGAGGCTCAGCACACAAAACGCCGACCGCGAGACCGCTTCCTCCACGGAGCCGGCCGCGCGTGCGCCCTTGGCCTGCAAAGCCGCGACTTTTTCGGTATCCAGGTCGAAGACCGAGACCTTATGCCCGGTTTCGATCAATCGGGTGACGATCGCCGTTCCCATGATGCCGGCACCGATGACGGCGACATCTGCTCTGTAGTCATCCTGCATGTTAATCTCCTCCCTTGACGGCCATGCCGCTCAGTTCCTGGCAAGCCATCGCCACAATATCATCCAACGCATTATCGATCGCCACCGTCACCACACCAGCTTCACCGGTCGGCGGCTCCAGTGTTTGCAGCTGGCTGTCGAGCAGCGACGCCGGCATGAAATGGCCCTGGCGAGCCTGCATCCGCGACAGCAACAGGTCGCGGGATCCTTTGAGGAAAACAAAGGCCAGGCGCCCGCCCGCTGCCTGTCTTAGCCTGTCGCGATAGCTTCTCTTCAGCGCCGAACAGGAAATCACCAATCCTTGCGACGTTTCTTGCGCGGTCCTTATTTCCTCGCCGATCCGGTCGAGCCAGGGCAGGCGGTCGTCGTCAGTAAGCGGTATGCCCTGCGCCATCTTCTCGACATTTCCTGCGGGGTGGAGTTGGTCGCCCTCCAGAAACAGCATGCCGTTTCGAGCGGCGATATGCTCTCCAACCGAGGATTTGCCGCAGCCGCTGACGCCCATGACGACAATGGCCAGAGGCGATGCCTTTTGCTCGAAGCCCATGGTCTCGTCTCTATCAGAGGCTGGTCGTGATGCCGCCATCGACATAAAGCGTGTGCCCGTTGATAAACGACGAGCCGCGGCCCGACAGGAAAACGGCGGCGCCCACCAATTCCTCGACATTGCCCCAGCGTCCGGCCGGCGTCCGCTTCTCGAGCCAGGACGAGAACTCGGGATTGTCGACAAGCGCCTGGTTGAGCGGCGTCTTGAAATAGCCCGGCGCAATCGCGTTGATCTGCAGACCGTACTTGGCCCAGTCGGCGCACATGCCGCGGGTCAGATTGCGCACCGCGCCCTTGGTCGCCGTGTAGGGAGCAATGCCGGGACGGGCGAGCTCGCTTTGCACGGAGGCGATGTTGATGATCTTGCCCTGTCCGCGGGCGATCATCGGTTTGGCCGCTGCCTGGCCGACGTAGAACACGCTCGAGATATTGGTGGTCAGCAGCAGCTCCCATTTGTCCGCCGGAAAATCTTCCAGCGGCGTGCGAAACTGCATGCCGGCATTGTTGATCAGGATGTCGAGCGGCCCGATATCGGCTTCGATTGCGTCGATACCCGCTTTGGCAGCGTCCTTGCTGGTCACGTCGAAGATCGCCGCATGGGCAGACAGGCCTTGATCCTTGAGGCTCTCGACCGCACGTTTGACGCTTTCGGGCGTGCGGCCATTGATGATGACCTCGGCGCCATGCTGCGCCAGGCCTTCGGCCAGGGCATAGCCGATCCCCTGGCTCGAGCCGGTGATCAGGGCGCGCCGTCCGGTAAGATCGAACAAGTTCTTCATGCAATCACTCCTCCGGTTTCGCCGCAGGTGACGGCTTCAACTGCCGCTGACGGTGAAACTCACTTGACATCCCTTTTCCGAATTATATGTTATCGATAACATAATCAACTGTCAAAATGCGGGATGGAAACGGAATGCCTGAGGTAGAAATCTTGATGGCCGGAGCTTATCCGGAATGGGACATGGTGGATCTGGAGGCGACCTACCGCGTCCATCGCCTCTGGGAAGCAGCAGACCGGCAGGAGCTGATCTCCAGGGTCGGCAAGGATATCCGTGCCATAGCGACCCGCGGCGAACTCGGGGCGTCCGCTGAGCTGATGGCGCAATTGCCGAAACTGGAAATCGTCTCCTGTTACGGCGTCGGCACCGACGCAATCGACCTGTCCTATGCCCGCGCCAACGGCATTCGCGTCACGAATACCCCCGATGTGCTGACGGAAGATGTCGCCGATATTGCCATCGGACTGCTGCTTGCCACAGCAAGGCAGGTCCCTCAGGCCGATGTCCTCGTTCGCTCCGGCCAGTGGGGCAGTGTCGCCATGCCGCTGGTGACGCGCGTCTCGGGCAAGAAGGTAGGGATCGCCGGCATGGGGCGGATCGGCAAGGCGATCGCCAGAAGGGCTGCTGCGTTCGGCTGCGACATCTCCTATTTCGCCCGCCATGACCACACGGATGTTGCCTACACCTACGAGCCCGACCTGATCGCGCTTGCGGATTGGGCCGACTTTCTGATCGTCATCCTCCCCGGCGGGGAGGCGACCATGAAGATCATCAATACTGAAGTGCTTAAAGCGCTCGGCCCGAATGGCATCTTGATCAATGTTTCGCGCGGGACCACCGTAGACGAAGAGGCGCTGATCGCAGCCCTTCGAGACCGCACCATCCAGGCGGCCGGCCTTGATGTCTTCCTGAACGAACCCAAGATCGATGCCCGTTTCCTGACGTTGCAAAACGTCGTGTTGCAGCCCCATCACGGCTCTGGCACTGTCGAGACCCGAAAGGCCATGGGCCAATTGGTCAGAGACAATCTCGCTGCGCATTTTGCAGGTCGCCCGCTTCCAACTCCCGTCGTGTGAGGGTCCCGATATGAAAGCCATCGTCATCCATGCCGCCAAGGATCTGAGGATCGAAGATCGCGAGCCGGAGGTTGCGGGCGCCGGGCAGGTGGAGATTGCCATCGAAGCCGGCGGCATCTGCGGTTCGGACCTGCATTATTACAATCACGGCGGTTTCGGCACCGTTCGCCTGCGCGAACCGATGATCCTCGGCCATGAGATCGCCGGCACGGTCAAGGCGCTGGGTTCCGGCGTCGCCGATATTGCCGTCGGAAACCGTGTTGCGGTTTCCCCGAGCCGGCCGTGCAACCATTGCCAATATTGCCTTAAAGGACAGCAAAACCACTGCCTCAACATGCGGTTTTACGGCAGCGCCATGCCGATGCCGCATATTCAGGGTGGCTTTCGCCAGCGGCTGGTGGCGGAGCGTTGGCAATGCCATAAGGTCGCAGACGGCATTTCCATTCACGAGGCCGCCTTTGCCGAACCCTTTGCGGTGACGCTGCATGCCGCAAACCGCGCCGGCTCGCTGCTCGGCAAACGGGTGCTGGTCACCGGTTGCGGCCCCATTGGGATGTTGGCGATCGTCGCGGCGCGCGTTCTCGGCGCCCGCGAAATCGTCGCGACCGACGTGACCGACAGCGTCCTGGCCATTGCCCGCACCAGCGGCGCCGATCGAACGATAAACGTTGCCACCCATGCTGCCGACCTTGCGGCTTACAGCGCTGACAAGGGATACTTCGATGTCATGTTCGAGGCGTCAGGCAATGAGCGGGCGGTGCGCGCCGGCCTGGAGACGCTTAAACCCCGCGCCATTCTCGTGCAGCTCGGCCTTGGCGGCGATGTTTCCATTCCGCAGAACATGATCGTGGCGAAGGAAATCGAGATGCGCGGGACATTCCGTTTTCACGAAGAATTTGCGCTCGCCGTCGAACTGATCAACGCGCGTCGCGTCGATCTGAAGCCGCTGCTGACAGGTGTTTTCGGGATCGAAGAAGCCGTTGCCGCCTTCGAATTGGCAGGCGACCGCAGCAAATCCATGAAAGTGCAGATCGCCTTCTGACCGACTGTATGATCTGATCCCTGCAGCCATTCAAAGCGTTACAGCGCCGCGCATCTGAAAAGACGCGCGGCGCTTTGGTCTCAAGCGGTCGGCGCGCCGTTGCGGTCCGTGCTTTCGCGCAAGACGACCTTGTAGCCCGTCAATGTGATCTCATCGCCGGTCGCTTCGCCGGTATGGAGGGTATCCAGCAGGCGGGCGGCGGCCTGGCGACCGATGCCATAACAATCCACATTGATGGTGGTGATGCGCGGATGACAGATGGACGAGATCTCGTAATCGCCGAAACCGGCAACGGCGATGTCCCGCGGAACCTTCATTCCCCTGCGCGTGCATTCCATGATGGCGCCGAAGGCGGAAAGGTCGGAGACGCAGAGAACCACTTCCGTGTCCGGCCAGCGCTCCAGCAGGCTGACGATTGCCTGGCCGCCCTGTTCCATGGTGATGGGCGGCACGCCGAAGGAAATCATCCGTCCCGGTCCGAGGCCCAATTCTTCGACAGTCTTCTGGAAACCGCTTCGTCGCTGGCTGCCGCGCGTATCGCGCGCCGTCGTTCCACCGATATAACCGAACTTCCGATACCCTTGACCGGCAAGTGTCCGCACCAGCAGGGACATCGCCTCACTGTTGGAAAAGCCGACGACCTGATTGATCGGATCTTCCGGAAGTTCCCAGGTCTCGACAACGGGAATGCCGGCTTTTGAAAGCATCCGCCGCGCGCGCGCCGTGTGCGAACCACCGGTCAGGATGATGCCTTCGGGGCGGCGGCGCAGCATCGCCTCGATCAGCTCTTCCTCTTTCTCCGCCGAATAGTCGGTATAGCCGAGAAGGAGTTGAAGGCCGGTATTCTGCAGTGCGTCGGTCATGCCGCGCGCGGTGTCGGAAAAATTCGAATTGTTGATCGAGGGCACCAGGGCGGCGATGAAGCCGCTCCGCCTTGACGAAAGACTGCCGGCCGACAGATCTAGCACATAACCGAGGGCGTCGACGGCTTCCATGATGCGCTTCCGGGTCTCCTCGGAAACGCTCGCATCCTGGCGAAAGGCACGCGAAACGGTCATGGCAGAGACGCCAACATATTTGGCGACCTCCGCCATCGTCAGCTTTTGAGCGTCTCCCGGCTTGAGACGCTTGTCTTTCGGCTCATCCTCGTTTTTCACTGGTCTCCGCTTTCACAAAGCTTCCGAGTTGGGCAATTCAAGACACGATAAAGTTATCGCTATCATCGTACAATCGATATTATTGCAGGAATGCACCATTCCAAAGTTCAAGAACCAGGATTCCTGGGGCATTTTCGCAAAGGCCGGCAGATCGGTACCTGTACGAAGCCGTCAGAATACGGCAAGATGATATCGATAACAATTAAGGAGACGGAGGAGCATCATGTTCGGGCAAATTGACGGTACGGGGTTTGAGGTTCTCGACCCGCGTTTTGAAAGCTGCTTCGTCGGTCACGCCCGCGTCGAGCGGCTTTGGACGAGGGGCCGCTGGCTGGAGGGACCGGCCTGGTTTGCCGCCGGGCGCTATCTGGTTTTTTCGGATATCCCTAACAACCGCATGATGCGCTACGACGATACCAGCGGGCATACATCGGTCTTCCGCTCGCCCAGCAACAATTCGAATGGCAATACTGTCGACAATCAGGGCCGGTTGATCACCTGCGAGCATCTGACGCGCCGTGTCACACGGACGGATTTCGACGGCAGGGTCACCGTTCTGGCCGATCGAATTGCAGGCAAACGGCTCAATTCTCCAAACGACGTCACCGTCAAGTCCGATGGGACCATCTGGTTCACCGACCCGAGCTACGGCATCCTCCACGACTACGAGGGCGACTACGGCGAGGCGGAAATCGGCGGATGCCACGTCTACCGGCATGATCCCGCAACAGGTACGACCGATCAGGTTACCTCCGATTTCGTCAAACCGAATGGACTGGCTTTCTCCCCGGATGAAACGCTGCTCTATGTTGCCGACACCGGGGCAACGCATCTGCCCGGCGGTCCGCGTCATATCAGAAAGCTCGCGGTCTCGAATGAGGGGAGGTTGAGCGATCTCGGCGTTTTCGCAGAATGTACCTCAGGCCTGTTCGATGGTTTTCGCGTCGACCGGAAAGGCCGGATATGGACGAGCGCCGGCGACGGTGTGCACGCCTATGATCCGGATGGCACTTTGATCGGCAAGATCCATATTCCTGAGGGCGTCTCCAACGTCGCTTTCGGCGGCGAGAAATTGAATCGCCTCTTCATCACCGCGAGCACGTCTCTCTACGCTGTTTATCTCACCGCCAACGGGTCGAGACTGGGATGATCACTCAGCAGAGGCCGCCCTTTTGGGACGGCCTCTGCTGAGTGCGGTTTTGTGCCTCTTGCCTCATTGTTGACTGAGGCCGTCCGCCAGCCTGATGAGACCGAGGAAATCCGACCTGTAGCCGAAGGTGTCAGTCCCCCGCGATGCCGCCGCGAGATTGGCAATCGCCTGGTAGGAATAGGAGTCGAGAGCGGCGACGTGGCTCAGTTTCTGGCCGAAGGCTGCGACGGCCACCGAAAAACGGACATCCTGCGGCGCGGCATCGAGGGTGGTGACCGCGTTGTTGTCGTCGACAGGCGTGGTGATCAGCGCGCTCTTGTCCTCTCCCGGCTTTTTGTAGCGCATCTTGACGAAGGCAAGCTCACCGTGATGGGCGCTGTCAGCGGCCGCGGCCGGTGCCTTATCGGCAGCCCCATAGCGCAAGTCGTCATTCATCACTGCCGGGCTTCCCTTGGGCGTAATCTCGTAAATCGCCGTGACGCTGTGGCCGGAGCCGATATCGCCGGCGTCGACACGGTCATTGTTGAAATCCTCACGGTTCAGCGACCGCGTCTCGTAACCGATCAGCCGGTATTCGGCGATCCGTTCCGGGTTGAACTCGACGTGGAACTTGACGTCGCTCGCGATCGGAAACAGCGTCGATCCGGCCTCTTCGACCAGCGTCTTTTGCGCTTCCGCCAAGGTATCGATATAGGCAGCACTGCCATTG
This sequence comes from Rhizobium sp. LARHSG275, assembly GCF_052871115.1. NCBI lineage: Bacteria > Pseudomonadati > Pseudomonadota > Alphaproteobacteria > Hyphomicrobiales > Rhizobiaceae > Rhizobium > Rhizobium sp. LARHSG275. The sequence goes on along the minus strand of NZ_JBIXJN010000006.1, from coordinate 241,460 downwards.
CCGTTCTGCGCCAGCGTCTGCATCAGCGAATCGTTGAGATTGCCCCGTCCGAAGCCGAGAACGGTGAGGAAGATGCCGTCCTTGCGCTTCTCTTCGATGATGCGCTTCAAATCCTCGTCGCTCGACGGACCGACATTGAAGTCGCCATCGGTCGCCAGCATCACCCGGTTGACGCCGTCCTTGACGAAGCCCTGCTTAGCAAGGTCGTAGGCCGCCTCGATGCCTTCGGCGCCGCCGGTCGAGCCTCCGGGCTCCAGTCCGTCGATTGCCGACAGGATCTTCGATTTCTCCGCCACACCTGTCGGCTGGAGCACCGTCCCGGCGTTACCAGCATAGGTGACGATCGAGACGGTATCGTCGGGTTTCAGCCTGTTGACCAGAAGCCGGAAGGCGCTCTTCAGCAGCGGCAGTTTATCCGGCTCGTCCATCGAGCCCGACACGTCGATCAGGAAGACCAGATTGGCAGGTGGCGTGGTCGCCGGCGCAATGTCATAGCCCTTGATCGCCACATGCATCAATTCCGTGTCGTGGTTCCACGGGGTCGGCATGACAGTCACCGTCGCCTTGAAAGGTTGATCGGCATTATCGGGACCCGGCCAGTCATAGGGGAAATAATTGATCATCTCCTCGACGCGGACCGATAGTGGATCGGGCATCGCCCCGCCGGTCAACGACCGGCGGACGAAGGAATAGGACGCGCTGTCGACATCGGCGGAGAAAGTCGAGACCGGATCCGTCGCGACGCTCTTGATCGGATTTGCCGCGGCATTAGCAAATCGCTCACGATTCGGATCGACCTGAATCTGCATACGCCCCTCCGCAGGTGGCGCAGGCGAGGGGACAATGGCGGCCATCGGTTCGGCCAACTGCTGCTGGGGGACGATGCCGGGAGCGGCCGGCGCCGAGCGCTTGGCCGCCCCGAGTGCCGCCGCAGAACCCTCCGGCTTGTTCGTGAGGGCGGCGACGTCGTTGGCAGCGAATTCGGATGTCTGCGACGAATCGGGTTTCGCGAGTGCCGGTGCCTCCTTGTCCCGCGGGGCTGGCGCGACAGCGACAGATTGCTCAGCCAGGCTGTTGTTCCCGGCCGGTGCTTGCGGCGCGACCGTGACCGGCTGACCGGCGGTTGCAGCCGGTTGTTTCGACGCCTCACTTTTCGAAAGATTGCCGGCAATCTCGGTCTGGTCGACGATCGGCGATCCGTTGCGGGTGAGCTCGATCGTAAGGTAACCGGCGGCCGGAATGACGAGCAGTGTCGCAAGGGCTGAACCGGCGAGGAATTTCTTGTTCATGGCAGGGCTCCATATCCAGTTGATGATGGAGCTTTGACGCCAGCCTTTCGCATTTCCTTGGGCGGCCGGCGCATTATTTTCCGCGGTGTCGAAGGCCTGCATCGCCGCAGCAAGTGCACGCGCACGCGCCTCCGGAGTCGCTGCCGGCGGTGTGGAGTGAGAGAGCTTTTCGAGTTCCTTGTCCACGGTCATACCTCTTCCTTGCCGAGCACGGCCTTCAGCCTCTTGCGCGCTTCATGAACCTGCCAGGACACCGTCGCCTCCGAGCAGCCCATGACATCGGCGGCAGCCGAATGGCTGAGACCTTCGCCGTAAACGAGCAGCACGGCATCGCATTGCCTTTCCGGCAAGGCGCGCACGGCGGCCCACAATTCGCTCGATAGCTCGTCGTCATTTCCATCAGGCGCATCGGGCTGTGGTTCGGCGGCGTAGGCGCGGAATGTCTGCTCCTCTCGTGCAAGTTTGCGTCTATGGTCGCGGGCGGCGTTGAGCGTCAGAGTATAGAGCCACGTCCTGAAGCGGCTGGCGCCGCGAAAGCTGCGGATCGCCGCACCGAGCTTGACGCAGACCTCCTGGGCGATGTCGTCGGCATCAGTGGAACTGCCCGACCAACGCCATGCCGTCGCATGGACGAATTCATAATGGCGCGAGACCAGTTGCCCAAAGGCCTCCCGGTCACCGCCGTGCGCTCGTTCTATGAGCTCCGCGTCCAATTCCGCACCTACCCCATGCTACCAAGCAAGACGCTATTTCGAGATTGAGACGTTTCTCGGATGGCTTTCCTTGGGTCGATGGCGAAAAATTATCGGAAATTTTGAGTGTCACGACATTTATGGGTCGCGGCCAGACAGGTCGTCCGCCTAACGAAGGCGCATGATGGGGACAAAGTCGGCCAAGGACATAATTTTATTTTGTCCCAAATCGCGAAAGGACCTCCATGTCCGGTCAACCGCCTGCCCCCACTGAGAAGGGCATCCTGCAGTTTCTGGCGATTTGCGATGCCTTCTATCCGCCAGACGCCGTTCAAGCATCGATCGAACAGCAGCGACATTGGTACGACGCTCTTTGCGCGCGCTTTGACCGCCCGCTGCCCCCGGAGATGATCTTTGCGGACGGCATGCTCCAGCGCATACCGATCCGGCGCTACCGTCCGCGGAAAATCAGCACGCGGTCCGTTCTACTCTATCTTCATGGCGGCGGCTTCGTTGTCGGTTCGCTCGAGAGCCATCACGCCATCTGCGCCGAGATTGCCGATTTTGCCGGTGCGGAACTCGTTTCGGTCGATTACCGGCTGGCCCCTGAATATCGCTGGCCGGCGCAGACGGATGACGGCTTTGCCGTGTTGAAGCATCTGCTTTCCGCCAATAGCAAGGTCGTGCTGATCGGCGACAGTGCTGGCGGCAATCTGGCGGCGGGCCTTGCGTTGCGCGCGCGCGACGAGGACCTGTCCGGCGTCGTCGGACAAGTCCTGATCTACCCGGCGCTCGGCGGGGATCTTACTGCCGGCTCCTATGTCGAAATGGCCGCGGCGCCGGGTCTGACAACGGCGGATGTCGCTTATTACCGCGAGATCCTGCAAGCACCGGCAGGCAATAAGATCGCCGAACCGCTGCAGCCAGCTTCGCTTGCCGGGCTGCCGCCGACCTTCATCACAGTTGCGCATTTCGATCCGCTCCGAGACGACGGCCGGCACTATGCTGCCCGGCTCACCGCGGAGGGCGTCGAGGTCTGGTTCCGGGAGGAGCCGCAGATGGTGCATGCGTGGCTCCGCGCCCGCCACATGAGCGATGGCGCACGCGACGGCTTCCGCGCCGTCTGCGAGGCCACAAGGCGCTTTGCGGCGGCCTGACGATCACATCAGGTCGCGCGCGATCCGCTTTTCCGCAAAGACCTTTTCGAAGACCTGAACATCGTCCTCGAAGGCGGTGACGACAGCGCTGATAACCCAGTCGGTCCGGGTGCAGGCAATCCGCGCGGTCGCCACCGTGCGGGCGAACCAGCCGGGGCGGCGCATGTCGCAGGTCCAGGTCGACGTCCCGGTCATCGACAGCGGATCATCCGGTGAAATCGACCAGACTTCCTCCCGCAATTGCCGGGTCGAGAGACCTGTCTCAGGGTGTTCGGTGAGCCCGGTATCCTCGCGGATGTGATAGTCCGTCCGGTTGGCCGAGAGGTCGCGGACGACCTGCCGCTTCGTTACGGCGGCCGCGTGCTCGATGTATTTCGGCAGCGGATCGGGATTGGCCGGTTCCTTGATGTCGATCCGCTGGTGCTTACCGAGCATCGGCAGCCCCAGGCCGAGGGCCGCGATATCGACCTCGATGCCCTCGTCATCAGGCGGCGGCAGGATCATCGGCCAATAGGCGGTGGAAAGCGAAAGGCGGATGCGATGGCCCTTGCGGAAGCGATAACCGCAGGCGTCGAGCACGAGCCGGATCGACACCCTCTCGCCTGGTATCAACGGCTTGGGATCTGCATTGCCGTCGCGGTGGGTAAGATTGACGACACCGAAAGCGACACGCGTTGCCGTGCCATCCGGATGGATATCGACGAGCCGGGCGCAGAGATTTCCGCCTACCGCCCGAGAGCGCAGCGCAAGCGTCAGCACGGGCCGGCCGAGATAGTCGTAATCCCTCGCAAGCGGCATCGTATCGAAGACCAGCGAACCGGCATCGTCCAAGCGCTGATCGGCCGCCATTTCCGCGTCGGGTTTCAGCGTGAAATACTCGCCCGATGCCGTCCCGGTATCGAGCGGAGATCTCACATAGACGGGATGTTCGGGCGCGTGCGGGATCGGCATGCCTTCCGTCAGCTTGCCGAATTGCTCGACATAGAAGCACTGCATCTGCGGCGTCGACCAGACGTCCTTGGCGACCCAGAAGCCCGGATCGCTGTCGCGTCGCGGGGCAGGGCGGACGGCGTCGAGGATATAGGCGCGGGCCTGCGGCAACCCGTCGATGCCGTTGTCCTCGCCACGCAGCCATCTGTTCCACCAGGCAATCGCTTCGCCATGGAAATCGGTGCGCGGCTTCGGCCAGGCAAAGTGCGGATATTTGTGAACCCAGGGGCCGATCAGCGCCTTGGCTTTTTTGCCCAGGCCTTCGACCGCCATTAGCGGCGTATTGCGGTAGCCGTCCGCCCAGCCGGCGATCACCAGCGTCGGGATCTCGACGCTCGAAAAATCCTCGGAGATCGAGCCATGCCGCCAGAATTCGTCGCGCCGCTGATGGCTCAACCATTCCTCCATGAAGAAGGGTTCGCCTGCCAAGCGTTCCAGCCATATTTCCTTCCAGCGCTCGCCGACAAGCGCGGGATCGGGCGGCCGCGACTGGTAGCCGAGCATCGTCGCCGCCCATGAGAGCTGAGCGGAGAGATGGCAGCCGTTCTTGTAGTGGATGTCGTCGTTATATCGGTCGACGGTCGAGGCGATCGAGATGACAGCCCTCAGCGCCGGCGGGCGCAATGCTGCGACCTGCAGGCTGTTGAAGCCGCCCCAGGAGATGCCCATCATGCCGACTGCGCCGTTCGACCATGGCTGCGCGGCAATCCAGGCGATCAGCTCGCAGGCATTGGCAAGCTCGCATTCGGTATATTCGCCGTCGATGACGCCGTCGGATTCTCCGGATCCGCGGATATCGACGCGCACGCCGGCAATGCCTGCGGCCGCGAATACCGGGTAGGTCGACTCATCCCTGAGGCTGGTTCCATCCCGCTTGCGATAGGGCAGGAATTCGAAGACGGCGGGAACGGGATCTTTTTCCGCGCCATCCGGCATCCAGATGCGCGCGGCAAGCCGCGTCCCATCCTTCAGCGTAATCCATTCATTCTCGATGGTGGTGAAGCCGCGCGAGGTCATGCTCATTCCTTGATGCATACTCCTTGAGACGAGGGTTCGGCTCTCGTCAAGTCAGTTACCGGCGCTCTCCATGCGCCGCGTGGCAAGCACCCGTTCCAGCCAGCCGATTTCCATTTCCGGCACGGATTTCAACAGCAGATCGGTGTAGTCGTCAAAGGGCGGCGATAGCGCCGTCGATTTCGGACCGAACCGCACCAGCTTGCCGCGATGCATCACCGCCACGCTGTCGGCAATCGCCCGGACGATGGCGATGTCGTGCGTGATGAAGACATAGGACAGCTGTTCTTCCTCCTGCAGGCGGAGAAGCAGCTTGAGGATACCCTCCGCCACCAGCGGGTCGAGCGCCGAGGTCGGCTCGTCGCAGAGGATGAGTTCGGGCTTGGCGGCAAGCGCTCTTGCGATCGCCACCCGCTGCTTCTGGCCGCCGGAAAGTTCGGCCGGGTAGCGATCGACGAAGCCCTTGCCCATCTCTATCTGGTCGAGCAGTTCCTTCACCCGGGCGGTCTTCTCGGCACCTCTGAGGCCATAATAGAAGGTCAGCGGGCGGCCGATGATGTCGCGAACCGTCTGACGTGGGTTCATCGCCGTGTCGGCCATCTGGTAAATCAACTGGATTCGCCTCAGATCGTCGTTCGGCCGGCTCTTCAGGCCCGGCATCAGCGGCTTGCCGTCAAAGACGATGCGGCCGCTGCTCGGCGGCAGCAGGCCGGTAATGACGCGCGCCAGGGTCGATTTGCCGGAACCGGATTCGCCGACGACCGCGAGCGTCTGCCCCTTCGGCACGTGCAGCGTGACATCGTGCAGCACTTTGAAGCCGTTGGAATATTCGGCACTGACATTGTCGACCTTGAGAAGTGCTGCAGACTGGTCGGCAGCTTCCTCGCGGTAGGCCTGCCTGACATTGACGAGGGCGCGGGTATAATCCTCCCGCGGTGCCTCGATGATCTGCTGGACACTGCCATATTCGACCTGTTTGCCATAGCGCAGCACCATGATGTCGTCCGAGATCTGGGCGACGACGGCAAGGTCATGGGTGATGTAGAGGGCGGCCGTGTGCGTTTCCTCGATAGCATGCTTGATCGCCGCCAGCACGTCGATCTGCGTGGTGACGTCAAGCGCTGTCGTCGGCTCGTCGAAAACGATGAGTTCGGGATTGGAGCAGAGCGCCATCGCCGTCATCGCCCGCTGCAGCTGGCCGCCGGAGACCTGGTGAGGAAAGCGCTCGCCGAAGGTTTCGGGACTGGGCAGGCCAAGAACCCCGAACAGATAAAGTGCACGCTTGCGCGCCTCTTCCTTACTCATCAAACCATGTTTGACAGACGCTTCAATCACCTGATCGCCGAGCCTGTGGGCCGGATTGAAGGCGGCGGCGGCCGATTGCGCGACATAGCAGACCCGCGCGCCGCGAATCTTCCGGATACCATTCTTGCCGAGCGCCAGGATATCGGCGCCGTCGAGCCGCACCTCACCGCCGGTGATTTCGGCGCCGCCTCGGCCATAGGCAAGTGCGGAGAGGCCGATCGTCGACTTGCCGGCGCCCGATTCGCCGATGAGGCCGAGGACCTTGCCCTTCTTGAGGTCGAAGGAAACGCCGTCGACGATCGTGACCCGCTTGGGCGGTTCGCCCGGTGGATAGCTCGTTGCTTCGATCTTCAGATTGCGAACGGAAAGAAGCTCAGGCATCGCCGCGCCCTCCCTTGAGGCTGGATGTGCGTTTCAGGAGCCAGTCGACCACGAGGTTGACGCAGACAGCTAGCACGGCAATCGCCGTGCCCGGCACCAGCGCTGCCGAAATGCCGAAGATGATGCCGTCCTTGTTGTCCTTGACCATGCCACCCCAATCGGCCGCGGGCGGCTGAATGCCGAGGCCGAGGAAGGAAAGGGTCGAGAGGAACAGGATCGAGAAGGCGAAGCGCAGCCCGAATTCGGCCAGCAGCGGCGACAGCGTGTTCGGCAGGATCTCGCGGAAGATGATCCAGAGCTTGCCTTCGCCGCGCAGCGTCGCCGCCTCGACGAATTCCATCACGGCGACATCAAGCGCCACGGCCCGGCCGAGACGATAGACGCGGGTGGAATCGAGGATTGCCATGACAAGGATCAGCACGACGATGTTTTGCGGGAGCACCGCAAGAACGACGAGCGCGAAGATCAGCGTCGGGATCGACATCATCAGATCGTTGAAGCGCGAAAAGACGGTGTCGATGATGCCGCGCGAGACGGCAGCGGTGAAGCTCAGGATAATGCCGAGCGAGAAGGAGATGACGGTGGCGGCGGATGCGACCGTCAGCGTCGTGCGCGCACCGTAGATCAGCCGCGAGAAGATGTCGCGGCCGAGATTATCGAGACCGAAAATATACTGGTTATCAGGCAGCTGCCAGACGTCGCCGACGACCTGCGTCTCGCCGTAGGGGGCGAGCCAGGGTGCGAAGATTGCGAAGATGAAGGCGATGGCGATACCGGCCATGCCGATCCAGGCGGTGATGGGGATGTCTCTCAATCTCATCGCGGATGCCTCAGCCGGGGATTGGCGATAATGGCGAGGATATCGGCCGTCATGTTGAGGAAGATATAGACGGCCGCGAAGATCAGGCCGCAAGCCTGCACGACGGGCATGTCGCGTACGGTGACCGCATCGACCATGTATTGTCCCATGCCGGGATAGACGAAGACCACTTCGACAACGACGACGCCGACGACGAGATAGGCAAGGTTCAGCGCGATGACGTTGATAATCGGCGCAAGCGCATTGGGGGCAGCATGCTTGACGATCGAGCGGAAGGCGCTGAGGCCTTTCAGCTCGGCGGTTTCCATATAGGCCGACGACATGACGGAGAGGATCGCCGCCCGTGTCATGCGCATCATGTGCGCGAGCACGACGAGCACGAGGGTCGCCGTCGGCAGCGCGATCGCCTTCAACCGCTCGACGAAACTCATGCTGTCATAGACGGTCGCTGGAAAGGTCGCCATGCCGAGCTTCACCGCGAAGAACAGGATCAGCAGGTAGCCGATAAAGAATTCCGGCAGTGAGATCGCCGCAAGCGAGATCACGTTGATGATCTTATCCGGCAGGCGGTTGCGGAAATGCACCGACAGCATGCCGAGGCCGACCGCGAGCGGCACGGATATCACCGCTGCGAAACCCGCCAGGAACAGCGAGTTGCCGAGGCGCTTGCCGATCTGTTCGCTCACCGAATTCTTGCTGGCCCAGGAAGTGCCGAAGTCACCCTGGACGGCGTTGCCGAGCCACTCGACGTAGCGCGTGGTTATCGGGCGGTTCAGCCCGAGATCCTGACGAATATTGGCGACGGCCTGCGGGGTCGCCGACTGGCCGAGATAGGTGGTGGCAAAATCGCCGGGCAGGGCTTCCAGGCCGCCGAAGATCAGGATGGAGACGGCAAAGAGCAGGACGAGGCTGAGCACGAAGCGCTCGAGGATCAGGGCAAGCAGCGGAAAACGCTGCCGGAACCGGAGGCCGGGCAAGATGCTTGGGGCAGGATTGGTCATGGCGAGGACCTCGCGCTAAAACGTCGGGAGGACCGCGGGTTTTCATCCCACGGTCCCGGCTTCGTTAGAGATCGGAGGGGCATGCGCCCCTTGCCATCAGGCGTCCAGCCAGACGCGGGTCGCGACGTAGCCGTTCGACATGTCGTTGCCGATGTCATGGACATAACCCTTCACCTGCTTGGTGGAGGCGTTCACGAAGTCGTTGAACATCGGCAGGATCACGCCGCCCTCGTCGCGCACCGTCATCGCCATAGTGCGATACATGTCCTTGCGCTTGGCTTCATCAAGTTCGGAGCGGGCCTGCAGCAGCAGCTTGTCGAAGTCAGGACGCTTGAAACGGGTGTCGTTCCAGTCCGCCGTCGAGAGATAAGCGGTGGAATACATCTGGTCCTGCGTCGGGCGGCCACCCCAGTAGGAGGTCGAGAAGGGCTGGACATTCCAGACGTTGGTCCAGTAGCCGTCGCCCGGTTCGCGTTTGACCTCGATCTCGATGCCGGCCTTCTTGCAGCTTTCCTGATAGAGGACGGCCGCGTCGACCGCGCCGGGGAAGGCGACTTCGGAGGTGCGCAGAAGGACCGAGCCACTATGGCCCGACTTCTTGTAGTGAAACGCCGCCTTGTCAGGATCGTAGGCGCGCTGCTCGATGCCTTCGGGGAACAGCGCATAGGTGCTGTTGATCGGGAAGTCGTTGCCGACCTTGCCGTAACCACCGAGGATCTTCTGCACCATGGTCTCGCGGTCCATGGCGTATTTGAGGGCCAAGCGCAGGTCGTTGTTGTCGAACGGCGCCTTGTCGCAATGCATGATGAAGACGTAGTGGCCGCGGCCGGCGGTCGAGAGGATCTCGACGTTCGGGGCGCGTTTCAGCAGATTGACGGTCTTCGGATCGACGCGGTTGATGTAGTGCACCTGGCCCGACGAAAGTGCGGCGATACGGGCCGTCGCATCATTCATGCCGATGATTTCGATCGAATCGACATAACCTCGGTCGGTGCGCCAGTCGTCCTTGTTCCTTTCAAAGGTGGCGCGGACGCCGGGCTCGAAGCTCGTCATCTTGTAGGGGCCGGTGCCGATCGACGCCAACGGATCATCGACGCCGCCGTTCGGCTGGATGACCAGATGGTAGTCCGACAGCAGCAACGGCATGTCGGCATTGCCTTCGCTGAGCGTCAAGACGAGATTGCCGCCGTCGGCCTTGATCTCCTTGATCGAGCCGAGAACACCGAGCGCTCCGGATTCCGACTTCGCATCGGTGTGGCGCTTCAGCGTCGCAACAACGTCGTCGATCGTCAGTTCCTTGCCATTGTGGAACTTGACGCCCTTGCGGATCTTGAAGGTCCATGTCGCCGCGTCCTTTGACGGCTCCCAGGATTCGGCGAGCGCCGGCACGGCAGCACCCGTCAGCGGATCGGATTCGACCAGCATGTCCCCCCAGCAGCGGCCGATGCAGAACATCACCTGCGACAGGAATTTTGCCGGATCGTTGGAATCGGTGGCGGCACCACCTTCGAGGCCGAGCTTCAGATGGCCGCCGCGCTTCGGTTCGGCAGCTTGCGCACTTTCGGTGAAGAGCTTGTCGGCAGCGGCAAGTGTGATGCCTGCCGCCATGGCGCGTCCCATGAATTCGCGGCGGCTGAGCCCGCCGGCGGTGACGCGGCTTGTGAGATATTTCGTGTAGTCGGTCATTCCCCTGTTCCTTCTTTGTGGTGCGTTGACAGAACTTCCGGGCATGGTCCGCAGGCGGTTTCCTCTCCCCCTCCGGTGCCCGCATCATGCGGGAAAACAGTGCGGTTGCTGCCGCCTGGTTATTTTCCTTTCCAAATGGGGCTTCGCTTCTCGGCGAAGGCCCGCGCGCCTTCCAATTGATCCTCGCTCGAATAGAGCCTGTCGACCGTCGCAAACTGCCGCTTGGTGATCTTGTTCATGGCAGTCTGGAAGGTCGAACCCTCCGCTTCGCGCACGATTTCCTTGATGGCCGCATAGACGAGCGGCGGCCCGCTTGCGACCAGGCGGGCAAGCTCCCGGGCCCTGTCCATCAGCCGCTCGGCCGGCAGAACCTCGTTGACGAAGCCCCAGCGATGCGCCTCGTGAACATCGAGCCAGCGCCCGGTGAAAAGCATGTCCATGGCGATGTGGTAGGGAATGCGTTTCGGCAGCTTGATGGAAGCCGCATCGGCAACCGTGCCGGAACGGATTTCCGGCAGGGCGAAGGTCGCATGCTCGGAGGCGAGGATCAGGTCGGTCGACAGCGCGATCTCCAGACCGCCGCCGCAACAGATGCCGTTGACCGCACAAATGACGGGCTTGTTGAGGTCGCGCAGTTCCTGCAGTCCGCCGAAGCCGCCGACGCCGTAATCTCCGTCGACCGCATCGCCTGATGCCGCCGCCTTGAGGTCCCAGCCGGCACAGAAAAACTTCTCGCCGGCGCCCGACACGATGGCGACCCGCAGCGCCGGGTCGTCGCGGAAATCGCGGAAGATCAACCCCAGGGCACGGCTGGTCGCAAGGTCGATGGCATTCGCCTTCGGCCGGTCGATGACGACTTCGAGCACTCCGTCGTCCTGTCGTGTGCGAATGGGATCGCTCAACCTATGCTACCTCCTCCGCCGTATCAGAGCATCGACCACCGCCACGCCACGCCCTTCGGGAAGGACCATCAATGGATTAATGTCCAGTTCCTCCAGCCGTGCCGCGTTCTTTACGACATAATCTGCCGTTGCTGAGACAGCGCCGACAGCGGCCTCGAGATCGCCTTTTGGCCGCCCTCGATAGCCATAGATCAATTTTGTAAGTTTGAGGCGCGAAATTGCCGCGTGAATGTCGGTTTTCGTCGCCGGAAGGGGCAGGATGACGGAATCGTCAAGCAATTCAACGAAGATTCCGCCCGCTCCAAGCGTAAGCGACAATCCGAAGACAGGGTCGCGGACGGCGCCGACAATGAGCTCGGCGACCGGCGGATCGATCATTTTCTCGACGAGATAGCCGGCATTCGGCGGCATGGCCGCCGCCGCATTCGACACGGCTTCAATATCCTCCAGGTTGAGTATGACGGCCCCAGCCTCGGTTTTGTGCGCAATGCCGAGCGCTTTCAGCACGACTGGAAAGCCGAGCCGCTCAGCCTGCTCGGCCGCCTGACCGGGAGAGGACGCCAACAGCCCCTTTGGAATCGGAAGGCCGAAGGCAGCAAGCTCAGCCTTCGCATCGGCCTCCGTCAGCGTCTCGATCTCGCCGTCGATAGAGGACACATTGAGCAGCGGCAGGGGAGGCGGGCGATCCCACGCCTGGCCGATGCCGGCGGCAACTTCCGCTGCCGTGATGGTTTCGTCGATACCGCAGAAGGCGATGATGCCATTTGCCATCAGCCGATCGGCGATGGGCTCCGGCATGTTTTCCGGAAGTGTCGCCAGAAGGCCGGCCAGCGCACCGGTTGCGGCGGCAGCCGCAATCACCGCGTCTGCCGTCATCGCCCATTCGGACGCATCGCAGCGGTCGCCGCGCGGAAAGTCGAGGACGACGAGATTGAGGGCATAGCCGCCCTCGAACATGGCGCTGAAGGCTTCGGTCTGGCGTGCAAGATCACCCCAGACGAAGGTGTGGTAATCGAGCGGATTGGAAAGCGTCACCATCTCGCCGAGGACCCGGCGCAGACGGGGCAATTGTTGCGGCTGCAGCGCCGGGAATTCCACGTTGCGACCGACGGCGGCATCCGCCATCAGCGAGGCTTCGCCACCGGAACAACTCATCGACGAGATCGAATGACTTGCGAGCGGTCCGGCGACATGCAGCAGTTTCAGGGTTTCGAGCAGCGCCGGCAAGGTCTGGACACGGCCAAGGCCGAGGCGGGCGAGCACGGCGTCTGCGACGGCATCGCTGCCGGCGAGCGAGGCGGTATGCGAAACCGCCGCGCGTTTTGCCTGCTCGGACCTGCCGACCTTCAGCACGACGATGGGCTTCCTCGACCGCCGGGCAATGGTGGCCAGGCGTTCGAGTGCAGAGAGATCGCCGAAACCTTCGACATGAAGGCCGACCGCCGTGACGCGCGGGTCGTCGATCAGTGCGCAGGCGACATCGGCAAGCGATGTCTGCGCCTGGTTGCCGGCGGTGACGACATAGGCGATCGGCACGCCGCGAGTCTGCATGGTCAGGTTGATGGCGATATTGGAGGACTGCGTAAGGATCGCAACGCCGCGTTCGATACGCTGCATGCCATGCTGATCGGGCCAGAGCAGCGCGCCATCGAGACCGTTGATCAGCCCGTAGCAGTTCGGCCCGAGGATCGGCATGTCGCCGGCTGCGTCTAGCAAGGCCTGCTGCAGTTCGGCGCCGTCGCTGAGTTCCGCCGTCGCCTCGCTGAAACCCGACGCATAACAGACCGCCCCGCCGGCACCGGCCTCAGAAAGGCTGCGGACGATCTCGACGGTCAGCGTCCTGTTGACGCCGACGAAGGCGGCATCCGGCGCCGAAGGCAGGTCGGATACGGAGCGATAGCAGGACCGCCCGAGCACCTCGTCGAGCTTGGGATGGACGGGCCAGATCTCGCCGGCAAAGCCCATGCGGTCGCACTGCTCGATTACCCTGCGCGCCTCACGGCCACCGAAGACGGCGATCGTTTGCGGTCTGAGCAGGCGGTCGAGCGGGCGGGGCATCATCGGCTCACGCTCCCAAAGGTCGAAGCAGGTCGCGGCTGATGATATGCCGCTGGATTTCGGAAGTGCCGTCCCAGATGCGTTCGACGCGCGCATCACGCCAGAAGCGGGCGAGCGGCAGGTCGTCCATCAATCCCATGCCGCCGAAGATCTGGATCGCCTCATCGGTGACGCGAGCCAGCATTTCGGAGGAGTAGAGTTTGGCCGAGGCGATCTGCCGGTCTGCGGGGCGGCCGGCATCGACCTGCCAGGCGGCGGCAAGGGTCAGCCAGTCGGCCGCGTCGATCTCGGTAATCATATCGGCGAGCTTGAACGACACGCCCTGATTGGCGCCGATCGGCCTGCCGAACTGTTTGCGCTCGGCGGCGTAGGGCAAAGCCAGATCGAAGACGCGCCGCGCCCGGCCGACGCAGGTAGCGGCCACCGTCAACCGCGTGCCGTAGAGCCATTGATTGGCGATATCGAAGCCGCGATGCACCTCGCCCAGCACTTGGGCTTCGGGAATGCGGCAATCGGCGAAGCTGAGGGTGCTGTTGTGATAGCCGCGATGCGAAACGGAATCATAGCCCTTGAGGATCTCGAAGCCCGGCGTGCCGCGATCCACCAGGAAGGCGGTGATCTTCTTCTTGATACCTTTCGGCGTTTCCTCCTCACCCGTTGCTGCAAAGACGATGACGAAATCGGCGACATCGGCATGGGAGATGAAATGTTTCGTGCCGTTGAGGACGAAATCGCCACCGTCGCGGCGGGCGGCGCATTTCATGCCGCGCATATCAGATCCGGCGTCCGGCTCGGTGATTGCAAGCGCGTCGATCTTCTCGCCGCGCACGGCAGGCAGAAGGTAGCGCTCGCGCTGCTCGCCCTCGCAGGCCATCAGGATGCCGGAGGGTCGGCCGAAGAAAACCGTCAGCCCCAGGGAGCCGCGCCCGAGCTCTCGCTCGACCAAGGTGTAGGTGACATGGTCGAGGCCGGCGCCGCCAACCTCTTCCGGGAAATTACAAGCGTAAAAGCCAAGATCGATGCATTTGCGACGGATCTCGTCTCCGAGCTCCGGCGGGACGATGCCGCTGCGCTCGACCTCGTTTTCGTGCGGATAGATTTCGGATTCGACGAAGGCGCGGACCGTCTCGACGATCATTTCCTGTTCTTCGCTCAGTCCGAAATTCATGCCGATCCTCCTACCGTTTCTGGCCGACGTGACGGCCGACGCCTTCAGGCGTGATCAAATTCGCATGGGCTTCAGCGATCGCCCTGACCTTGTCGATGATGCCGGCCGGCGCGGGCGTGGCCTTGCCAGCCTTGCTGTCGACATGCAGCAACATGTGCTCGGCGGTGGCAATGGCCTCGCCCGTCGCCGTATCGTGAAGCGTGTGGAAGACGTGCAGCCGCTTGTCGTCGACATCAAGGATCCGGCAGGTCGAATGAATCGCCTGCCCGAGCTTCGCCTCGCCGAGATGGCGGATGTGGGTTTCCACCGTGTAGTAGCTGTGTCCCGCCTCGACATAGGCGACGTCAACGCCGACGAGGCGCAGCAGCGCGTCCGATGTATCACCGAAAACCTGCAGGTAGCGGTGTTCGGTCATATGGCCGTTATAGTCGACCCAGGCAGGGCTGACTTTCGTCTCGACGAGCCTCAGCGGCTTCGACGGATCGAAAGACGTCGTCGTCCCGCCGCCTTGTGCCCACAGCGATTGCTCGAAGTCCTTCAGCAGCTTGCCGGCGCCCCAGCCCTTGCCGTCATCGCCGCCCTTGAGTGCCTGCAGGATGCCGACCAGATTTTCGTCGCGGATGCGTTCGAGCTCGCGGATCGATAGGCCAGCCGCCTGTTCATCGGATTGCCGGCCGATCTTTTCGATCAGCGCATCGTCGAGATCGACGACATCGGTGAGCTTGGTCCAGGGCCAGGCGAGGCAGGGGCCGAACTGGGCGAGGAAGTGGCGCATGCCGGCCTCGCCGCCGGCGATGCGATAGGTCTGGAACAGGCCCATCTGTGCCCAGCGCAGGCCGAAGGAGTAGCGGATGACGTCATCAAGCGTCTCGACGGTGCAGATATCGTCGTGAATCAGCCACAAGGCCTCGCGCCAGAGCGCTTCGAGCAGCCGGTCGCCGACGAAGGCCTCGATCTCCTTGGCGATGTGGACGCCCTTCATACCGAGCGGCGGCAGTCTTTCGATCGCCGCCTGGATGGTCGCCGCCGAAGTCTTTTCGCCGCCGACGATTTCGACGAGCGGCAGCAGATAGACGGGATTATAGGGGTGGGCGACGAAGAGGCGTTCGGGATGCTTCATGTCGCGCTGCAGATCGGTCGGCAACAGGCCTGAGGTGGAAGAGCCGATCAGGGCGTCCGGCCGCGCCACGGCATCGATCGCAGTCAAGACACCGCGTTTGAGATCGAGCCTTTCCGGCACGCTTTCCTGAATCCAGTCGGCGTCGGCAACGGCTTCCTCCAATGTCGTGCAGAAGGTCAGCCTGCCGCGCGGCGGCAGGGGTGCGCCGGTCAGCATGGCATAGGCTTTTTCGGCATTGGCAATGACTTCGCCGACAATGCGGGTCGCCTCCGGATGCGGGTCGAACACATCGACGTCGATGCCGGCAAGCAGAAAACGCGCGATCCATCCGCCGCCGATGACGCCGCCGCCGATACATGCCGCCTTGTTGATCCCTGTCATGCAGCCCTCAGCGCTTCGTCAGTTTGAGTTTCTTGCGAACGTCTTCCGGACCGATGATCCGCGCACCCATGCCCTCGACCACCTGCACGGCCTTTTCGACGAGCTCAGCATTGGTGGCGAGCTGGCCTTTGCCAACAAAGAGGTTGTCCTCCAGGCCGACGCGCACGTTGCCGCCGGCGAGAACTGCCGCCGCCGGATAGGCCATGGCATTGCGGCCGATCGAAAAGGCCGAGAAGGTCCAGCTCGCGGGCACGTTGTTGACCATCGCCATAAACGTGTTGAGATCGTCGGGCGCGCCCCATGGAATGCCCATGCAGAGCTGGATCAGCACCGGGTCTTCGATCAGGCCTTCCTCGGCAAGCTGCTTGGCAAACCAGAGATGGCCGGTGTCGAAGGCCTCGATCTCGGGGCGCACGCCGAGATCCGTCATCTTCTTCGCCATCGCCCGCAGCATGGCCGGCGTGTTGGTCATGACATAGTCGCCGAGGTTGAAGTTCATCGTGCCGCAGTCGAGCGTGCAGATCTCAGGCAGGCATTCGGCCACATGGCTGACGCGCTCGGTAGCGCCCGCCATATCCGTGCCCTTCGGGTTGAGGGGAAGGGGGCTTTCGACATCTCCGAAGATCAGGTCCCCGCCCATGCCGGCGGTGAGATTGAGGACGACGTCGACATCGGCCGAGCGGATGCGGTCGGTAACTTCCCTGTAGAGGTCGTTGCGGCGGCTAGCAGCTCCTGTTTCCGGGTCGCGCACATGGCAGTGAACGACCGCAGCACCAGCCTTTGCCGCGTCGATGGCGGAATCGGCGATCTGCTTGGGAGTGATCGGCACATGGCTGGATCTGGAAACCGTATCGCCGGCGCCGGTGACGGCGCAGGTTATGAAGACATCGCGGTTCATCGCAAGAGGCATGTTTTTGTTCTCCCTCGTCTTGTGCCCATTACGCGACAGGATGGATAGCAATGCGTTGCAATTTCGGAAGCAACCGATACACTATCGGAACTCGAGGGAGGTGGCCTTGCTACAGCGATCGACCGAACGGCTCGATATCGACCTTCTCGTCCTGCCGGACGCGAACCTGATCCTGATCGCCTCGGTCATCGAGCCTTTGCGCGGCGCCAACCGCATTTCCGGCAGCGAGCTCTATCGCTGGCGGCTGCTGACCCCGGACGGAGCACCGGTGCTGACCACCAGCGATATCGCCGTGCCCGCGCAAGGCGCTTTCAAAGCGACCACCGAGAAAACGCCGCTGTTCGTGCTGGCCAGTTACAACTGGCGCCGAAGTGCTACGCCGGCACTCAAGATGCAGCTCTCCCAGGCCGCCCGCTATCGCACGGTGATTGCCGGCATCGAGTCCGGCACATGGCTGCTGGCTGAAGCCAGCCTGCTCGACGGGTTACCGGCGACCGTTCACTGGGAGGATTACGAGGATTTTGCGCTCGCCTATCCCGAGGTGCGGGCCGTCAAGGATCGTTTCGTCATCGACGGCAAGCGGCTGACAACCTCGGGTTCGCTTCCGACCGTCGACCTGATGCTGGAGGTGATCCGGCAACGGCAGGGCTATTCGCTGGCGCTCGAGGTCAGCCGGCTGTTCCGTTACGAGCAGCCGTCCTTCCATGCCGATGAATCACTTTCCGCAGCCTCGGCCGGACTGCGCATGCACGATCCCCGCGTGACGCAGGCAGTACGGCTGATGGAGGAGCATATCGAGCAGCCTCTGATCCTCACGCGGCTCGCCCGCCGGGTGGGCATCAGCGCTCGGCATCTGCAGGATCTCTTCCAGCAAAGCATCGGCGCGCCGCCGCATGTGCATTATCTCGCGCTGCGCTTGAATGCGGCGCGCCGCAAGGTGATCGAGACGGCAGCCTCGTTTGCCGACATCGCGGCGGCGACCGGCTTCAACTCAGCCTCAGCCTTTGCGAGAAGCTACAGGGCGAGTTTTTCCGAGAGCCCGTCCGAGACCCGACGCCGCTTGCGCCGCCGCGTCACGTCATCGGCTATACAGGCATAGGCTGGAACGCGTCCCGTATCATTTCGGCAAGTTCCCGGACGGCCTCGCTGGAACGGTAGGTGCTCCGGCGGAGCACGACCTTGGAAGAATCGACCGGCGGGAAACCGTCTTCAGCGGTGAGTTCCCGGCAGCCGGGCGGAATGCTGCTGCGGGAAAGCGTGGTGACGGCAAGGCCTGCGGTCACGGCATTCTTCAGCCCCGAACCGGTATCGGCGATGAAAGCGATCCGATAGTTGCGGCCGATCTGCTCCAGCGACCGGAGCGCAAAATCGCGTGACCAGCTGGAGTTGCGATAGGTCGCTATCGGCAGGGGATCGATGTCGTGCAGCCGGTGCACCATCGATGTGACCCAGACCGTGGGATCGATGCAGATGACCTCGCCTTTGGTCTCATCGCTCCAGTCGAAAACGACGGCCAGATCGAGCTCATCGCGCTCGAGGGCGGCGAGGTTGCGGACGGTGTAGTCGCAGGACACGGTGACCTCGACGGCCGGGTGACGCACGGCGAAAGCCGCGAGCGCCGCCGGCAGCACCGTCTGGCTGTATTCCTCCGGAATTCCGATGCGTACCGGCCCGTCCAGCGGTTTGCTGCGGATCGTCGCGGCGGCCTCGTTCAGGAGATCGATGATCCTGCGGGCATAGGGCACCAGTTGTATGCCCTGGCGTGTGAGCAGCACACCGCGGGCGCCACGCTCGAACAGCGTTTCGCCGATCGTCCGCTCAAGCCTCTTGATCTGGGTGCTGACGGCCGACTGCGTCCGCCCGATGCGCTGGGCAGCGGCGGAGAAATTGGAGGTTTCAGCAACGACCAGGAAGGTTCTCAGCAGGTCGCTCTCAATCGGCTCATGCATGGAATAGCCATAGAAAAAATCGATGATAGTTATCACTACTATTCGTTTGTCTGATGTCAATTCTCAGCGCACAAAAGAGCCGCGTTCGACTTCCTTCTTTGAGAACATCTGCGTGACCATTGAAAATCCGGCCAGACGCCTCGCAGGCAGCGAGCATGAGAAGGGTGTGCTTCTCATCATTGCCGCGACATTTGCGTGGAGCGCGAGCGGCGTCTATTCGCGACTCCTGACCACTGACGTATGGACGGCGATCGCCTGGCGGTCGTTGTTCGGTGGCCTGTTCCTGCTGATCCCCTGCCTTTTCCTCGAGGGGGGTATTTCACGGCAGCAATGGCGTTCCGTCTTCCATCCGTCCAGTCTTGCGATGATCGCATGCCAGACCTTCAGTCAGGGATGCTTCATCGGCGCGCTTTACATGACCACCGTCGCCAATGTGACGATGATCTATGCGACCGCGCCGTTTATCGCAGCCATGCTCGGCTGGGTCATCCTCAAGGAGAGGGTTGCCCGGCGGACATTGATTGCTGGCGGCATCTCTTTCCTCGGCGTCGCCGTCATCGTCGCCTCGTCGATCGGCGGCGGGACTGGTCTCGGCGACCTGCTGGCGCTCGGCATGACCGTTTCCTTCGCTCTGGTCATCATCATCCCGCGCATCAGTCCCGACGTGCCGAGCCTGCCGCCGACCGTGATCAGCGCCTTCTTGACGCTCGTCATCTTCGCTCCGTTCGGTTCGGTCGGCTCGCTCGACCTGCACAACTGGATCGTTCTTGCCGCCTTCGGCGCGACCAATTTCTCTCTCGCGCTGGTGCTCTTCCTTGCCGGGGCGAAGCGGATGCCGCCGGCGGAGGCGGCGCTGATCGGCACGATGGAAATCGTGCTCACGCCCTTCTGGGTTTGGCTGCTATTTTCCGAAGAGCCGCCCGTCGCCACCTTTTTCGGCGGCGCGATCATCCTCGCCGCAGTGTTCTGGCACACGGCACTCGACGTCAGCCGCAGCCGGCGACCGCGTCGCGCCTCAAGTCTTTAGGAGACGATTAAATCTTTCGGGACGAACCGGAAAACCGCCGTATTCGCGGGATCAACTATTTCTCCTGCGCAGCGATCTTTTGCGACTTTACCGACTGTCGTCTTTGAGTTGCGCCCATGTCGTTTTCTTGATCGCTGTTTTCCGTCAGGCGTGGTTTGTTTGTGGTGTCCAAGGCGCTATCTCGCAAACTGGCGAAATGGACCATTGGCAAGCCGGCCCGATGCCGGCGCTGCCCCGCAGCGGTAGAAGAACTGAAATCCTCAAGGAAATCGCCGGATCGACATCCGGAAAGATATCGAGATGGATCGGAAGGAGATTCTGGAGCCGGAAACCAGCTCTTGCGCAGCAAATCGACGGATTGCGGCAGACGGTCACGAGCGGAACGACAGGCGAAAACCGTTGCGTTCACTCCTCTACTGCATCCAATCTGTCCGTTTTGAAAATTCGAATATCGCCCGGTGCGGCGGTATCCGCGTGTTTTGGACACCGGGCTGCAGAGGAGGCAGGCCGGAGGGAAGTTGCCATCGACTGCATCGGTTGCAGATCGAGGCATTCAAACAAGTGGGAGGAATCCATGAGCAAAAATAGAGGCGTCGTCTATCTCCGGCCAGGCAAGGTGGAAGTTCGCGACATCGACGACCCGAAGCTGGAAGCGCCCGACGGCCGCCGCATCGAACACGGCGTCATCCTGAAGGTGATCTCGACCAATATCTGCGGCTCCGATCAGCACATGGTTCGCGGCCGCACGACGGCGATGCCGGGCCTGGTCCTCGGTCATGAAATCACCGGCGAGATCATCGAGAAAGGCATCGACGTCGAGATGCTCGACATCGGCGATATCGTCTCGGTGCCGTTCAATGTCGCCTGCGGCCGCTGCCGCTGCTGCAAGTCCCAGGATACCGGCGTCTGCTTGACGGTAAACCCCGCCCGCGCCGGGGGTGCTTACGGTTATGTCGACATGGGCGGCTGGATCGGCGGACAGGCGCGCTACGTCACCATTCCCTACGCAGATTTCAACCTGCTGAAAATCCCCGATCGGGACAAGGCAATGGCGAAGATCCGGGATCTCACCATGCTCTCCGACATTCTGCCCACCGGCTTCCATGGCGCGGTGCGTGCAGGCGTTGGAGTCGGCTCGACCGTCTACGTCGCCGGTGCCGGCCCGGTCGGCCTTGCGGCTGCCGCCTCGGCTCGCATTCTCGGCGCGGCTGTCGTGATGATCGGTGATTTCAACAAAGATCGTCTGGCGCATGCGGCGAAGGTCGGCTTCGAACCGATCGACCTGTCCAAGAGCGACCGTCTCGGCGACATGATCGCACAGGTCGTCGGCACCAACGAAGTGGACAGCGCCATCGATGCGGTCGGCTTCGAGGCACGCGGCCACTCGGGCGGGGAACAGCCTGCGATCGTCCTCAATCAGATGATGGAGATTACCCGCGCCGCGGGTTCGATCGGTATTCCCGGCCTCTACGTCACCGAGGATCCGGGCGCCGTCGACAATGCCGCCAAACACGGCAATCTTTCGCTCCGCTTCGGCCTCGGATGGGCCAAGGCGCAGTCCTTCCACACCGGCCAGACACCGGTGATCAAATACAATCGTCAGCTCATGCAGGCGATCCTCCACGACCGACTGCCCATTGCCGATATCGTCAACGCCAAGGTCATCCCGCTCGACGATGCCGCCGCCGGATATGAGAGCTTCGATCATGGAGCGGCGACAAAATATGTCCTCGATCCGCACGGTGAGGTCGCGAAAGCCGCGTAGCGGTTACGACTGAGGGCTTTACATAATAGGAATGGTCGGCGGTAAACCGGCCATTCCGCATTTTCCACATGACAATTTGATTGACGAATTACTGGATGCTGAACGGGAAATATTTTGCGTTGATCATATCGTATGTCCCGTCCGCCTTGATACTCTTCAGGGCTTCGTTCAGGCGCGTCAGACGCTCCTTGTCGTCCAGGCGCAGCGCGATGCCGGCACCTTCGCCGAAGTATGTGACGTCGACCAGATCCGGTCCTTTGAACTCGCAGCAGGTTCCCGCCTTGGTGTTGGCGATCCAGTCGTAGATGGCGAGTTTGTCCTCCAGGATGATATCGACGCTGCCGTCCGACAACCCCTTGTACAATTCAGGCGAAGACCGGAAGACCTTCTTTTTCATCTCCGGATAGAGATGGTTGGCGTAGGATTCCTGCGCCGTCGACGACGTCACCCCGAGGATCTTGCCGCTGAGGCCAGCGGGGCTGACATCATTGATCGACGAATCCTTCCGAGCGATGAACACCGACGGGCTGTTGTAGTATTTTTCAGTGAAGGCAACCTTTTGACGCCGCTCAAGGCTCATCGACATGGATGAGATGATCGCGTCGTATTTGTCGGCAACGAGATCGGGGATGATGTCGTCCCACTTCTCGATGATGAATTGGCATTCGAACTTGCCAACCTCGCACAGGGCATTGGCAATATCGATGTCGAAGCCCTGAAGCTCGTTATTTGCATCGAGATAGTTGAAGGGCGGAAACGCACCTTCGACGGCAATTCTCATCGGCATGCGATCTTGCGCAGCCACCTCGAACGGCGAGGCGGCCAAAAAGATACCTATCCCGCCTGCCATCAGCGCTCCGCGCAATATAGTCCGTATGGATATGCGCAACATCGTCAGGAGCTCCTTGGGGCGTAGTCGATCTCGCCCTATAGTGCGCCGTAGCCTTTAATTCTACGTGAACGCTTCTTTGTTAGCGTCGACGAATACGCCCGCGTCGTGGTGTACAGGGGTCCAGGCTTGCACATCGTTCTTCCTTCCAGCTCCAACACGTTTCAGAAATCCTGGATCGCTTCGGGAAGAATTCTGTTTCTGATTGCCGTCAGCGGACTTGGCGCTATCGGTCTTGTCGTGCTTTCGGCACTGTGGGCGGGAACCGAGAGCGACGCTGCCGCTCTTGATCGACAGCGCCAGCTTGTAAATGCCCGCCTGCTGGAGCAGGTCGATCAAGTCGCGCATGTTATCGGCCAGTTCGGCAACGGCTATCTCACACGCGTTTATCCGGCCGCCCGGTCGACCGGAGGCTCCTCCAGCCTCGATGCGGTTCTGACGGCGGCGGCCGGAAGTGCGATCAGCCAAACCGCGATGTCCGCCTTCGGCTACGATCAGGCCTTCGTCGTCGACGAGAAGGCGCAACTGCTCATGCTGGCGGACGCCCAAACGGAAAAGCGTTATCGCTGGATGAAGCCTCTCTTCTTGCCCCTCCTTCGGGATGCCCGGCTTGGGGTAAGACAAGGCACGGTTTCCAACGAACGAACGCCGTCTTCAATGGAAAGCCGCCTTGCGAGTGCCGCCCGCTCCAACCGTGCGCTCGCCAATCTGATGCGGCTGGAAGGTCGGCCGACGATCGTCGGCATCGTCGCCATCAACGAGACCAATGAGAGGCAGAGCCAGCCGACGCGGCAATTCCTGATTGTCGTGCGCTTTATCGATGGTGCGGCGCTGGACGAACTGAGCCGGCAACAAGGCCTTAACGGCGCCCGCTTCGCGCGCACAGCCGATGCAGACGAAAACGAGGTTGCGTTCCAAATCGACGCCACGGCAAACGGCGAACCGATCGGCTTCATCGTCTGGCGGCCCGATCTTCCGGGTTCGAGGGTGATCGGCCGGTTGATGCCGGCGCTTTCGATTGCCGCCTTGGTGATCGCGATCCTGTTCTCGGTCTTGCTGGTGCGCCTGCGAAGCAGTCTCGGCGAGTTGAAGAAAAGCGAACTGCATGCAAGGCAGCTTGCCTTGCATGATGTGCTCACCAATCTTCCCAACCGCGCTTTGTTCGCGATCAGGTTTGACGAGTGCCTGGCCGAGACGCGGAACTCGGCCGAGCGCTCGGCAGTCGCACTTCTCGACCTCGACCGCTTCAAAGCCGTAAACGACACGTTCGGCCATGCCGCCGGCGATGAGCTCATCAGGATGGCTGCGGAGCGGATCCGCTCCGTGCTTCGTCCGGGGGACACGCTAGCCCGGCTCGGAGGCGATGAGTTCGCTCTGCTTCTCCGGGACATCAAAGATCATGACCACGTTTTACCGGCAATCTGCGAAGCGATCGTTGCCGAACTTGGCAAGCCCTTCCCGCTTTTGAGGGGCGAGGCCGTCGCGCGCGTCGGCGGCTCGATCGGCGTGACCGTCGTGCCGGACGCCGGACGGAATGCCGATGACATCATGCGCTACGCCGACGTTGCGCTGTACGAGGCAAAGATGGGCGGGAGAGGCCAGTGGCGTCTCTATTCACCGTCCATGGACGGCGGCCGGAATGCGCGCGACATTCTCAAGAACGAATTGCGGGACGTTCTGGCCAAAAGTATGGCCTCGTCCGCTGATGGTCCACACGCCGATCCGAGTGCGAACCGGCCCGACTTCGGATCGCTCGAGGTCTATTACCAAACGGTCCATCGCGCTGAGGCAGGATACGCGGCATCGGGCGCCGAGGCTTTGGTGCGTTGGCGTCACAGTCAGCGCGGACTATTGACGCCTGCCAGCTTCATCCCTGTCGCCGAGGAGGGCGGCCTCATCGACGCTCTCGGTTTCTGGGTCTTGCGCGAAGCCTGCAGAGCCGCCTGCAAATGGCCTGAAGACACGTTTGTTGCGGTCAACGTATCTCCCGCCCAGTTGAGAAGACCAAATTTCGCCGAGGAAGTCTTCACCGTGCTGCAGGAGACTGGTCTGCCGCCGTCCCGGCTCGAGCTGGAGCTCACCGAGTCCTCGCTCATCGAAGATAATTCGGACGTTTATACCGTGCTGAAGTCGCTGCGCAGCCGGGGTGTTCAGGTTTCGCTCGATGATTTCGGAACCGGCTTTTCATGCCTCAGCCATCTCCTGCGCTTCGATATAGACCGCATCAAGATCGATCGATCGTTCGTCTCACAGCTCGGCACGAAAGCCAACGGGGCGGCAATCATCGGCGCCATCGTCGCGCTCAGCCGCAACCTCGGTATCTCGACGACGGCCGAAGGGGTCGAAACCGAATATCAACGCGACTTTCTGGCCGCCCTCGGTTGCACCGACCTCCAAGGCTACTTCTTCTCCAAACCGGCTCCTCTGCACGAGCTTGATAGTTTCCGGAACGCTGAGAGCACCGCCGGATTGCTGACCATTGCTCCAGGCGCCGTCGCGTAAGAGGCTTCTGATCTTCCGCTGGTCAGGGGAACTTTCGCCGCGTGCGACAGTTGACGCCCCGAAGACCGGAAGGAGGATTTGATGGGCGAGGTCGGCGAGTGGCGGCACCTTTGCGTCGACATGCAGCGGATGTTTGCCGAAGACACGCCATGGCACGTTCCCTGGATGGCGCGGGTCTCTCCCCAGATCGAAGAGCTAGCCGGCCGGCACCCGTCACGAACGATCTTTACCCGCTTCCTGCCACCCGAGCGTGCGGATGACATGCCGGGGAAATGGCGGGATTATTACCGGAAATGGTGGATGATGACGGGCGAACATCTTCCCCACGACTTGATCGATCTCGTTTCATCGCTGGCGTCGCTGGTTCCGCCGGCAAGGCATTTCGACAAACGCACATATTCCCCTTGGATCGACGGGCGCCTTCATACGGCCCTTCAGTCGGAGCGGGTCGATACCCTGGTGATCACCGGCGGTGAAACGGATGTCTGCGTGCTTGCCACGACGCTCGGCGCGATCGATCTCGCCTATCGTGTCATCGTGCTGAAGGACGCTGTCTGCAGTAGCGCCGACGACACCTATGATGCGTCGCTGGAACTTCTGCACGATCGGTTTTCCGTGCAGCTCGAACTCATCGAGGCCGAGGAATTTTTGAGGGGCGTTGGCTAAACGCATGTCGCGCAAAACTGTGCGGCGGTTTTGCGCGCACGACATTGTCTCGTCCCATCCGGCCAATTGCCGCAGATGACTGCGCGTTCGGCCTCAGCGTTTGCCGATCGAGGGACTAAACACCATGAGGCTTAGAATCTCAAAGAGCACCTGTGCTGCGGCGTGCGCCGTATTGGTCGTTGCGTCATATTGCGGGGCAACTTCGACGACGTCACCGCCCACGAGGTTCATCCCTTTCAGCCCGCGTATCAATTCGATGACTTCACGCGTGGTCAATCCACCGACCTCGGGCGTGCCCGTGCCGGGCGCAAAGCTCGGATCGAGGCTGTCGACGTCGAAGGAAAGATAGGTCGGGCCGTCGCCGACGATGGATTTTGCCTTGGCAATGACGGCAGCAATCCCCATCCCGCTGATATCCTCTGCATGGATCACGGTCATTCCCGACGCATAGGAGAACTCCCACAAATATTCCGCCGAACCACGGATGCCGATCTGGATTGTCCTCGTCGGATCGAGCACGCCGTCCAGCACCGCATTGCGGAATGGCCCGCCGTGATGAAACTTCGTCTGATCGAAGGCCCCGCTTGTATCGCAATGAGCATCAATATGAATGAGGCCGACCGGCTGCTGCCGACCGACGGCCTTCAAAATCGGGTGGCTGATGGAATGATCGCCGCCGACGGAAAGCGGGGCAACGCCGGCATCGACGATCTGGGCGATGCGCTTTTCGATGTCGTCGTGGCTGAGCTCCAACCGGTAGCGGCTTTGGAACGATACGTCGCCGATGTCGGCGACCCGAAGATCGAAGACCGGCGCCGTGCCGAGCACGTGATTGTACGGGCCGATCCTTTCGATGGCGCGAAGTGCTCTCGGTCCGAAGCGCGAACCTGGACGATTGGTGACGCCGAGATCCATGGGGATGCCGGTGATTGCAACCTGGAGATTGCCGAAGTCAGGATCATCGGCAGCAACCTGCATGTAAGGGGCGCTGAGGAAGGTCGGTATTCCGGCGTAGGGTGCCAGTCTCGTACCTTTCTTGGAGATGATCTTCTCCGCCACTTTCCGAAACTTCTCGTCGAATATCTCGCCCCCATTGGCATCCGCAAATTCTGCGCGCAGCTGTTCGAGCCGCGTTTTATCCCACACCATGCGCATGCGTCTCCGCTTCAGCTCCATCTCACCCGACAAAGGGGTTGAGAAAGCAATTGGTATCGTTGTAGCAAGCGGGATCAAAGAGAAATCGATATGATCGCTGCAAAACCCAATTCGCTCGTTGCCCGCCTGTCAGCCCCACCCATTCCTTCCGTCGTCGCCTGGAGCCGCGAATACAAAGGGGAAAAAGGGCCGCTCATCGATCTGTCGCAAGCCGTGCCCGGCTATCCCGCGCATCCGGAAATGCTTCGGCTTCTTGCCGAGGCGGCCGGGCAACAGGCGATGACGGGATACGGGCCGATCGAGGGCGAACCTCTGTTGCGCAAGACCTACGCGGCTTACATTGCCGAACTTTACGGTGCCGCCCTTTCCGCCGACAATATTCATATTACCGCCGGCTGCAATCAGGCGTTCATGTGCACGGCGATTGCGCTGGCGAGAGCCGGCGATACGGTCGCGCTCACCAACCCCTTCTATTTCAATCACGACACGACGCTATCGATGCTGGGAATCGGGCGCCGGTTGGTCGATTGCGACCCCGCTGGCGGCTTTCTTCCCGATCCGCGTTCGGCCGAGGCTGCCCTTGCGGCAGGCGCAAAGATGCTTGCCGTCGTCACCCCCAATAATCCAACCGGGGCCGTGTATCCACCAAGCCTGCTTCACGAGCTTTGTGTGCTCTGCCGGAAATACGGCGCCTGGCTGATCCTCGACGAAACCTATCGCGATTTCCTTGGCGAGGATGACGGGCGGCCGCACTCACTCCTCTCCGAGCCGGGTTGGGAGGACACGCTCGTTCTTCTCTACAGCTTCTCGAAATCCTTCTGCATTCCCGGACATCGACTGGGTGCAATCACGGCGGGGCCCAAACTCATCGCCGAGATCGCCAAGGTGATGGACAACATGCAGATCTGCGCGCCGCGGTCGGCTCAGATCGCCGTTGCATCGGCGATCCCGGCGCTCGCCGGTTGGCGAGCCGGCAACCGGCTGGAGATTGCTCGCCGGGCGGACGCTTTGAGGCAGGTCTTCTCCGGGCTGGCGAATTGGGAGATCGGAGCGATCGGCGCCTATTTCGCTTTTGTCCGCCATCCTCACGCCGATAAGTCGTCTTCCGAAGTTGCCGAAAAACTCGCTAGGGAATCCGGCATCGTTTGCCTACCCGGCGCCTATTTCGGCGAGAGCCAGGAGCGATACCTCAGACTTGCCTTTGCCAATGCGGATGTCGCCTCGATTGGGCTATTGTTTGAGCGCCTTCGCTAGAGCGGTTCTTGTTTTCTCGGGATCGGCATAGGAAAATCCGAGCCGCGTCTCTTGGAAGACCGACGCAGGCCGCGGGCGCTCTTCCTTGACGAGCGCATCGAGACGCGCGTCGATCCCCCCACCCGCCGTGGCGGAAGGTAGCATGGGGCAGCCGCGACAATCGCCGCGGCGCGGACACTCGGCCGGGATGCCGGCCTCGCCGTTCGGCTTGCACATGGTTCTTCTCCGGAAATTCTTGGTGATGTCACGGGCGGAGCCTCAATCCTCCGCTCGCAGCAATTTCTCAGGCCGCCAGCTTCAGCGCATCGGCAAGCTGGGCGAAGTCGCTGGCCGAAAGTCCCGGACGGACGGCGAAGTCGATGACCGCCTGGAAGATTTCCGGCGGCGCATCCTTCTTCATGGCGCCCAGGAGTGCCGCACGCTCCGCCGGATTGATCGCCGGAATCATGATACGCATGAAGGCCATGCTCTTCTCCGGCGGCAGGGAGCCGATGATGCGCATTTCGATGCCGAATATTTCCTGGTCGGTGAAGTTGCGCCACAGGAGAGGACCAGTCACCGCCTCCTCCTCATGCATATGCGCGAGATCGTCGGCGATATGGGCGGCAAAGGCGAGATAGAGCTTGCGGCCGCAGGCGGACTTGTGCAGCGGCCAGGCGTTTTCCCAGGCGACGATCAGTTCTTCCAACTCGCGAAAGGCGATGCGGTGGTCGTCGTGCTGCTCGTCCAGCGTGACGGTCGAGACGCCTTTAGCGGCGAGCGCCACGTGGATGTTGTCGTCCTCGTGACTGACGTGGGAGGCGGAAAGCATCAGGTAATGGCGCAGGTCGCCGATCACGAAGACCGTCTCCTCGACGTTCTGGAAATCGGTCGTGCCGAGGCGTCCGAGCAGGTCACAGCCGGCCTTGCGCAGGCCCTTGTGTATCGCGCCGTAAATGTCGTAACGGCCGTTGAGATCGGGAATGCTGGTAAGCGAGAATTCGTGGCTCATAATGGTTTTCCTCTCGTTGGCCGGTGGCTCTTCCTGTGCGCCGGGCTGATGGCAGAGAGATAACCGAGGTCTTTCCGAGGTGCTTCCTAAAATCATCCTAAGCAATTGCGATGGTTGCTAAGAATATCCTAACTAATTATCATCGGCGAAAATCGGGGGAAAAGCATTGCTAGGGCCGCAGCTCGCGGAATTCATAGAAAGTCCCGTCATGATCCTGTTCGCGACGCGCGACGAGGCCGGCCGGCCGATGATTGGCCGCGGTTCCGGCGTGCGCTTCGATCGACAGAGCGGGTATCTGCACTTTCTTGCCTCCCACTGCCAATGGCCGAAGGCCGTAGGCGAGGCCCTCGCCGGCCGACCGATTGCCACGACCTTTGTGCGAGCCGCCGACTACAAGGCCTTCCAGATCAAGGGCCGGGTCCTGGAGGCAGAGCCGGCGGACGCCGCCGGCCTGGCACTCGGGCAGGCTTACGTCGCAGAGCAGCTCGCGCAGATGCTGGCGCTCGGGGTAACCCGGATGCAGCTCTCCAGCACGCTGTCGGACCGGGAACTCGTCTGCCTGACCATCGAACCACAGGCGATCTTCGAGCAGACGCCGGGCCCGGGCGCCGGACGCAGATTGACGCCGGAAGCCGCTGCATGATCCCGCTCGATAGGCTGCGGGACAGTTTCGAGGGCGTCATTCCCTCCGTCATCGCCACCACCGATGCGGACGGAATGCCCAATATTTCCTATCTGTCGCACGTGCATTTCGTAGACGAGACGCATGTCGCCCTCTCCAACC
The DNA here is from genome assembly GCF_052871115.1 of Rhizobium sp. LARHSG275. Lineage (NCBI taxonomy): Bacteria > Pseudomonadati > Pseudomonadota > Alphaproteobacteria > Hyphomicrobiales > Rhizobiaceae > Rhizobium > Rhizobium sp. LARHSG275. The sequence goes on along the minus strand of NZ_JBIXJN010000006.1, from coordinate 211,604 downwards.
AGTTCTTCTCCAAGACCGCTACCAATGTGGCGCGCAACGGGCTCGCGACCGTGATGGTGGTCGACGGCTATAGCGGCCAGCAGCACGTGCTCGACCTGGTGTTCGAGCGCTCAGAGACGGAGGGTGAGACATTCGAGCGGGTGGCGATATATCTGGCGATCTTGGAAAGTCGGATGAGCGGGATCATGAAGCTGCGCGCCGTCGACATCTACCGGGTGGAGGACTGCCAGGCCGTTCCGGCCGCCAATCCGCTGGTTGAGCCAGAGCCGCTCTTTCTGCCCGATCTGATGGGCAAGGTGGCGCGGCTGACGGCACGGATGTCGAATTGCAGCGATCCGGAAACGCTGCTCGACGTGACGCTTGAGGGCCTGGGCGTGCTCTTCGGCTACCGCCATTCCATGGTGCTGGTGCCGGACGGCGAACGTGACGGCCTGACGACGATCGCCAGCTGCGGCTACGACCAGTTCGGCTTTGGCGCCGAGGTTCCGCTCGGGCGCGGCATTATCGGAGCCGCGGCCGAGCGGCGGCGTAATGTGCGGATCACCGACCTGAGTCGCGGTCAGCGCTACATCCAGGCTGTGCGGACCATGGCGGGCATCGAGGATGCGATTCCGATCCCACTTCCGGCGCTCGACAAGCCACTCAGCCAGATCGCGCTGCCGCTTGTCGCGCGGGGAAGGCTCGTCGGTGTGCTGTTCTCGGAATCGGCGGAGCGGTTCACCTTCCGCCATCGCGACGAGGAGGCGCTGACCGTCGTCGCCGCGCATCTGGCCACCGCGCTCTCCTTTCTTTCCGAGGAACGCGAGCGGGCGGAGACGGGCTGGCGCGAAAAGGCGGAGGCATCGGCCGACATGGCCGTGGAGCTGCCCACCGGTCGGCGCATCGCCGTGCGCTTCTATCCGCGCGACGGCTCACTTTTCGTCGACGACGATTATCTGATCCGCGGCGTGCCGGGGCGGCTGCTCCTGCACTTCCTCGAAGACTATGCGCGTACAGGCAAGCGGGACTTTCTGAACCGTGAGATACGCCGCGACCGGCGCCTGCAACTGCCGGATTTCAAGGACAATCTGGAGACCCGGCTGATCTTGCTGCGCCGGCGGCTGGAGGAAAAGGCGGGCCCGATCATGCTCGAGCACGCCGACCGCGGCCGCCTGCGGCTCACCCTTGCCGGCCGTCCCGAGATTGAGTTGGTGGAAGACTGATCGTGGCGGGTTTCCCCTCCTGGCTACAAGGCCAACGGAGAACCACATAATTGCTGATTGTGAACCTTGGTCATCTCGGCCTCACCGCCGACACCATCAAGCTAATGAATGCGCAAACTACTTTACCAATGCAGGCTGCGTTTCGGTCAGACGTGAAAGGCTCCAGAACAGGATGATTTTAGGCCGGCCTAAAATCATCCTGTTCTAAATTAAACAGTCAGAGCATGATGCAGTCCGAAAACCGATTATACTTTTCGGCATCATACTCTAGCTGCGGCGATCAACCTCCGCCGGAAGTTCATGATAGCCGCCGCGCCAATATAGCAGCGGCCCTATGCCCTGCCGGATTTCCATCGCGCAGACGTGTCCAACCAAAACGGCATGGGAATTGTAGTGGAATGCGGTTTCGAGCTTGCAGTCCAGAACCGTCAGGGCATTTTCAAGGGCCGCCGCGCCGGTCTTGAGGTGATACCATCCCGCATCGCCGTAACGTTCGGCGCCCTTTCGTCCGTCAAGACCGGCAAAGGATTGCGCCACCTGCTGCTGGTCGGCGGCGAGCACGTTGACACAGAAGCAGCCGTACCGCTGCAGCGCCGGCCATGAGGAAGACGCTCGATTGACGCTGACGATGACGGACGGCAACTCCGCCGAAAGCGAGGAGACCGACGTTGCCGTGAAGCCGGTGCGGTGTTGCCCGTCGCCGACCGTAATCACGCTGACGGCACCCGCCAGATGACGCATCGAAAGCTTGAAGTCCGCTTCGCTGATCAAAGCCTCGGCACTCATCGGGCTGGCTCCTTCGTTTTGGCAAAGCGGTTTACAGGCATTGAAAGACCCAGGTTTTCGCGCAAGGTCTTGCCCTCGTATTCCTCGCGGAACAGCCCGCGGCGTCGAAGCTCCGGCAGGACAAGTCGCACGAAGTCGTCGAGGCTGGACGGCAAGGTGGGGAACATCAGGATGAAGCCGTCGGCCGCACGCGTCTCGAACCATTCCTCCATGAAGTCGGCGATCTGGGCCGGCGTGCCTGTCATGCCGTTTCCGGTATGCTTCTCGGCATAGTGCCGGATGAGTTCGCCGACGGTGTGACCGCTTTTGACGAAATCGACCAGCTCGTCGAACAGGGCGCGTGATCCCTTGGGCGCCGCCGGCAGCCGATCCATGGGGAAAGGCTTGTCGAGAGCGACATCGCGCAGGTCCGCCTCGAGGAATTCGGAGAGCATCAGCCGGCCGACATCCGGATGCATCTTGTCGATCAGGTAATCCACCTTCGCCTTTGCCTCGGCTTCGGTTTCACCGACGTTGATCACGATACCCGGCATGATTTTCAGGTCGTCCGGATCGCGCCCATGGGCCGGCATCCGGCGCTTGACGTTTTCGTAAAAGGCCCGGTTCCGGTCGATATTCGATGCGAGGCTGAAGACGATCTCGGCCGTGCGCGCCGCCATCTCCATTCCGGGTTCCGAACCGCCCGCCTGGGCAATGACCGGGCGGCCCTGCGGCGTCCGCGCGATGTTGAGCGGCCCGCGAACCTGGAAGTGTTTACCTTTGTGATTGAGCGTGTGGTGCTTGTCCTTGTCGTAGTAGACACCGCTTTCACGGTCGAGCAGCAGTGCGCCTTCCTCGAAGCTGTCCCACAGACCGAATACGACGTCGACGAACTCGTTGCCGCGCTCGTAACGCAGCGCATGCGGGTCGAGCCCTTCGCGATTGAAATTGTAGCCGGTTTCGTCGTGGTCGGACGTGACGACATTCCAGCAGACGCGGCCCTTGCTCAGATGGTCGATCGAGGCGAACAGACGCGCCACATTGTATGGCTCGTAATAACTTGTCGACACCGTCGCCACCAGACCGAGATCATTGGTGGTGACCGCCAGAGCCGAAAGCAGCGAGAGGGGTTCGAAACGGTTCATCTTGGTCGGAATGCGGGCAAGCGCTTTCGGATCGCCGACGGCAGCGGCAGGAGAATCCGCCATGAACATGAAATCGAATTTGGCCGCCTCGGATCGTTTGGCGACATCGAGCAGATGAGCGAAGTCGTTGGCGCCATTGACATCGCTTGCCGGATGCAGCCAGGAGGCAGGGTGAAATCCGAAAGTATAGACGAAAGTCCCGAGTTTCATCTTGTCGGTTCGCGCCATCGAGCTCTCCTGCTATGTCGGCCAGGCCGCCAACGGTGGAGGGCGACTGCGCAAATTATCGCCAGGCGCAAATTTTCATCAATATCGCGCAGCTGAGTTCCGTTTTAGTTTTTCTAAACGATTGGCCTGGGCGCCGACGCAACGGCCTGCTGGCGGGAAATAGCAATGAGCCAATCGCGAAATTCGTGTCCGTGGGGCTTCTGCAAGGCCGCACGGTCCCAAGCGAGAAAATAGCTTTCACGCAGCGCAATGCGCATATCGACGGGAATGACCAGCGTTTGTGCCGCAAGCTCATCTGATATCATCGACATCTGCGCCAGAACGATGCCGCGCTTGTTGACGGCGGCGTCAATTGCACTGCTCGACAGGGTGAAGGAGAGACCGGGCGTCGACGCATTGAGGGAGACGCCGGCCTTGGCGGCAAACTCTGCCCAGCTGGGGTAGGGGGTGAAGTGCCGTTCCCACTCGACATGAAGGAGGGGCTGTTCGAAAAGATCGCGGGCCGCATGCGCACGATCCTGCATCAGTGCCGGCGAACAGGCGGGTACCACCCAATCGCGGAACAGTTCGGTATAATGTTCGTGCTGCAGCACGTCAGACCCGTAGCTCACGCGGAAATCGACATCATCGAAGCCGATCCGAGGCTCCTTGTCGCGTCCGATAATCCTCACTGGAACTTCGGGATGAAGCGCCTGCCAGTCGAAGATCCGCCTGCCGATCCATTTGTTGACGACGGAGGAAAGCGCACTGAGCACCAGCGTCGTCTCGTTGCGCGCCTTTTCCAACAGTTGTCCGGCGAGCGCAAATTGCTCGAACCCCTTCGATATCTCCTGATGGTAGAGCCGGCCCCAGGCGGTCAGCTCGACGGTTCGCCCGCTGCGCTCCATAAGCGAAATTCCAAGAAAGCTCTCGATTTTGCGAACTTGCTGGCTGATGGCGCCGGGCGACACCTTGAGCTCCAGGGCTGCGGCCATCACGCCGCCGCAGCGCCCCACCGCCTCGAACGCCTGCAAACTTTTCAGCGGGATCGCCTTAAGGCGCTCATCGGACACTTGCAGAACCTCCCGTGATTGGCGTCGAACTCAATTTGTTGCCGGATGAAACGTGCCCGCAAACTGGAACCGGTCGCCGGGATGGGTAAACTCGACATAGGTCACCGTACGTCCGTTCTGCCAGGTCTGGCGAATGAGGCTGAGGCAGGCCTCGCCGCGTTCCGTCTGCAGGATCCGCGCCGTCGCGGTGTCGGCCGAAACGGCGCGAATGACATGTTTGGCCTTGGACCACGGAACCTCGTCAAGCAGCCATTTGCCGGGCGGAATTGAAGCAAAACTCTCCTCTCTCGCCCGTGGAACGGCATCGAGCATGATGATCCGCCGCTCGATGGCATTTGGTCTGCCGTCGACAATATGCAGGCATTGAAGCCTGAGAACTTCCGCATCGGCAGGCTCTGACAGCTGCTGCGCCTCCGCCTCTCCAAGGCGCTCGATCTTGCGGGCGAGGATTTCGAAGCGGTGTTCGTGCCCGGCCAGTTCCGCTTCGGTGCTGATATCCTGGATATCCATTACCGTGCGGTCGATCTGAGGCGAGGCGACAAACGAACCTGTCTTGCGCCGTCTGATGATCATGCCGCGCTCCGCGAGCGCCGACAGCGCCTTGCTGACGGTCATCCGCGAGCACCGATATTTCGCCGCGAGTTCGTGCTCGACGGGAATGCGGTCGCCGGGCCGCCAATCACCGCTGATGATCTTCGTCTCGACATCGGTGAAAATACGCTGATAAATCGACACCAAGCCCGCACCTCATCCGGCGTCAGCGACCATGAATACGGAACGGCCATGCCAGCGAGATCGACGCCATCCGGCACAAATTTTGCGTTCCTCGTCTTTTACATTTGACACTCTAGGCCAGCCTATATCTATTTGTATAGTCAAAAGCGGAGCATAGAAATCCGCGCAGAGGAAATCGAAGTCGGGAACCAAAACTCCTCCGCCGGGGGAATAAAAACTGGAGAGATGATGATGAAGGCACATTCACTGCTGAAGGGTCTGGTCGGCGCTGCGTTCCTGTTCGGAGCAGCCGTTTCCGCCCATGCAGCCGACACGCTGGCAGCCGTCAAGGCAGCCGGCACCCTCAAGGTTGGCACCGAAACGGCTTTCGCACCGTTCGACTATATCGACGCCGGTGAACACACCGGTTTGAACGTCGACCTCTTTGCCGAGATCGGCAAGGAACTTGGCGTCAAGATCGAGTGGGTGGCGCTTCCCTGGGACGGTGTTTTCCCGGCGCTTGAGGCCGGCAAGTTCGATGTCGTGGCAGGTCCTGCAACGATCACCAAGAAGCGCATGGAGCGCTATCGTTTCACGCCGCCGATCGCCGAAGCGACGATTGCCATCCTGAAGAAGGCCGGTGACACGACGATCAGCAAGCCGGAAGATATTGCCGGCAAGACGATCGGTGTCGGCAAGGCAACCGCCCAGCTCGACCAGCTGAAGGAATTCTCCGGCACGCTGCCGACCAAGGTCGACGTGCGCGAATATCCGGCCTTTACCGAGTCTTACGCTGATCTCGCCGCCGGCCGCATTGCCGGCGTCGCCAACTCGCTGCCGAATATCGCCTTCGTCGCCAGCCAGCGAAAAGGCACGTTCGAAGTTGTTCTGCCGCCATTCGGCAAGAAGTCCTATTTCGGCTTCATCGGTCTCAAGGATGCCGACCATGCTCCCCTGATGGATGCGATCGATGCGGCGATGCTCAAGATCAAGGCAGACGGGCGTATGGCAGAGCTGCAGAAGAAGTGGTTCGGTGCATCTTTCGATACGCCGGACGCCGTCAAGGACCCGGCATTCTGATTAGCCGCCGGTGAAACGAACGCGCCCCGCCAGCGGTCGGGGCGCAATCTGCCGTGGCATCAGAGTTCACGGCCGCAGCGCCCAGGCAAACATCGCCCATGTCCATCAAGCTTTTCGAACTGCTTCTGCAAGCCTCGATCTACACGGTGACGATCAGCGTGGTTTCTATCCTGATCGGCTTTGCGATCGCCATCGTTATTTCCGCCATGCTGCTGTCGCAGCAATGGCTTTTGGTGCTGCCGGCGAAGATTTTCATCAGTTTCTTTCGTGGCGTACCGCTGCTGGTGCAACTGCTGCTGATCTATAACCTGCTGCCGGCGATCGACATCAACGTGCCGAGCATCGTTGCGGCGATCGTTGGTCTGTCGCTGTGTACTGCAGCCTACCAGGCTGAAAATCTGCGCGGCGGTTTTTCCAGCGTTCCCACGGGCCTTGTCGAGTCTGGCGAAATGGTCGGCATGACACCCGTCCAGATCTTCCGCCGCATCAAGGCGCCGATCGCCCTGCGCCTGACCTTTCCAGCACTCGTGAACGAAGCGATCCTTATCCTGAAAGCGTCTTCGCTGGTCTCGGTCGTCGGTGTCATCGAGCTGACGCGCATGGCCCAGGACCTTGCCGGCAGTACCTTCCTGCCGCTTGAGATTTTCGCTTCCGCCGGTCTGATCTATTTCGTCATCAATTGGATCGTTGCCCTTGCGGGCGGTCTGATCGAACGCTCCCTGCCGGGGGTGCCGCGATGATCTTCGACATCAATGTGATTGTCAGCAACTTGCCCGACATCCTCAGCGGCGCATGGCTCACCATCATCATCTGGATCGTCACCACGCCGGCCGCTGCCGCGCTCGGATTCCTTGTCGCCGTCGCCAGACGTTTTGGCGGCGTCATCCTCGACAAGGCGTTCGGCATGGTCATCGCGGTGCTGCGCGGCACGCCGTTCCTGATTCAGGTATTCCTCGCCTACTACGGCGGCCCCTTCGTCGGATTGTCGCTCGATCCGATCCCGGCCGGCGTCATCGGCCTTTCCATCTACGGGGCGGCTTATTTCAGCGAGATCTTCCGTTCGGGCTTTGCCGCCGTCCCGAAGGGACATATCGAGGCCGGGATATGCGTTGGCCTGACACAAGGGCAGATCGTCCGGCGCATATTGCTGCCGGAGATGACCATGCTGGTGCTGCCGCCTTCGGTCAATATGACGATCATCCTGATGAAGGAGACGGCCGTGCTGTCGATTATCACCGTGCCGGAGTTGACGGCGACGCTGAGTGCGATCGGTTCGCAACAATATGCTTTCGTCGAGGCGCTGTTCATGCTTGCGCTGTTTTATTGGGTACTGGTCGAAATCACCGGCTGGCTCGGTCATCTCGTCGAAGCGAAACTCACCAGATTCAGGTTTTTCAACATATGAGCATTCCTGCGATCGCAGTCAAAAATCTCGTCAAGACCTTCGGCGGCTCCACCGTGCTGCACGGCATCGACCTCGATATCGTGCAGGGACAGGTTTCCTGCGTCATCGGCCCGTCGGGTTCCGGCAAGAGTACGCTGCTACGCTGCATGGCCTTTCTCGAGGAATCGACGAAGGGAACGATCACAGTCAACGGCGAGGTGCTTGGCTTTGCGGAAAACGCCAAGGGCATCCGTGAGCGGATACCAGCGGCGGCGAACAGGCAAATTCGATCGCAGATCGGCATGGTTTTTCAGCAGTTCAATCTCTGGCCGCATATGACGGCGCTCGGCAATGTCAGCGAAGCGCTGAAGACGGTTCACAGGATGAGCCGCAGGGATGCAGAGGAGCGGGCCATGGCCCAGCTCGTCAAGGTCGGCCTCGAGGCCAGGGCAGGGCACTATCCGTCGCAGCTCTCGGGAGGGCAGCAGCAGCGCGTTGCCATCGCCCGGGCGCTTGCCCTCAACCCGAAGATCATGCTGTTCGACGAGCCGACGTCGTCACTCGATCCCGAGCTGACCGGCGAAGTGCTGAACGTCATGCGCGATCTCGCCGCCGAGGGCATGACGATGGTCGTCGTCTCCCACGAGATCGGATTTGCCGCAACGGTCGGCCAGCAGATCGTCTTTCTCGATCACGGCAAGGTGCTGTTTACCGGCCCCCCGCAGGACGTCTTCAAGCGGCCGAGAAATCCCCGGCTCGAGCAATTTCTGGATACCTATATCGATCGCGGCGCCTCGATGCTGCTGTGAAGTTCATGTCCTTTCGGATCGTCGGGCAGACCTTCAAGGCCAGCGTCGGGTTCAGGAAATTTCGTCTTCGAATATTTTCACTGGCCGGTCCCACTGGATGAGCACGACACAGCCGGTCTCGCTCCAGACCGAATGTTCGCTGCCCGGCGCATTGACGATATAACTGCCGCTGATGTAATCGCCGGTCTCGTCGGATTGAACGCCATCGAGCACCAGGATGGTCTCGAGCCCCTCGTGGCGATGGCGGGGAACGGAGGCGCCGGGCTCATATTTCAACAGCGCCACGCCCGGCTGATCGCCCTCGAAAGGGCGGATCCAGTGAATGGTGACGGCATCGCGGAAAGGGCCGAATTCCAACGCCTTCCAGCCGCCTGACGTCAGGCGTTCGCGGGTCGTTTCAGGCATGGGCGATGCTTTCCAGAATGTCGTCGACATGGGCGGTCCACCCGACGATCGCGCCCTGGGCGCGGATCATGGCGATGGCGGCGGCTTTGAATTCGGGGAAATAACTTTCCGTCGCCTCCTCGGCGAGCAGGCATTCATAGCCGCGGTCGTTTGCTTCGCGCATCGTCGTCTGCACGCAGACTTCGGTAGTGACACCGGCAAAGACGAGCTGTTTGATACCCTTCCGCTGCAACACGGTGCCGAGGTCGGTCGCGTAGAAGGCGCCCTTGCCGGGTTTTTCGATGACGGTTTCGCCCCTCACAGGAGCGAGTTCGGGAAGAATTGCTGTGCCGGGTTCGCCCGAGATCAGGATACGGCCCATCGGGCCTTCGTCGCCGATCCTGAGCGCAGGATTGCCGCGGTCGCGTTTGGCCGGCGGCAGGTCGGAGAGATCAGGCCGGTGGCACTCCATCGTATGGATCACAGGCAGGCCGGCATTGCGGAAGCCTTGGATGAGGCGTTTGACATCGGGCACGATCCTGGTGATGCGGCTGACATCATTGCCGAGGCTGGCGCCGAAGCCGCCCGGCTCGGCGAAATCGCGCTGCATGTCGATGACGATGAGGGCGAGCTCGGCGTGCTTCACCGGAAAGGCGAAAGGTTCGGCTTTGATCTCAGCCATCAGTGATGCCCCGCCATGTGGGCGCCGATCACGCCGATATCGGCCGAGAGCGCCGGTGTCTCGTAAACCAGCTTGCCTTCCGAAATGACCATGATGCGGTCGGACATCTCGAGCAGTTCGTCGAGGTCTTCCGAGAGCAGCAGCACGGCGGCACCCAAATTGCGGGCCTTCATGATGCGGGCGCGGATTTCCGCAACGGCGGAGAAATCGAGGCCGAAACAGGGGTTCGAGACGATCAGCAAATCGACATCGCCGGTCAGTTCGCGGGCGAGCACGGCCCGCTGCACATTGCCGCCCGAAAGCGCTGCGATCGGCGAGGAGGAAGAGGCCGTCTTGACCTTGAAGTCGGAGATCAGCGCCGACGCGCGCTTCTTCATGCTGCCCTTGTTCAGCCAGACCGCGTCCGTGCCGTCCGGCTTCAAGTCGAAGGTGCGGAACGCAAGGTTCTCGCTCACGGTCATCTTCGGCGCGCACGCATTCTGCAACGGCTCTTCGGGAATGAAACGCACCCTGTTCTTGCGGGTCTCGTCACGGGTGGCGCCGTAAGTCTCCCCATTGACCATGACCTGGCCGCTATCGGTCGGGCGCTGGCCGGCCAGAATTTCCGCCAGTTCCTTCTGGCCGTTACCCGATATGCCGGCGACGCCGACGATCTCGCCGGAGCGGACCGTAAGCGCGTCGATCTCGATCGTCTTCAGGCCGGAGCGATCCGGAGCTTTCACCTGGCTTACAGTGAGCACGGATTTGGCCGCTTCCGCCACCGGCAGACGGCTGTCGAGCTCGGCGAGCTTGACGTCGCCGATCATCATCGCCGCCATCTCGGCGGTGGAGAGCTCGCCGACCTTGCCGGTGCCGACCAGCTTGCCGCGCCGCAGGATCGAGCAGGCATCAGCGAACTTCGTCACCTCGTGGAACTTGTGGGAGATCATCAGCACGGTGAGTTCGCCGCGCTCGGTCATCCCGCGGACAATGCCGAGCATCTCATCGGCTTCGGCCGGCGTCAGCACCGAGGTCGGCTCGTCGAGCACGAGGAAGGAACGACCGAGATAGAGCTGCTTGACGATTTCGAGCTTCTGTTTTTCGCCGGCGGCAAGCTCGCTCACCGGCCTGTCGAGCGGGATCTTGAATGGCATGCGTTCCATGAACCCCGCCAGATCCTTGCGTTCCCTGGCCCAGTTGATCACCGCGGGTACTTCGGTACGGCTGATGACCAGGTTTTCCGCACCGGTCAGAGAGGGAACCAAAGTGAAATGCTGGTAGACCATGCCGAGCCCATACGCCGCGGCATCCTTTGGTGAGGCGACCGCCACCTCGCGGCCGTCGACCGACAACGAGCCTGACGTTGCGTGATAGAAGCCCATGATGCATTTGACGAGTGTCGACTTGCCGGCGCCGTTTTCGCCGAGAAGCGCGTGAAAAGACCCGGCCGGAACGGCGATCGAGACGTTGTCGAGCGCGGTGAAGCTGCCGAAACGCATGGTCATATCGAGCGTCTCGATGCCGACGGCCTTGCCGGCTTGCGGAAGGGGCGTGTCGCGGACTGTGCTCACTTCATTGCTCCTTTTCGACGATGATGGCGACGGGACCGCCGCCGGACGGACCCTGGTGTTCGGCGCCGCCGGACACATAGAGATCGGTAATGCCGAAGATGCCGGCGAGAACGCCGCCGACGAAGGCACGGGCATGGCGGGTGCCTGCAATATCCGAGTCATCGAGCATCGTGTGGCGCCTGCCGCCGATCCTGCCGGAAGGGTCCGGCTCGGCCTTGGCGAGAACCGCTGCCAGCCGGCTGTTTTCCGGCAGGCGTTCGCGGGCTTGCCTGACGGAATGCGCGTCGATCGCATCCCGCATGACCGCGTGGTCGATCGACAGCGGACCGGACCATTTTGCGCTCATGCCGAGGACGATGACTTCGTGATCGGTGAGTTCGACCCCGGACGAGGTTGAGGCGCAGCGGGAAAAGAGATCGAAACGTGTGCAGATGTCGGCATCGTTGATCGATGTCGCATCTATCTCGCCGAGTGCCACGGCGACGCCGAGAGCCGAAGCGCCGCGCGAGAGGCCCATGGATTTCAGCGTGTCGTGGGTTGCGACCGTCCTGCCTGCTGCCTCGGCCTCGGCAATCCGGCGCGAGGTGAGCAGCGGACACTTAATCTGCACGAAATGGGCATCGGCGGGATCATCGATGCCGGCATCCCTCATCGCGGACTTCACGCCTTCGGCAACGAGCAGGATCTGTTCCCGGCGCCCGAGATGTTCGGGGGGCAGCGCGGGGGTACGCGACACACCAATGGCCAGCGCCCGTTCGCCCGGGGTTTCTACGGTTTCACGCGCAAAAACCGTCCAATGCGGCGAGAGCGCACCCTCGGTGCCGCCGGACATGATGATCGAGACGCCGTCGACGCCATATCTACTGAACAATGCCTCGAAGCTGCGGGTGGCATAGCCGCGGGTAAAATCATTGACGCAGCCGTTGCCTTCCGTCTTGCCGAGAACGGCGACGATGTTGTTCGCCTGAACGCCGCTGGCAAAGAGCGCCTCGACGCCGGCAACGTCATCGGGGCCGTCGGCTGGCACGCGAAAGACATGGGCACGCAATGACGGCATCAGGGTAGCGCCTCGACTAGAGCCGCGGAATTGGAGACCGAGCCGAAGACGCCGCCCTGCATCTTCACCATCTTGATGGCGGCGAGGTGGTTTCCGTAGTCGGTTGCACCACAGCAGTCTTCCAGCAGCAGGCATTCGTAGCCGCGGTCGTTCGCCTCGCGCATCGTCGTCGAGACGCAGACATCGGTGGTGATGCCTGTGAGGATAATGTTTTCGATGCGCTTCTGGTTGAGGATGAGTTCGAGGTCGGTAGCGCAGAACGAACCCTTGCCGGGCTTGTCGATGATCGTCTCGCCTTCGATCGGATAGAGCTCGGGGATGATGTCCCAGCCGGGTTCGCCGCGCGTCAGGATGCGGCCGCAGGGGCCGGGATCGCCGATGCCGGCACCGATCCGCTGCGAGCGCCAGCGTTTGTTGGCCGGCAGATCGGCGAGATCGGGGCGGTGGCCCTCGCGGGTGTGGATAATGTGGTAACCCTTGGCCCGCATGGCGGCCAGCACGCGCTTGATCGGTTCGATCGGCGCCTGCACCAGTGACAGGTCGTAGCCCATATGGTCGACATAGCCGCCCTTGCCGCAGAAATCGGTCTGCATGTCGATGATGATGAGGGCGGTGTTATCAGGCCTCAGAGCGCCGTTATAGGGCCACGGATACGGATCGGCGTCGATAAAATGCCCTTTGGTTTCGACCATCGCGTCCATCATTCTCTCTCCTATTCCGCGGCAGGTTTGAGGTGTTCGCCGTAGCGACGCATCGGCTTGTCAAATCCGCAGGACGTGCCGTCCTTGACCTTTACCTCGTCTTCCCATGGCAGGCGGTATTTGCCGGCGACAAGGCCGTGCATGTAGGTGTAGGGCGCATCCTTTGCGCCGCCGGCAACGGCGACATAGCCGCGATGGCCGAACTGGTAGATATTGTTCTCCACGCCCCAGCCGAGTCTGGCCTCGCGCACCAGGTCAGGACGCACCTCGGCGGTGATGATCTCGTTGACGCGGCCGGAGGTGCCGTGAGCGATGATCGTGCCGTCGAAATTGCAGATCATGCCTTCGCCCATCGAATCGAACGTGCCGTCCGAGCCGCACATGCAGACATTGGCGGTAACCATCAGGTTGCAGAAGGCGTTGGCCTGGTTGGTGAAGCGCCAGGCGTCGCGGATCGGCGCGGTGTAGCCGGCGGTGCGGATCATGATCTCCGCGCCCTTATAGGCGCATTCGCGCGCCATCTCCGGAAACATGCCGTCATGGCAGATGATCAGTGCGAGCTTGGCGCCCCTGGGGCCATCGATGACAGGGATGCCAAAGTCGCCGGGCTCCCACGGCTCGACGGGGATCCAGGGATGCATCTTGCGGTAATAGAGCTTCACCTCGCCCTGATCGTCGATGACGATGCCGGAATTGTAGGGCATGCCGCCGGGGTTGAGCTCCATGATCGAGAAGCAGCCCCAGATTCGGTTGTCGCTGCAGGCCTGCTTGAACGCCGCGACCTCCGGCCCGTCGAGCGTGCACATGATCTGCGGATTGATGTCCATGGAAAGGCCGTGCAGCGCGTATTCGGGAAAAACGACAAGGTCCATGCCCGGCTGGTTGCGCCGCGCCTTGGCCACCAGATCGACGATCACCTGCGTCTGTTTTGCCAAATCCGCTTTGGTGATGGTCACCGGCAGCTGGAGCTGAACGAGGCCGATGCCGACGCCGTGTTCGGATTTGTTGAGACCACCAAGTCCGTTCATCGGCAAGCTCCGTTATTTCGTCAGCGACAGCGCGCCCGGCGCACCGGCGAGCGAGCGGGTGGGCGAGGAGGTGGCGATCAGGATGACGAGGGTGAGCACGTAAGGCGCTGCATAAAAAAGGTAGTAGCCTTGTGTGACGCCGACCGATTGCAGCGCGGGGCCGAGCGCGCCGGCACCGCCGAAAAGCAGGGCAGCGAGGAAGCAGCCGATCGGGTTCCAGCGGGCGAAGATGACGAGGGCCACGGCCATCAGGCCCTGGCCCGACGAAATGCCTTCGTTCCAGGAGCCCGGATAGTAGAGCGAGAGATAGGCGCCGCCGATTGCCGCCAGCGAGCCGCCGGCGGCCGTCGCCAGCAGGCGAACCCGGTCCGGATGGATGCCCATCGCCCGGGCCGCGTCGGTGCTGTCGCCGACGACGCGCAGAATCAGGCCGATCCTTGTATTCTTGAAGGCCCAGAACAGAAAGAGCGCAAGGGCCGCGCCGATGAAGAACAGCACGTTGATATTGAGCGCCGCCTGAATCTGCGGACTGCTCGACCAGCCGCCGAGCGCGATCGAGGGCAGTTTCGGGGCCACCGGTTGGATGAAGGATTTGCCGAGGAAAAACGCCATACCGAGACCGAACTGCATCATAGCGATGCCGATGGCGATGTCGTTGACCTTCGGGAACTTGCAGATCCAGCCATGGATCAGCCCGAAGATCGAGCCTGCCACCATTGCGGCGAGCACGCCGAGGGTCGGCGAGCCGGTCATGACAGCCACCGCATAGGCCGTCATGGCGCCGAAGACGAGCGTGCCTTCCAGGCCGAGATTGATGCGACCGGAACGTTCGGTGATGGTCTCGCCGAGGCTGACGAAGATGAAGGGGGTGGAAACGCGGATGGCGCCCGCGAAGATTGCCAGCGGCACGCCCCAGATGCCGATGCCTGTCTCTTCCATCAGAGGCTCCTTTTCCAGAGGTCGGGATTGAAGATCTTGAAGCGGCCGTAGAAGGTCTCGCAGAACAGAATGACGATGAAGAGCGTGCCCTGCAGCACCAGAACCGTCGCATCCGGCAGGCCCATGCGCCGCTGGATGAGGCCGCCCGAGGCGTCGATGCCGCCGAGCAGGATCGCCACCGGAATGATCGCCAGCGGATTGTGCCTGGCGAGGAAGGCGACGAGGATGCCGGTATAACCGTAGCCGGCTGCAAGCGAGGCATTGGCACTTCCCTGCACCGCCGCCACTTCGATCATGCCCGCCAGACCGGCAAAACTGCCGGCAAGCGCGGTAAATCCGGCGATCAGCTTGCCGACCGGCAGTCCCTGGATCTGGGCGGCGCGCACGTTGCCGCCAGCGATGCGGGCGGCAAAACCGTAGCTCGTGGCCTCGATCACAATCCAGGAGACCACACAGGCGAGGATGCCGATGACGAGGCCCCAATGTACGTCCATGCCGGGAATATTGCCGAGCATGTATTCCGCCGGCAGTGGCCTGGTCGACGGCTTGTTGAGACTTGCCGGATCGCGCAGCAGCCCTTCGACGAACTGGTTCATCAGGGCAATGGCTATATAGGAGAGCAGCAGCGACGAGATGGTTTCGTTGACGCCGCGATAGTGGCGCAGAAAACCGGCAAGGCCAATCCAGATGCCGCCGACCACCATGGCGGCGATCGCCATCAGAATGAGGGTGAGGAAGACAGGCGCAGTGCCGGCGAGCGGCAGAGCCATGGCCGCGGCAGCAACGCCGCCCAGCACGACCGCTCCTTCCCCGCCGATGATGACGAGGCCGAGACGGGCGGGCAGGGCGACGCAGAGTGCCGTCAGGAGAAGGGGTGCGGCACGACTTAAGCTGTTCTGCACCGAAAACCAGCTGCCAAAGCCGCCGGTGTACATCAGTTGGAAGAGAGTGGCCGGCGACTTGCCGACCGCCAGGATGAAGAGGGAGAAGAGCGCAAGACCGATCAGAATGGCCGTGAGGCCGATGACAACAGGCTCGGCCCGCCGCGCGATCCATTCGAGGACGGGGCGCAAGGAAGCCGGTTTTTCCGCGATGACTATTGCGGGATCATTGGCCTCGATGGTCATGGCGCTTCTCCCTTCGCGGTTTACGCCGTGGACCCGACAACGCCCTCGACCAGATAATTCATGCTTTCGAGCTCGATCGCGTCTTCGGCGTAGCTCTTGCCGGCAGCCACGACGGTGTCGCCCTTGTTGTCCTTCAACGGTCCCTTGAAGACCGAAAAGCCGCCCTTCATCATCTCGGCCTGCGTGGCTTCGAAGGCCTTGCGGCCCTCCGCGGACACACCGGGACCGAGCGCGCTCATCTTCACGAAGCCGTCCTTCAGGCCGCCACGCACGAAGTTGCCGAGCTTTTCGCCGGCCTGCGCCTTCTTGACGAAGTCGCCGTAGACGTTGCCCCAGGCCCATTCGGCGCCGGTGAGGTATTTTTCGGGCGCAAGCGGGCTCTGGTTGGCGTGATAGCCGCAGACGAAGGCGCCGCGGCCGGCAGCCGTCTCGACGACCACTTTGGGGCTGTCGACGTGGCAGGTGATGACGTCGGCGCCTTGGTCGACCAGCGCATTGGTGGCTTCGGCCTCCTTGACGGCGAGCGACCATTCGCCGGTGAAGATCACCTGGCAGGTGATGCCAGGATCGACTGTGCGCGCGCCAAGCAGGAAGGCGTTGATATTCTGCAGAACCTGCGGGATCGGCTTGGCGGCGACGAAGCCGATCTTCTTGCTCTTCGTCGCATGGCCGGCGGCAACGCCGTTCAGATACTGGCCCTGGAAGATATAGCCGAAATAGGAGCCCGTGTTGGCCGGGTTCTTGCCTTCCTGCCAGAGGCCGCCGCAGTGGCGGAACTGGATGTCGGGATGTTTGCCGGCCACGGCCAGCATGTGCGGGTCGAAGTAGCCGAAGGAGGTCGGAAAGAGCAGGGTCGCGCCATCCAGGTTGATCATGGATTCCATCGTCTTCTGGACGTCGACGGTCTCCGGCACGTTCTCTTCTTCGACCAGCGTTACACCAGGCATCGCCTTGATGACGGCCGCACCTTCGGCATGCGCCTGGTTGTAGCCATAGTCGTCCTTCGGGCCGACATAGATGAAGCCGACGGTCAGCGCGGTTTGGGCAGCGGCGGAGGAGGCGATCAGGCCCGGCATGGCGCCGGCAAGCGCACCGGCAGCAGAAGCCTGGAGAAAATTGCGGCGGTTCATGGAAAGGAGTTTGGTCATCGGAAATGCTCCTTGCGGCGCTGGGCCGGTTGTGAACGGGTACGGAAAAGTGCATGCAATGCATGTGCCAGAAATTAATCTGTTGTTTTTTATAGTTTATCCGTTACCGCAAGATTTGCATGTTGCAAAGTGCATACAGATTGATCGAATTCTTGCGTAAAAAGTAATCAATAGATATTTCTTGTTCATTGTGACTGCGTAGTTGGCACAACGTCGAGTTACCCGAGGTATCTCCTGCATCAGAAAGTGAACATTTAACAATATCTTCGCCGCCCGATTTGACTTATCCAGTCTCGAACGTCATCTGTATGCAGAGTGTTGATGTGAGCAGATTCGTATCGTGAAGCAGCCCAGGCGCAGAGAAGTGATCCGCACCGGAACCACCGTCGAACAGATGGTGCGGGCGATTGCCGACATGATCGTCACAGGTGAAATGCTGCCAGGCGCGAAGTTGGACGAGGTATCGCTCGCGGTTCGTTTCGACGTTTCGCGCACCCCGGTGCGCGAGGCTCTGCGTGAGTTGGGCGCCATGGGATTGGTCGCGCGCGAGCCAAACCGCAGTGCCGTCGTGACCAATGTCACCGAAGCCTATCTGCATTCGATGTTCGAAGCGATGGCGGAACTCGAAGCAATCTGTGCCAGGCTCTCGGCCGAGCGTATGACGGTCGACGAGCGGCGTGCGCTGGAGCTGGAGCATCGCGGATCGATGAGACTCGTGCATGCCGGCGCCGAAGAAGAATATTCGGCTCACAACACCGAATTCCACACCCGGCTTTATCGTGGCGCGCATAATGATCATGTCTTCGAGATGGTCACTCAGACACGGGCGCGGCTCGCGCCCTTTCGGCGGGCGCAGTTCCGCCTGCCCGGGCGTCTGGCAAAATCCTATGAGGAGCACGGCCGGATCGTCACCGCGATCATGCGCGCGGACGCCGCCGCCGCGGGGCAGGCGGCATATTCCCATGTGGAAATTGTCAGCGATGCCAGCGCGGTATTTGCAACGCCTGGGGAGTAAAGAGGGCGCGAAAACCACAGCCGGCAAACGCCGAAGTAATGTCCCGGTCTCTACTCCGCCGCTTCGATGAAACGGTGGCGTTCGTAGAGGAACTTCAGCACAGCTTCACGGCATTTGAGATATGTCCGGTCGGATGCGAGTTCGATGCGATGGCGGGGACGGGGCATAGTTACGTCGAGCACTTCGCCGATGCGGGCTGCCGGGCCGTTGGTCATCATCACGATGCGATCGGACAGCAGCACCGCCTCATCGACATCATGGGTGATCATCACCATCGTGTTGCCAAGCCGGGCGTGGATTTCCATCACCGCGTCCTGCAGATGGGCGCGGGTCAGTGCATCGAGCGCGCCGAAGGGTTCGTCGAGCAGCAGGATCTTCGGCTCCATTGCAAGCGCGCGCGCGATGCCGACGCGCTGTTTCATGCCGCCTGAAATTTCCGAAGGCCGCTTATCCCTCGCATGCGCCATCTGCACGAGGTCGAGGTTGGCCATGACCCACGCATGCCGCTCGGCCTTGGTCTTCGTTCGGCTGAAGAGTTTGGAGACGGCGAGATTGACGTTTTCGTAGACGGTCAGCCAGGGCAGCAGCGAGTGGTTCTGGAAGACGACGGCACGCTCCGGACCGGGTCCGTTGACCTCACGGTTTTCAAGCAGCACGGCGCCCGCCGAAACCGGGGTCAGGCCGGCGATGAGGTTGAGCAGGGTGGACTTGCCGCAGCCCGAATGGCCGATGATCGAGACGAATTCGCCCGCGGAAATCGTCAGGTTGATGTCCTTCAGGACCTCGGCGCGCACGCCGCCCCGATCGAAATGTTTGTCGATATGATCAAGCTTCAGATAGGCGTTCATAGGTGCGTTCCTCAGTTGGCCATGGCGCCGCGGGTGATCAGTTTGCCGAGTGCTGCCACCAGCTTGTCCAGGGCGAAGCCGACGATGCCGATGTAGGCGAGCGCGACGATGATGTCCGGAAGGCGTGACGAGTTCCATGCGTCCCAGATGAAAAAGCCGATGCCGACGCCACCGGTCAGCATTTCGGCCGCGACGATGGCGAGCCAGGAGAGGCCGACGCCGATCCTGAGGCCGGTGAAGATGTAAGGCGCTGCCGAAGGCAGCATGATCTTCCAGAAAAACTCGAACTGGTTGAGGCGCAGCACCTCGGCGACATTGCGGTAATCCTGCGGGATATTGCGGACGCCGACGGCGGTGTTGATGATCACCGGCCAGATCGACGTGATGAAGATCACGAAGATCGCCGAGGGGTTGGAATCCTGGAAGGCTGCGAGCGACAGCGGCAGCCAGGCGAGCGGCGGAACCGTACGCAGCACCTGGAAGATCGGATCGAGGCCACGCATCGCCCAGACCGACTGGCCGATGATCGCACCGATGATGACACCAGTGACTGCTGCAAGCCCAAAGCCATAGAGAACGCGCTGCAGCGAAATGAGCACGCGCCAGCCGAGCCCGATATCCTGGGAGCCGTAGTTGAAAAACGGATAGGCGATCAGGTCATAGCTATCCTGCCAGACCCGATGCGGCGAGGGCAAAGACGCGTCCGCCGATGAACAGAGCACCTGCCAGACGAGCAGGATGAGTGCCAGCACGACGATTGGCGGAACGACATTGCGAAGGGCGGTCAGTGCCGCTCGACGAAAATCGATCCGCGATCCATGCTTGCCGGAAAACGGCAGAACCTTTGCCGCCAGCTTGGCAGAGGCGGCCGTGGAGGGGTTTTCTTTATTGGCCAGGGCGGACATCAACGTGCTCCTCACGTGCATGAAAGGCCGGCGCGCCGGAGCGCGCCGGAGCGGATCACGAGACAGCCTTGATCGAAAGGCTGTCGAGATAGGCCGAGGGATTTTCCGGATCGAAGACTTTGCCGTCGAAGAAAGTCTCCTTGCCGCGAGAAGACGATGCGGGGATATCGGCCGCCGCGACGCCGAGATCCTTGGCGGCCTCACGCCAGATATCTTCGCGGTTCACCTGGTTGACCAGCGCCTTGATGTCGGTGCTCGCCGGCAGATTTCCCCAGCGGATGTTTTCCGTCATGAACCAGGTATCGTGGCTCTTGAACGGGTAGGAGGCGCCGTCCTTCCAGAATTTCATATAGAGGTCGGTGGCTTTGACATCGCGGCCATCGCCATAATTGATGTCGCCCTTGAGGCGGCCGAGTACGTCCTTCGTCGGAACGTTGAACCATTGGCGCTTGCCGAGAATGTCAGCCATCTCCGCCTTGTTATCCATGCTTTCGCACCACTGCTGAGCCTCCATGACGGCCATCAGCAGGGCCCTGGCAGCATTGGGATTCTTTTCGATCCAGTCGGCGCGCAGTCCGAGCGCCTTTTCAGGATGACCCTTCCAGAGCTCGCCGGTGGTGGCTGCGGTAAAGCCGATGCCCTGGTTGACGAGCTGCTCGTTCCACGGTTCGCCCACACAGAAGACGTCCATGTTGCCGACCTTCATGTTGGCAACCATCTGCGGCGGCGGCACGACGATGGTCGAAACGTCCTTGTTCGGATCGATACCGCCGGCGGCGAGCCAGTAACGGATCCAGAGGTCATGGGTGCCGCCCGGGAAGGTCATGGCGGCCTTGATCTCCTTCCCCTCCGCCTTCTTTTTCTCGAATGCGGCCTTCAGCTTGGAGGAATCGAGCTGCACGCCGGTGTCGGCATATTCCTTGGCGACGGAAATACCCTGGCTGTCGAGGTTGAGCCGGGCGAGGATTGCCATCGGCACCGGTTTATTGTTCTGCGTCACCTTGCCGGTATGCATGAGATAGGGGAGCGGCGACAGGATATGCGCACCGTCGATGCCGTTTGCCGCGCCGCCCAGCACGAGATTGTCGCGGGTCGCACCCCAGGAGGCCTGTTTGGCCACATCCGTTTCCGGAAGGCCATGCTTGTCGAAAAAGCCCTTTTCCTTGGCGATGATCAGCGGCGCGGAATCCGTGAGCGCGATAAAGCCGAGCTTGACGCCTGTCACTTCAGGGCCTGCTCCGGCTGCGAAGGCGCCGGACGGAAAGGCCGTCTTGACAGCGCCGATGAGGGCGGCCGCTGCGGTCGTCTTGAGCATGCTGCGGCGGGTCATGCCGGTTGTAAAAATCCCAGTCTGCAAATTCTTTGTCATGCGCAGGTTCCCTCTGCTGGCTGAATTTGGACACAAAAAAACGCCGCCGGAAATTGCGTCCAGGGGATGGGAGAATCCCGGAGCAAAAACCTTGCGACGTCGGTGTCTATTGTAGGCGCTTATGCCGCGCCTATCCGCGCCGGTCGCCATTGACCGATGCGTCTTAGGACCTGCAAACAGCGTGCCAATTCCAGAGGAAATGGTAACGGCATGAAGCAAAAGGAGAAATACGAAGAATTGACGAATGCCTATTTCTTAGGCTTTGTTATTTTCTGCTTCTGTTTTGTGCGACTGCTAAGTAATCGCGGCCATGAGAGCGTTCTATTTGTGCAGTGCACGCAATATGGCAGTAGCGACCACGCAGACCGCAGAGTGGATTCTACGCGCCTTATTCTGTCGGGAATGCCAGCCGGAAAGCTCAAGAGGGGAAGGTCAATGCGTGGCGATTGCCTCGCCGTCATCTCATTCATTGCAGCAAAGAGACGAGGCCGTAGAACGCTGCAGATATTGCTGCAGCCGCCGGCATCGTGACGATCCAGGCTATCACGATGTTGCCGGCCAATCCCCAGCGCACGGCTGAGACACGACGAGCCGCGCCCACTCCAACGATTGCTCCGGTGATGGTATGCGTTGTCGAAACCGGAATACCGAGCCAGGTCGCTCCGAAGAGCGTCAACGCTCCGCCGGTCTCTGCGCAGAAACCTTGCATGGGATTGAGCCGGGTGATCTTCGACCCCATGGTATGAACGATCCGCCATCCGCCGAAGAGCGTACCGAGAGCCATTGCCGATTGGCAGGAAATGACCACCCAGAACGGCACGTAGAATGTCGGGCCGAGATATCCTTGGCTGAACAAGAGCACCGCGATGATGCCCATCGTCTTCTGCGCATCGTTGCCGCCGTGGCCAAGCGAATAAAGCGAAGCGGATACGAACTGCATGGTGCGAAATGTGCGATCCACGGCAAACGGCGTTTGCCGGACGAATAGCCAGGAGACGGCGAGCACCAGCACCAGGGCAAGCAGAAAGCCGATGGCTGGCGACAGGAAAATAGCACCGACGGTCTTTAGAAGTCCGTTCCAGACGATCGAGCTGAAGCCGACCTTTGCCAGACCGGCCCCCACCAGCCCACCGACAAGCGCATGCGACGAGCTCGATGGAATTCCGAAGATCCAGGTCAGAATATTCCAGATGATCGCGCCCATCAGTGCGGCGAAGATCACTTGGGGCGAAACGATCGCCGGATCGATGATGCCGGTCCCTAGTGTTTCGGCCACATGCAGGCCGAAGAACAGGAATGCGATGAAATTGAAGAACGCCGCCCAGACGACCGCATATTGTGGCCGCAGGACGCGGGTCGAGACGATCGTGGCGATCGAATTGGCCGCGTCATGCAGACCATTGAGAAAATCGAAGAACAGGGCGACGACGACCAGGCCGACCAGCAGCGGCAGAGCGAGCGAGGCATCCATTAGACGTTCTCGATGAGAATGCCGCTGATTTCGTTGGCGACATCCTCGAAGCGGTCGACGACTTTCTCCAGCTCTCCGTAGATTTCGCTTCCGATCAAGTAGGCCATCGCATTGCCGCCGGCGCCATGGCGCATAAACAGATCCTTCAAACCCTGGTCGTGGAGTTCATCGGAACGTCCCTCCACTCGGGTGACCTCCTCCGCGATGGCCGCCAGACGCTGCGCATTGGCTCCCAATCTGTCGAGGAGGGGTATCGCTTCCGCAACAAGGTTTGCCGCCTTGACGATTTCACCGCCCATCTCCTGTATCAGCGGATCGAAGCTCGTTTGCTCGAACAAGCGGATCGTCTTGACTGTCTTGTGCATCATGTCGATCGCATCATCCATCGACTGAATGAGGTCCTTGATGTCACCGCGGTCGAAGGGCGTGATGAAGCTTCGTCGAACGGCAAGAAGAACATCGCGCGTGACGTCGTCCGCCTCGTTTTCCAATGCGACGATACGTTCGCAGTTTTTCTGAACGTCATTGCCCTTCAGGAGTTGATCGAGGGCGTGCGCCGCGGCAACGACAGTCTTCGAGTGTTTGGAAAACATTTCAAAGAATCTGTCTTCCCGTGGCATCAGCTTGCGAAAAATGCTCATCATGCCTGCGAACCTTCCTCGTGCGGCCGATTGTCATAAAACTGTCATAAACACGCTCAGGCAATTGAAGCAACAATCAAATTCGGTAGCTCAATCAATATGACGCCTAGCAAAAAGGGCAGGAAGCCTCGACTGGACAAGTCCCAGCCACTGCTGCGGCAGCTCGCTGCTGTTCCTGAAATGCTGTTCGCCGGTGCATTCCGCCAACAATATGGCGCACTTTGCTTCCGCCACGGCGGTGCCGGATCCGACATCGAAATCCTGGTGATCACGTCTCGCGAGAGCGCACGCTGGGTCATCCCGAAAGGTTGGCCGATGAAAGGGAAAAAGCCTTTCGAAGCAGCAGCAATCGAGGCCTGGGAGGAGGCAGGCGTGCGCGGAGTGGTGAAGAAGAAGCCGGTCGGCCGCTATACCTATCTCAAAGAACTCGACAATGGCGATGTGGTGCCCTGTATCGTCGACATGTTTCAGATGGAAGTCACGGACATCAGCGGCGATTTCAAGGAGCGGGGTCTGCGTATTCTCGAATGGGTGAGCCCGGATGAAGCAGCAAGACGCGTTCGCGAGATCGAACTCAAGTCGCTGCTCGTCCAATTTGAGGCGCGCGACCGCAAGAAACGCGATCACGGCTGACCACGGGCTTTTTCGCCGACGTTGCAGCGCCGCGTGTCTTTATCGCTCGAACGGTTCGCCAAGCGATGCCACGCCGTTCAGTTTCAGCAGACGACGGTCGGCGGAGATGATGCCGAGCACGATGATCGTGACGAGATATGGCAGGCTCGAGAGCAATTGTGAGGGAACGTCCAGTCCGGTTGCCTGGGCTGCAAGCCCCATCAGCGAGACCGCGCCGAAGAGGCAAGCGCCGAGGAAGATACGGCCGGTGAGCCACGTCCCGAAGACGACGAGGGCGATGGCGATCCAGCCGCGCCCGGCGATCATCCCGTCGGCCCAGAGCGGGGTGTAGACCACCGACGCGTAGGCGCCGGCGAAGCCGGCCATCGCACCGCCGAAGGCGATGGCAAGGACGCGGACTGAAATTACCGAATAGCCGATGGCGTGTGCGGCCTTCGGGTTCTCGCCGACGGCGCGGACGATGAGGCCAAGCTTGGTGTAGGCAAATATCGCCCACAGAGCGAGGGTCGCGGCGAGTGAAATCCAGACGACGATATCCTGGACGAAAAGGCCGCCGATAACCGGCAATTCCGAAAGCCCGGGAAGGGCGAGCTTCGGAAGTCCCCTGACCGTGAGGCTCTCATAGGTCTTGCCGAAAAGGGCGGAAAGGCCTTGGCCGAGAATGCCGATGGCAAGGCCCGCCGCCACCTGGTTTGCCCGAAATCCGAGCGTGACGAAGGCAAAGAGCAGAGAAAGGACAGCGCTGCCGAGCCCGGCTGCGACGAAACCCAGGAGATGTCCGCCACCCTGGTAGACGATGATGAAGGCGAGCACGGCACCGAAGGCCATCAATCCCTCGACCCCGAGGTTGAGGACGCCGGCGCGCTCGGCCACCAGCTCGCCGAGGGCTGCGAGAAGAAACGGTGTCGCAGCCGCAAGCATGCCGGCAAGAATGAACTCGATGGCGTTCATGACGGGCTCCGGTGGGCGGCGCGGCGCCATTCAAGGCGATAGCGCACGAAGGCGACGGCGATCAGATAGGCGAGCAGCAGGCTGCCCTGGAAAACACGGACGGCGGCGATCGGCAAGTTGGCCGAGACCATGGCATTGTCGCCGCCGATATAGATGACCGCCATGACCAGCCCCGAGATCACGATGCCGATCGGATGCAGGCCGCCGAGATAGGCGACGATGATGGCCGCGTAGCCATAGCCGCTCGCGACCGAACGCTGCAGCTGGCCGAGCGGACCGGCGACTTCGGCAGCCCCTGCAAGGCCGGCTGCAAAGCCGCCGATCAGCAGCGAAAGCCAGATCGCCCAACCTTCCCTGAAGCCGGCATAGCCGGCAGCCCGCGGCGCCAGACCGCCGACCTGCAGCTTGTAACCGATGAAGCTCCTCTGCATGAAGACCCAGGCCGCAACCGACAAAGCCAGCGTGATGAGGAACGAGACATTGACGCGGGTACCGGCAATCAGGGTCGGCACCATCGCATCGTACTGAAACATCACCGACTGGGGGAAATTGAAGCCGTTCGGATCCTTCCAGGGGCCGAGCAACAGATAGTTCAGCAGCTGCGCCGCAACGAGGCTCAGCATCAACGAAACGAGGATCTCGTTGGCGTTAAGGCGCACGCGCCAGAAGGCGGTGAGAGAAGCCCAAAGTGCGCCGCCGATGGCGCCGAGCAGCAGCATCGCCGGCCAGATCCACTGGCCCGTCGCCTGAGGAAACCAGACCGGAATGGCAGAGGCGAAGATCGCGCCGAGTATGAACTGGCCCTCGGCGCCGATGTTGAAGACCTTGGCGCGAAAGCCGATCGCCAGCCCCTGTGCAATCAGAAGGAGCGGTCCGGCCTTTAAAAGCACCTCCGAAAACGAGGCCCAGGAAAGGAAGGGCTCGAAAAGCATCGCATAAACGACCGCGACAGGGTCGCGACCCATCAAGATGTATAGGCCGAGGTTGAGCGCGATCGCTATGACAAGTGCCATGGCGGGCGCGAGCAAGGTCGCGGCAAGCGAAGCGCGCTCCCGGCGGACCAGGGTGGGAACGAAAGCAAGGGACCAAGGACTCATCACTGGACTTTCTCAGGCGAGGCTTGTGCCCCGATCATGTATCGGCCGATCTCCTCGGGCTTCGTGTCCCGTGTCGCGAGCGGCGGGCTGAGCCGGCCGTGATGCAGCACCTGGATGGAATCGCAGAGCTCGAACAGTTCTTCCAGTTCCTCGGAAATGACGAGGATCGCCATGCCCTGATTGCGCAATGCGACCAGACGGCTGCGGATGGCGGATGCGGCGCCGATATCGACGCCCCAGGTCGGCTGCGCCACGAAAAGCAATTTCGGAGACAGCATGATTTCGCGGCCAACGATGAACTTCTGCAGATTGCCGCCCGATAGAGTGCCGGCTTCCGCATCCGAGCCTGAAGTGCGGACATCGTACTGACGGATGCAATCCTTGGTGAACGCCAACGCCCGCGCTCTGTCGACGAGACCGTGCCGCAAAAGCTTGAGCGGATGGGCCGTCAGCAGGCTGTTGAGGGCGAGTGACATTTCGGGGACGGCGCCGCGTCCGAGCCGGTCTTCCGGAACGAAGGCAAATCCGAGCGTCCGCCGCGCGGCGGCATCGAGCCTGCCGACATCCATCCCCATCATGTAGATCCGGTCGCGTTGGTCGCGTCCCAGCACCGTTTCGCCTGAAATCAACGCGGCAAGTTCGCTTTGGCCGTTGCCCGAAATACCGGCGATCCCGAGGATTTCGCCGGCACGCACTTCAAGGCTGATGCCGGAGAGCGGCACGGCAAAGGGATCGTCTGGCTGATAGTCCAAACCGATGATCTCCAGCCGCTTTTCACCGCCGGATAGCGGCAGCGCCGAGATGGGAGCGGGCATATCGCGGCCGATCATCATGCGGGCAAGGTCATGGGCATCATGGTCACGCGGGTCGACATCCCCGGTCACCCGTCCGCCGCGCAGGATCGTCGCCCGATCGCAGATCGCCCGGATTTCCTCGAGCTTGTGGGAGATCAACAGGATGGAAACGCCGCCGTCGCGCAGCCGACGCAGCGTGTCGAAGAGCTTCTCCACCAGTTGCGGCGGCAGGACGGAGGTCGGCTCGTCGAGGATCAAAAGCTTCGGATTGGTCATCAGGCTTCGGACGATCTCCACCCGTTGCCGCTCGCCGACGGACAGCGCGTGCACATGGGCGAGCGGGTCGACATCAAGGCCGAACTCCCGTCCAAGCGTGCGAATGCGGTCCTTGAGCTCAGCCTTGCGACCCGGCACGACCAGCCGAATATTCTCCAGGACGGTCAGGGTCTCGAACAGAGAGAAATGCTGGAAGACCATGCCGATGCCTTGGCGCCTCGCCTCGGCAGGGGAGGCGAGGTGCAAGGGTTCTCCTTCCCAGACGACGTCTCCGTCGTCCGGTTGCTCGACGCCGTAGATCAGCTTCATCAGCGTCGATTTTCCCGCCCCGTTTTCGCCGAGGATCGCATGGATCGATTGCGGCGCCACGTCCAGATCGATTGCCTGATTGGCATGGATCTGGCCGTAGCTCTTCGAAATGCCGCGCAGCGACAGAAGCGGGGTCGTCATCACTTATTTCGGCAGCGGCGTGGACACGCCCTTGACGTGCCAATTCATGGCAATGATTTCGGCGTCGGCCATGGTTGCACCGGATGCGACACCTTCGCTGCCGTCTGCCTTGATGATCGGCCCCGTGAAAGGCGAGAAGCTACCGTCGGCGATCTTTGCCTCGATCTCCTTGATCTTGGCCATCACGTCAGCCGGAACATCCGGGCTCCAGTCGACCACTTCGACGACCTTGTCGGCGACGCCGAGGAACGCATTGGCGCCCTTGAACGTGCCGGCGAGATGGGCGTCGACCGATGCCTTGAAGAACGGCGACCAGTCCGTCGAGATGCATCCAAGATAGGTTTTCGGCGCATATTTCTTCATCGAAGAGTTGAGGTTGAAGGCGTAGACGCCGGCTTCTTCGCAGGCCGAGATGACAGACGGCGTGTCCTGGGCGTTGGAGAAGATCACGTCGCATTTTTGCGCGATCAGCGCCTTGGCGGCCTCCTGCTCCTTGGCCGGGTCGAACCAGGAGTTCACCCAGACGACCGAGACTTCGATATCGGGCTTGACGGCCCGGGCGCCGAGGGTGAAGGCGTTGATGGATGTGATCAGTTCGGGAATGGCGAAGGCGGAGACGGAACCCAGCTTGCCGGTCTTGGAAAGTGCCGCGGCAGCCATGCCGAGCAGATAGGTGCCCTGGAAATATTTGGCGGCGAAAGGCGAGAAGTTCGGAGCAACCTGGAAGCCGGAGGCGTGCAGGACCGTGACGCTCGGATCGCGGCGGGCGATCTGCAAGGCGCCGTTCTGATAACCGAAAGAGCCGGCGACCAGGAACTTGTTTCCGTCGGCGACGGTCTTGTTCATGATGCGGTCGGCATCCGGGCCTTCCGCGATATTCTCAAGCACGGTGATCTTGACCTTGTCGCCGTAAGCAGCCTTGATCGGCTCGAGACCGGCGGCAAGTGCATGTCCCCAGCCGACGTCGCCGATCGGCGACGGGACGACGAGCGTGATGCCGAGCGGCTCGTCGGCGGCCAAAGCAAGGCGGCTGCCGAGCACGCCGGCAAGGCCGGTGGCGGCAGCGGCCGTCATCAGGTTTCTGCGGGTCAATTTGGTCATGTTCTCAGTTCCCTCTTTTGGTTTTTTAGAATTCCACGGTGGATAGTGCGGCCTCGGCATCGGCAGCCAGCTTGGCCTCGTCGAGACCGGGAAATTCGCCCTTCTGCCAGACGATGCGGCCATTGATCATGGTCATGTCCGTCGCCATACCGATGCCGACGCGGGCAATCAGGCTCAGCGGATCGTGCCGCGTGCCGACGTAGTCCATGCGCCGGGTGTCGATCGCAAACAGGTCGGCGGCCATGCCGGGCGCCAGCCGGCCGATATCGCGCCGGCCGAGCAGGCTGGCACCCCCTGACGTACCGTAGCCGAGGAAATCGACCGGCGGCGGCACGGGATGGGCGCGGCCGGAGGCGACGAGGCACTGCAGCATGTAGGCGGAATGCAGGCAGTGCATCAGGTTGGAATTGTCGTTGGAGGCGGCGCCGTCGCAGCCGAGGCCGATGCGCAGGCCGAAGGCGGCCATGGCGGGAATGTCGGTGACCTCAGCGCCGACGAGATAGACCGGTTCCGGGCAATGCGCGACACCGGTGTCGCTGGCGGCCATTGTCCTGAGTTCGTCGTGGGTGAGCTCCCAGCAATGGGCATAGAAGGCATCGGCCCCGGCAAAGCCAAGTTCTTGCAGATAGTCGACCGTGCGCATGCCGTGGCGAGCCTGGATGACCGGGCTTTCGCCTTCGCCGACATGGGTATGCATCATGACGCCGCGATCACGCGCCAGCGCCACCGATTCCACGAAGGTCTCGCGGTAGCAGTTCACCGGCTGGCAGGGCGCGACCACGACCTGGCGCATGCTGAAGGGGCTCGCATCATGATAGGTGTCGATCAGCCGGGCGCAGTCGGCGATGAACTCGTCGGTCGTTTCCAGCATCTCGTCCGGGATGGTCGAACCTTCCGATTTCGGCAGGGTGTTGCCGCCGCGGCCGGCATGGAAACGCATCCCGAGCAGCTCGGCTGCTTCGAACTGACGGTCGATCAGCCGCTTCCCGGCGTGCCGGGGGAAATTGTACTGGTGGTCGAAGGCCGTGGTGCAGCCATGCTTGATCATCTCGGCCATCGCCGTGACGGAGGAGTGATAAAAGCACGCCTCGTTGAGCTGCGAAAAGATCGGGTAGATGCGGTCCAGCCACTCGATCACCGAGAGCTTCGTCCAGTCGAGATCGGCGCGGTTGCGCACGAAGCACTGAAAGAAGTGATGATGGGTGTTGACGAGGCCCGGATAGACAAACCAGCCGCCAGCATCCTGCACGGTCGTGCCGGCAGGCAGTGCGTCCGCCCCCAGATTTTCGCCGATCGCCACGATCGCCGGACCGCTGGTCAGGAGATCGACGTTGCGATGGACGACCGGTCCCTTGCCCTCGTCGACAATCACGGCCGCGCAGTTCTTCAGGAGATATCCAGCCATCTCACGCCTCGCCCGGTTCGATATGAGGTTCGGGCTTCAACTCGTGCAGCCGGTGAATACCTGGCATCTCGATAAATTTGTCGAGGGCGCGCAGCGCCCGGGACCAGAGCCGAACCACAGGATAAGCATCCAGCGTGACGCCCCCATCGGGCGCCAGCGCCACGTAGGGAAAGCAGGCGATGTCGGCAATTGTCGGCCGGTCGGCGGCGAGGAAGCGCATGCCGCGAAGACCCTGCTCGACAAGCCCGGCTTCAAGCTCGCGAAGGGCGGCGATGCCCAGAGCCTGCAGCGCGCCGATATCGCCGGGACGCAGCAGCATTTCATGGAGCCGCGCTGCCCCGAGGCTTGCCGTCAGCCGGCCGGAGAACGACAGCCATTGCTGCATCCGCGCCGCTTCCTCGGCCTTGCCGCTGCCGAGCCATTCGGGTGCTGCCTTGGCGGCGAAATAGACAAGGATCGCCGACGATTCCGTCAGGATCAGGTCGCCATCCTCCAGGATCGGAATGGAGCCTGCCGGATTGAGCGCAAGCAGTTCTGGCCCGCGATGCTCGGCGCCGGGATGGAAATCCACCGGCCGCAGGTCAAGCTTCACGCCGGTCAGCGCCGCCATCAGGCGCACCTTGTAGCAACTGGGCGAGAGAATGTAGTCGTAGAGCTTCATAGCGCCACCAGCTGTGCGCCGTAGGTATAGTTGTGACGCTTCAGCCAGCGCCGGTAGGCGATCGATGTCAGATCGGCCCGCGTCGGGATTTCCATGCCGGGGTCGAGCGGCAGCAGCCGCGGAATCTGGTTTTCGAGGATCGAACGATCCTGCAGAAAGATCGTCTGCTGGAAATGAATGAGGTCGGTCATCGCGGTCTCGTCGTCGAAGAGCGCCATCCACGGCCAGACGTCGCAGAGGTCCTCGGCCAGCGGCTGCACGAAGAGCGTGATGACATCCCATTCGCTCGGGCGAGGCGGGCAGGTCTTGTAAAGCACGGAGCAGGTCGGCGCCGGCACGCGGTACATATATTCCGTCGTGATCCCGCCGCTTGCCGACTTCGAGGCCTGCGGCTGGTAGAACTTCACCTGCGTCGCCCAGACCTCGTCTTCTTCCTCGCGGATCGCGACCTTGTAGTTCTGGACCTCCGTATGCGGCTCTGCGCCGAGAATATCGGTGTGGACGAAGGGGAAATGGGCGATGTCGAGGAAGTTCTCGACGGCACGCAGCGGCGAGCAGCGCACCCGCACCACGCCGACATCGACGAAGCGGCGACCGGGCTGGTCGGCCTCGGGAATGGGAAAAAGTTCCTTCTTCGGCTCGCCGAGGGAGGACCAGACATGGCCGTAACGCACGCGCACCGGCAGAACACGGCCATCTACGCCCGTCACCTTCGCACTGCCGTCGGAATCGCGCGCCACTTCGATCGGCTCGCCCATCAACGCCGTCTTGCGGCCGGCACTGTCGAGCTGGCTGAAAAGCCCGACCGGATACCATTCGTCGATCATCGCCTGCATGGTCATTACGCGATCTCCTTTTTTTGAAGATCCTCAGCCCGGCGCCGCAGGCTTTCGGCGGCCCGTGAAGCGCCGATACCCGCGGCAGGGCCGGCTTCACCCTTCAGCAGCACATGGATCAGCGTCTGTCCGTCTTCTTGGGCGGATAATAGCAGACAGACGGCTCCGGTGGCTGCGTCGATCTCGACAAGACCATCAGGGCTCGCCCTGCTGCCGGCCGCCGCCTCGATCGCGGCGATGCCGGCGAACGCTGTCAGGGAGCGCAGGGGAATGAGGCCCTCGAGCCTCGGCGGCTTCGATGTGGGCGTACCCACGGCCACCCAGATCACGCTGCCCGCTTCCTCGACATCATGGGTGGCGACGCGGATGGTTTCCGGCGGCATCAGCCCCGGATGGGCCGGGATGCGGAGACAGTTTCCGGCCTGGCCATAGCTCCAGCCGTGATAGATGCAGGAAAGCGCCTCGCCGCGCACGAAGCCGTGAGACAAGCGCATGCCGCGGTGCGGACAGCGATCTGCCGATGCCGATATGCGCCCCGAAGCGCTGCGCCACAGGGCAATCGATCCGGCGGCCGTCCAAGCCGGCATCACGGTTCCGGCCGGCAAATCCCGGGAAAGGGCGACTGGCGTCCAAAAGCCCGTCGTATCGGAAGGCATGACTAGAATTCCCAAACAAAACCAAATGCTTGCCGATCAAGTCCAGCATCGGCGCCGAGGCTATTCCGCCGCAACCTTATCAGGTTTGCATAATTATTTCGCATTGGCAATATTGAGTAAATAATATGCACCGATGAAATGCGCGAGAGCCCGGACTAGGTCCTTTCGCCGCTGATCGCCGTTCGATCTATCCTCTCGACCCACACGTCGATAGGCCCGAGAGAGCATCCCATCTCCAGCATGTCGATCAACTCCTCCGGCCCAGCAACCTCAAGTTCGATCCGCATGGAACTCGTATGAGATACGGTGTGCGAGAGGCCAAGCTTGGCGGCATGACGCCTGATCCAGGGAACGAAGGAGGCAACCTCCAGATCACCGACAATCGTCATCCGTTCTAGGAGGTAGCTTGTATCTTGTCCCATGCTCGCCCTTGTTTTCCTACACCATAGCGCTTGAATGAACTTCGGGAAGCGGTCGCCGTCAAGGCGAGAATATGGCGTCGGAGTTTCCTTTGCAAAGCCCTGCGGTACCAATTCCCCGGCACCGTAAGGCTGCTTCGGAGCAACTCAGGCTCCGTGATGGCGCAGCCTAATCGGGCGAGCGACCGTCCGTAAGCATTGCGACAAAGGCCGTGACTTTGGGAGTGCGGAACCGAGCTGCCGGATAGACGACATAGATTCCTCCGGCCGGCAGGCTCCAGTCCGGCAACAATCTTGTCAATCGGCCGGCGTCTATATGCTCTCCAGCCAGAAAATCCGGAAGCACGGACATGCCTGCTCCAGCAAGCGTGGCCGCGAGAACCGCAGGCGTCGAATTGCTCATGAGGCTCTGCTGCATCCGCACAGTCCGCCGATCGAAATCGCCCTGGATAAACCTCCAGACCACCGGCTCCTTGAGGGCCAGGTTGGCGATAAACGGCTGGCCCGCCGCATCCTCTGGGCTATTCAAATTGAGCGTGGAGGAGAAGCTGGGGGACGCAACAAGAAACTGCCGGAACGAACCGATCCGTCTCGCTTGATGACTGGAGTCATCGAGCCAACCAACGCGGATCGACAGATCGATCTGATTGGCGAGCAAATCCATCTTCGTATCGGCGAGCAGAAGCTCCACCCTGCAAGCGGGGTACTTCTGGATAAACGCCCCAGCAATCGGAGCGATCGCGCTCGCACCATAATCGTTGGGCGCAGCAATGCGTAGCATGCCGGTCGGCTCGGCATTTGCGCGGGTGATTTCACCGACCGCGTCCTCGGCTTCGCGGAAGATCATGACGCAGCGCGCGTAGAGAAGCTTGCCGGCCTCAGTCGGCTCGACGCGTCGCGTTGTTCTGAGGAGCAAGCTGGTTTTCAACTCAGCTTCCAGCCGGGCAACCTGCTGGCTGACGACCGTCTTTGTGATCGCGAGGCGCTCGGCAGCTTTCGTGAACGAGCCGGTATCGACGACGGCTGCGAAATAGGCAAGCCGATTGAGGTTGACAGCCTCCATGACCTTCTTCCCCTTGATTGTAAGTTTTTGACATACATTCTGCCACATTTAACAATATTTATCACTCAATAGAAGTGCGCTATCTGTTGCCCATCGCTTCAAGGATGGTCCGAAATGCATCTTACCTATCTCTACGATCCGCTTTGTGGCTGGTGTTATGGTGCGGCACCGGCGCTCGACAAAATGGCCAGGCTCGACAATCTCACCGTCGAGCTTGCGCCGAGCGGACTCTTCGCGGGCGAAGGCGCGCGGCCGCTGGATGAACGTTTCGCAGCCTATGCCTGGCATAATGACCAGCGGATCAACCGGCTCACGGGACAGGTCTTCAGCCAGCTCTATCGCGATCAGGTTCTCGGGGGCGCGGACACTATGTTCGACTCCGCCCCTGCGACGCTCGGGCTCATTGCGGTCGGGCTTACGCAACTCGACAGAGAGCGCGAAGCTCTGACGGCACTTCAAATCGCCCGTTATGTTGACGGCCGCAACACCTCGGAGATCGCAGTCGTGGCCGACGTTCTCGATCAGGCTGGGTTTTCCGATGCGGCCGCTCGTGTCCGGGCTCCGGACGAGGTTCTGCTCGACGCCTACCGCAACAGGATCGGGAAGTCCCGCCAACTGATGGATGCATTCCGCATGGATGGTGTCCCGGCGCTATTAGTCAGCGACGGCGACAAGCGCCGCGTGCTGCGCAGCGATGCCTTGTTCGGCGGCTTTGACCAACTTGCTGCCGAGCTTCAGGCGGCGTGATCGTTCATTGTCAGCAGACCGTTCCATGAACTACCGACAAAGCCTGCCGGGGGGAACACTCACGGCAGCAGAAAATCGAAACTGGCGATCATCGGAGACAACCATGTATTCAAGGAGAGAAATCATGAAAACCACCCTCGCAGCCGGCGCGGTGGCCGTTTTCGCACCTGCCGGTCTCGGCAACGCAGCCGGATCAAAGCTGGCCTGGAAGCACTTCCCCGCCGGCCAGAATGGCTTCTTTCGCGCTCCGGTGCTGCTGACCGGCCCCAGCGAAGCGTTGCTGATCGACGGCGGCTTCAGCTATCCCGACGGCCATGCGCTGGCGGAAGCCATCAAGGCCACGGGCAAGACACTGACCGCGATTTATGTCAGCCAGTCCGATCCCGACTATTACTTCAGCCTCAAGCCGGTCCTCGAAGCCTTTCCCGGCACAAAAGTGCTGGCCGCCTCCGATACGATTGCAGCGATCAAGGGCAACGTCGAGAAAAAGCTTGCCGTTTGGGGACCGCAGCTCAAGGAGAACGGCCCGCAGACCCTTGCAGACATCGTCATGCCCGAAGCCTTCGACGCTCCAAGCCTCACAGTCGATGGTGAGACCGTCGAGATTGTCGCGGCCGAGGCGGGGTTAGGCAATCGCCGGTACCTGTTCGTGCCGTCGCTGAATGCTGTTTTCGGGGGCGTCATGATCTTCTCGGGCGTTCATGTGTGGACGGCCGACACCCAGGCACCGGAGCAGCGTGCCGCTTGGGTGGCCACCCTCGACAAAATCAGCGCCCGCAAACCGACGATTGTCGTTCCCGGTCACATGATGCCGGAAGCGGCAACCGATCTGTCCGCCGTCGAACACACGAAGAGCTATCTGCTCGCTTTCGAGGAAGAGCGCGCCAAGGCCGCCGATTCCGCCGCGCTGAAGGCCGCCATGGAAGCCCGCTTCCCGGGTCTTGGTATGGGCGTTGCGCTCGACATAGGCGCCAAAGTCGCCAAGGGAGAAATGAAGTGGGGCTGAACAGCCGATCTTCAAACTGATCCGAAGGGCCTGGGAGGGCCCTTCACCTCCGGGAAGGCCGCAAAAGTGGTGATGCAGTCGTCAGGTCCGCATCTCATCAAGGCGTTCGATCCTTTGACAAACTTTGCCAAAATCGGTTATATTGCCTTCAAATGGAGGTTATCAATGGCCACGATGAACGTATCTCTTCCAGGCCCGATGAAGGATTGGGTGGAGGCCCAGGCCAGGACCGGGCGATATTCGAATGCTAGCGACTACGTGCGCGACCTGATCCGACGCGACCAGACGCGAAACGACAAGATCGCCGCCATGCAAAGCTTCGTCGAGGCCGGGCTCCAAAGCGGTGTCGGCGTTCGATCAAAGGATGAACTCTTTGCTGAGGCGATGGCTCGTACCAGCAAGTCATGAGTTTTAGGCTTTCTGCCGAAGCGGAAGAGGACATCATTGCGATCGCCGAGCAAGGTGTGCGTCTGTTCGGGGCAGGCCAAGCAAAGCGATACCACGATGAACTTTTCGCATTATTTGATCTGATAGCTGCCAATCCACGCATCGCGCGCGAACGGGATGAGATCGATCCGCCCGTTAGAATTCATCCCTTCAAAGCGCATCTAATCGTTTATCGGATCGAAAATGATGAAACAATTTTTGTAATACGAATTCGCCACGCGCATGAAGACTGGGCAACTGATTCAATTTAGCGCACCTCGGATGGAGCTGTGGGATTTGGTGTGTCTCAGGTTTCACAGCGCAGGCGCAAGGGTTGTCATTCCACCGCGCTCGAATGCGGTTGAACGCCCAGGCGTCCTGCCAGAGAGACGATCACATCGCATCCATGCAGATAGATGGCCGGCTGAAATGGCAGGCATCTACCGGCTATGGCAAACGAGCTTTGGCTGAAACCGCGATGAGTCGATACAAAGGCATCATTGGACCGCGTTTGCGTACTCGATCATTCCTTGCTCAACAGACAGAGGCTGCAATCGGCGTGGCCATCCTGAACCGAATGCTCGCTTGCGGACGCCCAAAATCCGTTCGTTGCCAAGCCTCGACGGCAGCAACCAAATAAGCGGGTCGATCAAAGACCAAATTCCGCACATTTGCTGATCCCCGCACCAACGCCTAGTCGCAGTAAAACCTATGCCTCCGGCAGATTTTGGCCGGTCTCACAAATTCTTGAACGCGGCGCGGTTATCAAGGCCCGATGCTTGCCCCATATGCGCAGCCACGGAGGCGGACAGCACACGATGCTCAAGACGAAGCCGGTGCGGCTCCGTTAATGAACCAGCGAGATGCAGCAATGTCATTCAAACCGCTACTTGGTGACGGACGGATTCGGAGCCAGGAGGAGAGGTCTGAGCCGCTGCAAACGGCGTCATGGGCCGGATCGTCGATCGTTTTCGACAATCGGCGGTGGGCGTGCCGGGAGGCGGAACTTTGCTGGACAGCTCCTCATCATTTGGTCGTCCTGACCGAGGAAGGCGGAACGTCTCAAACGTGTATCCGGCATGAGGCAAAATCCGTGTACAACGGAAAGGATCGCCCCGGGGCGCTCACCTTCGTGCCCGCGGGTGCCGAGCGATTCGGCTTCTACCGGAACGTGGACCTGACGTACTCGGCCTTATGGATCGATCCCGACGCCAGGATTTCAGGATGTGAAAACTTGGGGGATTTGCGGATCCTGGTGAACAAGAAAGACTCGGTCATTGCCACTCTCGTGGGCTCGCTTCGAGACGAGATGGCGCTCGGCCATAAGCCGGACACCGCCTATGTCGAGCATCTGGTCGCCCTTGTTGGCCACCGCGTGGCAATCCTGAACAGGGAGCACAACCCGGTTCAGGGCCACGGCTGCCTCAGCCGTCGGGCGCTTGGTCGCGTTCGGGACTATATTGATGCACACATGAATTCCGACATTTCGCTGAGCGCACTGGCAGCCGTCGCAGATATGGCCGTCGACAGTTTCGCACGCCGCTTCAAAGCGACGACCGGCCTTGCGCCCTATGCATATGTGATCGAGGAACGTGTGTGGCGAGCAGAGACGCTGCTACGCGAAACAGGTTTGTCGATCGGCACCATTGCCTTTCGGCTCGGCTTTTCAAGTCAGAGTCACTTCACAACGACATTTCGGCGCCTCAGGGGCATGACCCCTCGGGTCTATCGGATGCATTTTCCTCCGGGATCCTGACATTGCTGCCGATTTCCTGAAAGAAAGCCGCAGCACGCCTCTCCACATCCAGTATCGATGAGTAGCAGCATCCGAGACGCTCGCTATCGGGTCGGTTGCTGTCAACGTTCTTCATTGCGATTGGGAGATCATGCATGGCTGAAACAGACCACAGGAAGGGGCCGACGCGTCGAACAGTATTGCAAGGCGGAGTCGCGACCAGCTTGCTCCTGGCAACCGGGATGCCGGTTGGCGCCGAGCAGGCGGACACCGCCACGGCCGCCGCATCGCCCACGCCAACACCGACCATGCCGATGTCCTTGCGAATCAACGCGAAGGACTTTGCGGTTGAGCTCGACCCGCGCACGACGCTGCTCGACGCCTTGCGCAACCATCTCGGCCTCACCGGCTCGAAGAAAGGCTGCGACCATGGCCAGTGCGGTGCATGCACGGTGCTTGTTGATGGGCGCCGGATCAATTCCTGCCTGACGCTTGCCGCAATGCACCAGGGCGACGAGATAACCACCATCGAGGGCCTTGCCGAGGGCGATCAGCTGAACCCGGTCCAGGTCGCCTTCATCGCCCGCGATGGTTTCCAGTGCGGCTACTGCACGCCAGGCCAGATCTGTTCCGCGGTCGGCATGCTGAGTGAAGCCAAGGAAGGCTGGCCTAGCCATGCGAGCGCCGACGTGGCAGCGGCTTCCATCGCTCTCACCGATGCCGAGATCCGTGAGCGGATGAGCGGCAATATCTGCCGTTGCGCTGCTTATCCGAACATCGTCGCCGCGATCCGCGACGCGGCAGGGGAGGCGTGAGCAAATGCAATCTTTCACTTATCAACGCGCGGAAAGCGTCGAGGAGGCGGCCACTGCGGTTGCGACCCGGCCGGACGCCAGGTTCATCAGCGGCGGCACCAACCTTCTCGACCTGATGAAGCTCGAGATCGAGCGGCCGGCACATCTCGTCGATATCAGCCGCTTGCCGCTCGATCGGATCGAGGAAACGGATGAGGGCGGGCTTCGGATTGGTGCTCAAGTCCGCAACAGCGATCTCGCCGCCGATCCAAAGGTAAGGTCACGCTATCCAATGCTCGCGCAAGCACTGCTGGCGGGAGCTTCCGGCCAAATCCGCAACAAGGCCTCGACCGCCGGCAATCTCCTGCAGCGCACGCGCTGCCCCTACTTCTACGACCGCAACATGCCTTGCAACAAGCGCGAGCAGGGTTCGGGCTGTGCGGCGCTTCAGGGCTTCAATCGCACGCACGCGGTACTCGGCGCGAGCCAAGCCTGCATCGCGGTCCATCCCCCGGACATGGCGGTCGCCATGTCCGGGCTGGATGCCAGGATCGAAACTATATCGTCCGGCAGCGAGACTCGCACGATCCCGATCGGCGATCTCCATCGATTGCCCGGTACGACGCCTGACGTGGAGACCGTGCTCGACCATGGCGAGATGATCGCCGCTGTTACCCTGCCGCCAATACCACCTGGCCGTCAGGTCTACCGCAAGGTGCGCGACCGAGCGTCCTTCGCCTTCGCGCTGGTCTCGGTGGCCGTGATCGTCGAGAAAAGCGGCGACCGCATCCGAAGCGCCCGGATCACCATGGGCGGCGTGGCAGCCAAGCCTTGGCGCGCAACGGCAGCCGAGCAAAGGCTCGCGGGAGCGGCGACGTCCGATGCCGCCATTACCGACGCGGCTGAGGCAGCACTCGCCGGAGCTGTCGGTCATGGCGGCAATGATTTCAAGATCCCGCTGGCCAAACGGACAGTACGGTACACGCTCGCCGCCGCCGTCGAAGGTGCATGAGGTGATGCGATGACAGAGACGATGACCCCGCACGGCTGTTCTCAGATGAAGGCCACTAACAGGAGATCGACATGAAACTTACGCGACGCGCCTTTGCCGCCTCGGGTGGCGCCCTTTCGTCTCTGCTGCCGCAGCTTGGGGCGCCACATCCGATCCGGGAGCTCGTCGCGTGCTTGAGGCCGCCGTCGACGCCTTCTTTGCCGGCTGGGCTTCCGGCGATTGGACGGCATTCCTCGATTGTTGCGATGAGACGATGACCTTCCAATTCCCCGTCGGCGAACAACGAGGTCGGCACGGACCGCCCGAGGGCAAGCAGGCACTGACAGCCTGGACCGCCGCGCATCAAGCGCAGGGAAACAGGATCACGGAATCGACAGTCGATCTCAAGCTCTTCGCCGCCGACTGGGTCATCGTCTGCGATCGCGGCAGCGGGACAATCGGTGGCGCGCAGTACACTGGCCTGCATGCGATCTTCATGCAAGCCGGCTCGACAGGGAGGCTGGTCGAGTTTCGCGAGTATTTCGGCGAAATCGCCGCGTGAGTTCCGGCGGCGATGAACATGAAAGTGCGAGGAAGAGGCGTCGTCGCGGCCTCCATGTCTCCGAACGCCAATATGAAAACCTCGAGGTCAGTTATGAACGAGACCAAACCCGGACTGCCCGCCGATTCGACCGGCTCCGCCACCCATTCGAGGGTGATGCCTCGCCCCGATGCCGGCTTCATCGGCCGGCCAATCGACCGTGTCTACGGCCCGCTCAAGGTGACGGGGCGGGCCACCTACGCCTATGAGCATAGGTTGGACGGCCTGGCCTATGGCTATATTCTCGGCGCCGCCATTGCCAATGGCCGCATCGCCGAGATCGACACGGCCGAAGCCGAGCGGGCGCCGGGCGTGCTCCACGTCATGACGCACCGCAACGCGCCGGCCCAGCCGGATTTCGGCGCGGCCGTCACGCCGACCGTGCCGGAAGTCTTCACTCGCGCCCGGCCAGCCCTCAACAGCGACCGGGTGCGGTACTATGACGAGCCAATCGCGCTGGTCGTAGCAGAGACGTTCGAGGCGGCACGTGCCGCGGCGGGCCTCATCGAAGTGCGCTATGACGGGGCTCTGGGTCGATACGATTTCCGGACACGCATCGCCGACGCCTATAGACCAAAACGGACCAATGCCGGCCTGCAGACCGACAGCGTGATAGGCGACTTTGATAGCGCTTTTGCGGCGGCTCCGGTCAAGATCGACGCAACCTACCGAACGCCGTTCGAACATCACAATCCAATGGAGCCTCATGCGACGCTCGCCGCATGGTCGGGCAACGAGTTGACGATCTACAC
This sequence comes from Rhizobium sp. LARHSG275, assembly GCF_052871115.1. NCBI lineage: Bacteria > Pseudomonadati > Pseudomonadota > Alphaproteobacteria > Hyphomicrobiales > Rhizobiaceae > Rhizobium > Rhizobium sp. LARHSG275. The sequence continues at coordinate 170,966 of NZ_JBIXJN010000006.1, read as the reverse complement.
GTCGGCGCAGACCCTGGCGAACTTCCGGTCGGGCGTCGCCAGCACGCTCGGCATCGCGCCGGAGCGCGTGCGCATCGTCAGCCCCTTCATCGGCGGCGGCTTCGGCAGTAAGTTGATCGCCCATTCTGACACGATACTGGCCGCGCTCGCGGCGCTGGCCCTGCAGCGCCCGGTGAAGATCGCGCTTACACGACAACAGATGTTCGCCAATGCCGGGCACCGCGCGGAGATGATCCAGCAGGTGCGTCTTGGCGCGGACAATGATGGCCGTCTCGCCGGGATCGCACACGACGTATGGTCCGCGACATCCAGCTTCGAGGAGTACTGCGAGCAAACGGCAGCCTTTACCCGCTCGCTCTATGCGGCGCCGAACCGTATCACTCGCCACCGGCTGGTTCCGCTGGATATCAACCGTGGTGAGTGGATGCGCTCGCCCGGTGAAGCACCCGGCATGCTGGCTTTCGAATGCGCCATGGATGAGCTCGCCGAGCGGCTCGGCCTCGATCCGATTGAACTCAGGATCCGCAATGAACCGGCGCAGGATCCCGAACGCGGCGTACCCTTCTCCACCCGCAACCTCGTCGCCTGCATGGAGGAAGGCGCGCGTCGCTTCGGCTGGCAGCGCAGAAACCCGACACCGGGCCGTGTTCTGGAGGACCGCAAGCTCATTGGCTACGGCATGGCGGCTGCGATCCGTCCGAACTACATCGGCGCGGCGACGGCGCGGGTCGCAATCGACCGCGACAGCCAGGTGACGGCTCGCCTCGACATGACCGACATCGGCACAGGCACCTATACGATCCTGACCCAGATTGCCGCGGAGAACCTCGGCCTGCCGATCGCGTCGGTCAAGGTGAAACTCGGCGACAGCCGCTTCCCGCGCACCGCCGGCTCCGGCGGCTCCTGGGGTGCGGCAAGCGCGGGGTCAGCGCTGCACAACGCGTGCGACGCCCTCAAGCAGCGGATCCTGGAGGAGGCGCGGACGAGCGAAGCTTCGCCCTTACACAGTGAGAATGCCACCGAGACGAGATTTGCCGACGGCGAGGTCACGGTCGGCCAAAGGTCGGCAAGCCTGGTCGATCTCATCCGCAAGATCGCTCCCGACGGGTTCGAGGCCGAAGGCTCCGTGGCCGGGGGCGCTACCACCGAGTCATACAAGGCCTACTCCCAGCATTCCTATGGAGCCCATTTCGCCGAGGTTGAAGTCGATTGCGATACCGGCGAGATCCGTATGCGCCGCATGCTGGCTGTAATGGCCGCAGGCCGCATCCTCAACGCCAAGACCGCGCGCTCGCAAATCCTCGGCGGCATGACCTGGGGCATCGGCGCGGCGCTTATGGAAGAGACCGTGCTCGATCCGCGCTTCGGCCTCTTCGTCAATCACGACCTTGCCGAGTATCACGTCCCGGTCAATGGCGACGTTACAGCGATGGAGGTCGTGTTCCTCAAAGAACATGACGACAAGGCCAACCCGCTCGGCGCAAAGGGCCTCGGCGAGCTCGGCGTCTGCGGTGCGGGCGCTGCCGTAGCCAACGCCGTCTACAATGCGACCGGGGTTCGGGTACGCGAATTTCCCATCACCTTGGACAAAGTGCTGCCTGCCTTGCCGTTGACTTCCATTTGATGCCGGAAAATCGATCTCGCCATCACCGTGCTGGTCGCGAATTGCCGTGACCTCATGTGGTTGTGCCAATCGTCGAAGTGATCGCCGCGTTGGCGGCGCAGCCAGCCAGCGCTTTGTCCAGATCAAGGCGCGGCCGGCACGGTACAAAACCAGGGTCAGGGCTCATTTCGCTCCAACAGTTCCATAATTCAGCTTATGCCATTTTACGCAATCTATGATTGCTTAATCTTCGACTGGCTCGTCGTGCGAAATCCAGCAAAACGACTGATAAATAACGATAATATCAAAAAAATTTTCGTGCAGATACACGCGTGAGAGGATTCAAAACTTTCTTCGTTTCCTCAGCCGCTATAACGCAGGAGGCACAGAAGCCCGCTGCTGGCTGAAAGCCGGGGCCGCCGAGATGACGATGACCTAAGTGGAGGGCTAACGAAAATAGTTGATCGCTGCTCTCATCTTTAGTACCGAGCTATCACCCGGTTAAAGGATGTCACGTGGCCATACTCCCGATGCAAGATCTGCCTCGAACGGCTGAAACTTTTGTCGCCGAAAACATAGGCCTTTTGATAGAGCGGAACGAAATTCTCTGCGACGTCAGTCTTAAATTTCCGGCAGGAGAAGTTGTCGCACTGGTCGGCCACAACGGCTCCGGCAAATCCAGTCTTCTCAAAATGCTGGCGCGCCAGCTTGCCCCGAGCACTGGGTCGATCTCTTACGGGAACCAGGATCTGAGGATGTATAGCGAACGCGCCTTTGCGCGTTCGGTCGCATATCTGCCCCAGGATGTCACGACTGGATCGGAAATGACGGTCCGCGAGCTTGTGGGATGCGGTCGTTATCCGTGGCACGGAGCACTCGGCCGCTTCACCAAGAACGATGAAGCGAAAGTCGAAGAAGCCCTTCGAGCCACGCATATAGAGACGTTCGCCGACCGTATCATGGGAACACTATCGGGCGGCGAGCGGCAACGTGCCTGGATTGCGATGCTGATCGCCCAGGATGCTCGCTGCCTGTTGCTCGACGAACCGACTGCGGCACTCGACGTTGCTCATCAGGTCGAGGTGCTCTCACTTGTCCGACGCTTGGCGCATGAGGGTGGAAGGAGTGTCGTCATCGTTCTCCACGACATCAACATGGCCGCTCGCTTCTGCGATCGGATCCATGCATTGAAACGCGGTCGCGTGGTTGCCAGCGGAACGCCGAGCGCGATCCTTGCGCCGAACACCTTGCAAGAGATCTATGGGATCGACATGAATGTGATCTCCGCGCCCAACCTGCCCTATCCGCTCGCCTATGTTTGCTGAGGCCGGCCGATCAATGGGGGTTTCGCGGCGCTCCTTTTTGCAGTTCGCGGCGGCCTCGCTCATTCCAGCTCCGCTGTTTGCACAGTCGATGGGCCCAAGGATCGTCAGCCTCGACTACGGCCTTGCGTCGACTCTTTTATCGCTCGGATTGCCGCCAGTCGGGATTTCGGACCTCGCCGATTGGGACAAATGGGTTGTCGAGCCGCCGATGCCAAAATCCGTCGTCGATATCGGCAGTTCGTTCGAGGTCAATTTTGAAATTCTCGTCACGCTCAAGCCCGACATTATCTTGACCACACCTTACCTGGATGAGCTGTTGCCCAAGCTTCAGTCGGTGGCGAAAGTCGTTCGGCTGGAAATCTTTACGCCGGGCATCGGACCTATTCTTACCGCTGCCATCGCGGCGACGCGCAAATTGGCCGTTGAGCTTGGCCGTGAGAATGAAGCAGAGCAGTTCCTCGCGCGAGCCGACATCTTCTTCGAGCAATGCCGCAGTCGCCTGGTGGGCAAGAACCTGCCGCCGGTTGCGCTGGTGAATTTCATGGATGCCCGCCATGCCCGCATCTACTCGACTCCCGGACTGTTCCACAACGTGCTCGAGCGCATCGGCGTCCGGAACGCCTGGACCAGAGAGTCGAATTACTGGGGCTTTGAAACGATCGGGATTGAAGATCTCTCCAAGATCACCGATCCGGACGCACGTCTGATCGCCTTTGACCCCGTTCCTCCGGACGTTCTTCCGAAACTCGCTCAGAGCCCGCTGTGGAACAGGCTTGCATTTGCGCGTCCAGGCCATCTGTCGATTCTGCCGCCAGCCCTGATGTTTGGGATGGTGAACGAGGCCATGCGTTTCGCAGGCCTTTTGACAGATCTTCTGGAAAAGGAAGCTTGATGGTTTCCCGCCGCGACAATATCGGGCCAGCAATTGTCTTCCTTCTCCTGATGTGCGGTGGAGGCGTGGCGTCGTGGTTTCTTGCCGCTCCTGCGCTGTCGGAAATGGCTCGACCGGATTACGATGTCACGCGAATGGTGTTCACCTATTCGACGCTTCCCCGCCTTGCGACGGCGCTGATTGCCGGAGCCGCGCTTGCCTTGTCCGGGGCGCTGTTTCAGCAAGTTTTGCGAAACCCGCTCGCCGATCCTACCACCCTCGGCGTGTCGGCCGGAGCAAACCTGGCGCTGGTGGTAACATCGCTGTTTCTCCCCGACTTGCTTGGCGCGGGCCGTGATCTTGTCGCTCTGATCGGCAGTGCGACCGCTGCTGTGATTGTCGTCAGCCTGGGCGCGCGCCGCGGTTTTTCGCCTTATTCGCTTGTTCTGTCGGGGCTGGTTCTCAGTCTTTGGTGCGGCGGCCTCGCTGCCATCCTGACCTATTTGAACCAACGCTACCTCTCGAGCCTGTTCATCTGGGGCGCCGGCTCGCTGGCACAGCAAAGCTGGGTCATTCCCCTGTCGCTTCTTTGGAAGTTGGCTGTCATCGCCATCGGCTGCGCTTTCGTGATGAGGCCGCTTTCGCTGCTCGATCTCGGCGAGAGCAGTTCCACGGCACTCGGCGTCCGATTGGTCCGGCTGCGTTTCGTTGTCGTTGCCCTTGCCGTCGCGCTTGCTGCATTTGTCACGAGCGCCGTTGGGGTGATTGGTTTCATTGGGCTGGTCGCGCCGACGATTGCACGATTGTCCGGAGGACGGCGCCCCGCGCAGCTCATCCTCTGGTCTCCACTGATTGGCGCCGGACTGCTGCTCTTCGCCGACTCTATCCTGCAACTCGTCGCCGGCGGACTTGGTGATTTCTTGCCGACGGGGGCAGTAACAGCCATCTTCGGGTCGCCGCTGCTTCTCGCGCTCCTGCCGCGGCTCAAAATCCGTCATAGGCTACAGCAATCGCCGGCGTTCAGACGGCCACGTCGATGGGATGGAAGCGCACCCGTCATCGTCGCGGCCGCCGGCCTGCTCGTCCTGTTGATGGTCAGCGCTTTCCTCGGACGCGACGTCAATGGCGGCTGGGCTTTTACATCAGGCGAATTTTCGGTCGATGTTCTTGCGATCAGGATACCTAAAATCCTCGCCGCCCTGGCATCGGGCGCGATGCTTGCGGTTGCGGGCTCGATCCTTCAGCGGCTGACCGGAAACGAAATGGCAAGTCCCGAAGTTCTGGGAATCAGTGCCGGCGCCACCTTCGGTGTTGCAATTGCCCTCTTTGCCGTCGCTCCAGGGTTTTCGGGACAATTTGCATTTGCAGTGGCCGGTGCGATCAGCGTTCTTTTTGTCATCTTCGTCAGCTCCCGGCGATCCGCCTTCGCGCCTGAACGTGTCTTGCTGGCGGGCATTGCCTTAAGCGCGATGGTCGATGCCGTCGTCGGCGTGTTGAGTTCGACGGGAGATCCGAGAGCAGCTCTGCTGATGCGGTGGATGAGCGGGTCCACCTATCTGATCGAGGGGCCGACTGCCGCAATGGAGGTGGCGCTCGGCGCCGTGCTGGTTGCCGTCTCGCTCGCCGTTCGCCGCTGGCTTGACATACTTCCGCTTGGGCCGTCGCCTTCGGCGGCGGTCGGCATACCCTTGGCGAAATCGCGATTTGCGCTTTTTGGCCTCGCAGGATTGTTGACGGCCGCCGCGACGCTCACGGTTGGCCCACTGTCATTCATCGGCCTCATGGGACCTCACCTTGCGCGGGAGGCGGGATTGGCGCGCGCGCTGCCGCAAATGGTTGGCGCCGCTCTGATCGGAGGGGGACTTATGGTCGCGGCTGACTTCGTCGGCCGCACGATCGTATCACCCTACCAGATCCCGGCCGGTCTTGTTTCCGCACTCATCGGAGCGCCGTTCTTGATGTTGATGATGCGGAAGCGCGGCGTCAGCTAAGGGAGTTGCCCGCGCAACACCATCAACGATCTCATCTTGGCGTTATGCCGGCAGGTTCGAACGGCGGATAGGATTTGACCGGCGGAGGTCCCAGGTCCCAAGACCGACGGAGCGGATCATAGGGCTCGTCGGACATGACGGCGTGCGGCCCGAAAATGCTGGCGGAGACCGGTCCGCCTAGCGCGAAGCGTATGCGGTGCCTAGCCTGGGTCCAGGAAAAGCTGCGGCCGCGGGCGAAGGAAGCTCCGGCGACCATTTTTCCACCCGGCGCTCGCCGGCGCGATTGTCGCGACGGCATCGGCAGCCGAAGGAGCGTCGAAGAGGACGATATCTGCCGCGCCGCCGATCGCAATGCCGTAAGCCTTTCTTCCCAGGAGGGTGGCAGCTTGTGTCGTGATCATGGCGAAGACGCCGTCGAGGCCATCGGGAGTGCCGATCTGGGCGATGTTGGCGTAGAGATTGGCCATGCGCATCAGGTTGACGTCGCCGAAGGGCGTGAACGGATTCAGGACATTGTTGGTGGAGATGGTCGCGACGACGCCGAGCCCTGCCAACCGGTGAGCGGGTGTCACGCCGCGCGGCACGAGATGGGTCGAATCACGGCCGGTCAGGAAGAGATCGGTGGCCGGCAGGACGGTCAATGCGATGCCGGCCTCGGCGAGACGGCGGCCGATCGGCTCCAGTTCTTCCGGCGGCAAAGCAGAGAGCTTGGTGACATGGCCGACCGAGACGCGCCCTTGGTACCGGCGCGCGACGGTCTCGGCGATGACGACAGGGAGATTCGAGCCTGCGGGGTCGAGGTCGAAATCGAGGTGGAAATCGACGGCGACGTCGTGGCGCATGGCAAGTGCGAAGATGCGGCGGATGTGTTCGGCCGGCTCCGGATCGGTGTAGGGGCAGCCCCCCACCAGATCGGCACCCATTTTCATCGCCTGTTCGAGCATCTCCTCCGTGCCGGGATCGTTCGTCAGACCTTCCTGCGCGAATGCGCAGATTTCGATGTCGATGAGGCTGGTATAGTCGGCCTTCAATTTTCTGATCGCCTCAAAGGAGCGGAAGCCGGCGCGCGGGTCGATCTCAACGAAGGTGCGCAGCTGAGTGGTGCCGTGGACGACCGCCTTTTCGATGACCGCGGCAGCGCGGGCATAGACATCTTCCTCGGTGAAGGCCGTCTTGGCCCTCGAGGTCTCGCTGACGGCCTCCGCGAGTGTCCCGGTGCAGAGATTGCAGCGGCTGATAATGCCGGCCTTGTCGAGGTGAATGTGGGTCTCGATCAGGCCGGCGCAGGCGAATTTCCCTCCGGCATCATGGTGCGGCGCGTCGCAGACGAAACCAGGTGCGATTGCCGCGACGCGGCCTGCGTCGAAGGCGATGTCGGTCGGTTCGGTCAAGCCCGCCATACGGACATTGCGGACGACGAAATCGATCGCCATGTGGCCTCCTCAGACCGACAGAAGAAAATTGCGGGCGACGCGGTTGTGATCGGCAATCAGCGCCTCGATATCGACACCCTCCGGCATGCCGTCGGTGACGCGCCATTCGCCTGCGATCATGACGCGATCAGCCGTGGTGGCGCCGCAGAGCACCAGGGCTGCCAGCGGATCACCGGCACCGGAGAAACGCAATTCGTCGAGCTTATAGAAGGCCAGGTCCGCCTGGCGGCCCGGCGCGATGATCCCGATGTCGTCGCGACCGAGCAGCCTTGCCGAGCCAGCGGTTCCCCAACGCAGCGCGTCGAGATGGGTAACGGCTTCGGCGCCATAGGTCAGGCGGTTCAGCATCAGGGCATGACGCACGCTTTCCATCAGGTTGGAATTGTCGTTGGAAGCCGAGCCGTCGACGCCAAGGCCGACTGGCACTCCCGCGGCTTCCAGCTCGCAGGTGCGGCACATGCCTGATGCAAGCACCATGTTGGAGGTCGGGCAATGGCAGATGCCGACGCCGTGCCGGCCGAGTTCGACGATCTCGGCATCGTCGAAATGAATGCCGTGGGCGAGCCAAGTGCGGGCACTCAGCCAGTTGCAGCGGTCGAGATATTCTACCGGCGTGCAGGCGAATTTCCTGCGGCAGAATTCTGCTTCCGCCCTGGTCTCGACCAGATGGGTGTGAAGACGGCAATCGTAGCGTTCCGCCAGTGCCGCTGTTTCGCGCATCAGCTCCAGCGTGACGTCGAAGGGCGCGCAGGGCGCAAGCGCCACCTGCGTCATTGCCCCTTCGGAGCGGTCGTGATAACGCCTGAGTACACGCTCGCTGTCGGCGAGGATCACATCGTCGTCCTGCACGACATTGGCCGGCGAAATCACGCCTTGCTGGTCCTTGATATTGAGACTGCCCCGCGTCAGCGTGATGCGCATGCCAAGGCGAGCCGCCTCCTCGGCTTCGACATCCATCGCGTCTTCGAGGCCGGCGGCATAGAGATAGTGGTGGTCGGAGGTGGTGGTGCAGCCGGAGAGGAGGAGCTCGGTCAGCGCAAGACGGACGGCAAGACGGAAGGCTTCGGGCGTCATGTGTCGTGCCCAGATCGGATAGAGCGCGCGGATCCACGGCCAGAGCGACTTGTTGATCGCGGCTGGATGGGCGCGCGTCAGCGTCTGGAACATATGGTGATGGGTGTTGATGAGACCGGGGATGACGACATGGCGGCCGGCGTCAAAGTGTGCATCGACGGGGGTCGAAGGCTGCCGTCCAGCTGCGACCAGCTCGACGATGCGGCCATTCTCGATGACGATACCTCCTTCGGCGCCTTCTGCCATGATGGCGAGCGGCGATTGGATCCAAAGTCGGCTCTTCATCTGCGGTGCTCCCATGCGCCATACATTGATAGAAAAATCAGACGACGAGCCGGCCCCCGCGGGCGATAATAGTGCCGCCGCGAAAGACAGTGCGATCGAGGGGACGGGCAGCGACGGCTTCTGCCAGCGACGCTGCGGGCAAAATAACAAAATCAGCAGGTGAGCCGGCCTGGAGCGGGCCGACGGGACGGCCGAGGATTTCGGCCGGCGCCTGCGTCGCCAGGCGGAAGGCCGCCGCCAGATCCTCATCCGAACGGAAATCCTGGCGATCGCAGAGGATGCCGACACGCTCCAGCATGTCGCCATTGCCGAACGGCGACCAGGCGTCGCGGATATTGTCATTGGCGCAGAAGATCCGGACACCGGCGGCGGCAAGCCGCTTGACTGGTGGCATCGGCACGGCTCCTGGCGCGCTGGTCATGATCGCCACGCCCGATCTGGCGAGTGCGGCGGCAGTGCGGCCGAATTCGGCATCGTCCAACTCGCCGAGGCAGAAAGCGTGGCTGACGACCACCTTGCCTCTAAGGCCGAGTGCTGCCGTGCGATCGGCGATCTGGCGAAGTTCGAAGGCGCCGAGTGCACCGCCGTCATGCAGATGGATATCGAGCCCGACACCGTATTTGCCGGCGACGTAAAAGATCGCATCGAGATGGCCGGTCACATCGTTGTCGATCCCGGCGGGATCGAGGCCACCGACGAGATCGGCGCCGGCGGCGATCGCCGCATCGAGCAGCCCGGCCGTGCCAGGATCGCGCAGCACCCCGGATTGCGGGAAGGCAACCGTCTGGATATCGACGAGATGACCATGGCTCTGCTTCAGCGAGAGGACGGCCTCGAGGCCTTTCAGGCCAATTTCGGTATCGATGTCGACGTGACTGCGAACGGAGAGCGTGCCATAGGCAGCGAGCCTATCCAGCAGAGCACCACCGCGGGCTTCGACCGGCAGCGCCAGCGTGCGCCGCAGGGTTTTCTCCGCCTCGATGCGCTTGGCGACCGTATCGCCCGGAATATGCGAGATGAATGGCAAGCCAATCAGCGTCTTGTCGAGATGAATATGGCCGTCGACGAAGGGAAGGCAGAGCAGGCCGCCGGCAGCATCGAAACGCGGCACTGCGGGGTCGATGCCGGCGGCCGCGTTCGGGCCGATCGCGGCGATCCGGTCATTGTTCAGAATAAGCGAGACGATCTCGCCGGCTTCTGTCCTGGCGTTTTCGACTACGAGGCTCGGCGTCATTAATTCTTCCATCATCCGTTATGCAATCAGCCCGACCCGGCGCGCCGCAACGACGCGATAGAGCGGATCCTTCCACACCTCTTCCTCTTGCAGGGCAGAAAAGACCAGGCTGACATCGTGTTCGTCGTCCGAGGATACCGCGGCGCGTTTGATCTCCGCCCAGGCGGGCGCCCGTCGTCTGCGCATTTCTTCCAGCGCCTCGGCGGTGGGGAGCGCTGGAAAACCGATCTTCGGCACCAGCGAGGCGATCACCTGCCAGAAGGCGCGGTAGAAAGGCTCGGGATTTTCGAGGTGCGGAGAGACGAGGCGCAGCCAGTGCATGCCGGTGACGGAATGGAGTGCGGTGAAATCCATGGTTCCGGCAAAGAGGGCAAGCGAGGTCGCGGCCATACGGCGCGGCGTATCGGCATTGAAGGCAAGGCGGTCGATAACGGGGCGGAAGCCCGGAAGGGCGGCGACGGCGCGGATATTATGCCAGAGCAGATCGGTTTCCGGCTCATAATCGCGGATGCCTTCGATAGTGCCGACATCGGCAAGCACGCTCCCCGGATCATCCGTATCGGGCGCGGCACCGGTGGCTGGCGGCAGCGGCAGATAGCAGGCCGCCCAATAGCCGAGCGCAGTGCCAACCTCTTGGTCGTCTTTCTTGAGCACACCATAGGCAAGGCGCATCAGCGGATGCGTGGCGCTGCCGGCAAGGCCGTTCACCATGGCGGGCAAATAGGTGCGGATGACGGCATCGATGCCGAGCCGGCGGGTTTCGGCGATGAAGAAGGCGCGATAATCCGCCTCGCGCGTACGATCGCCAAGCGCCTCGGCCCATCGCGCCCTGATAATCGGGGCAATCGGCGGCGGCACGGGCGGGAGTGCATGGCTCTCGCGATATTGTTCGTACCATTGTTCCAGCCGTTCGGGCGAGGCGCCGAGGCGATCGAGCGCGATCAGCACCATCGGAACGTGGTTGGCCAGCAGATAGGGAAATTCGACGCTATCCTTGCGGGCCCGCAAAAGGATGGTCTCCAATCCCGAAAATTGAACGGCAGCAGCCTGTCTCATGCCAGAACCTCCCTTGATGTCGTGACGTCCTCGTCTATGCCGGGATCGAAATGCGGTTCGTCATAGGCGGCCAACGCTTCAAGATACCGGTTGGAGTCCTCGATGAACAGCGCTTTCACCAAGGCGCTGACGAGGCGCGGCACACCGTATTTGAGACCGGTGACGCCGTTGCTGATCGGGCCGAGGCTCGCCAGCGCGCCGGTATTGAACATATGGATGCGCGAGACCCAGCCGGCTTCGGCATGCCTGGGCGTGAGTTCGAAACCAGGACCGAGATAGGGATGGCCGCCAAGCAGGGCGTTCTCCTCCCCGTGCGGCGGTTGGAAACAATCCTTCCAAAACGCTGCGGTGTCGGCGAGGCCGGCAAGCTCGGGCCTGAGCGCAAAATTAATCTCGTAACCGGTGCCGAGCAGGAGATGATCGGCATGATAAATACCGTTTGCGGTCGTCAGCTTGACCTTGCCGCCGTCCATCGAGAGTTCACGGACACCACAACCGAGTTGCATGGTGAAACCAGGGTCGCTACGGGCCCGGTCATATTGTTCCTGGGTCGGTGGCACCTTGAAATTGAAGTAGAGGTGGGCGAACCGCCAGCGCTCCAGATCCGGCAGGTCGGCGAAATGGCCGAGAAAGCCGGGGAAATTTGTCCAGGCAAGAACCTCGGTGCGCGGCAGATCGGTGCTCCGCGCAAACATCGTCACCTCTCGGGCGCCGGTTTCCAGCGCCGCCACCGCCCAGTCGAAGCTCGACGTGCCGCCGCCAAGAATGGCGACATCCCTGCCCTTGAGGAAATCGATCGGTATCGGCTCATTGCTATGCGTCCAGGCGGATTTCGGCAGCGCCTTGACCATTGCGGGTATGCGCGGGCCGCCGCAGCCGTCGATGCCGGTCGCCATCACCAGCCGGCGGCAGGTGACCGTGCGGCTGGTGCCGTCACCCTTTGACAACGTGAGAGCGAGTCCGCCCTCCCCCTGATTGATCGAGGAAAGCGTCGTGTCGTTTTCGACGTCGATGCCGACGGTTCTTCGAAACCAGATGAGATAGGCCATCCAGTCCTGGCGGCCGATCTTGTCGAGCGCTTCCCAGGCGTCGGCGCCATTCAGCGCCTCGTACCAGGAACGCAGCGTCAGGCTCGGGATGCCGAGATCCGGGCCAGAGAGATATTTCGGCGAACGCAGGGTCTGCATGCGGGCGCAGGTAATCCAGGGGCCTTCGCGGCCCTCCTCGCTCTGATCGATTACGTGAACTGACCTGATACCGCGCCGCTTCAGGGCGAAGGCGATCGACAGGCCGGAGAGGCCAGCGCCGCAGATCACAACGGAATGCAGCTCGTCGCAGTCTTCATCGCCCAGCGTCGGCCAGCCGGCACAGAGCGCCTCAATGCGCGCCATTTCATCATGGGCGCGGCATTCCAGCTCTCTCAGGCGCTCATCGGGCGTGGTCTTCATGAAGGTGCAGCTCGCCGCGTTGGACAGGACAGTATAGACGCGCAGGTAATGATCAACTCCCTGCTATTTTTTATGCAACGCGCACAAAATATGGACATTTATGCGCGAATATGTTCTAATTTGTGATTTTTAATGTTTGTGCTTTTTTGTCAAGTGCGCTTGAGTGCGATTTTGTTTGATGTATAGTGCCTCAAGCCAATCAAAAAAGGGGAGCAAAAATGAAATCGCTCAACAGTCTCACACGGAAATTGGCGATCGCGGGCCTCGTCTCGGTCGCATTTGTGGGCTCCGCCATCGGCGCCGACAAGAAATATGAAGGCATCACGCTCACGCTTGCCTCGCAGAACGACCAGTTCGCCGCCGTTCTGGCTGCCATCGCCCCCAAATTCACCGAGGAGACGGGGGCCAACGTCAAGGTCGACATTCTCGACTACGGCTCGCTGTTGACCAAGACCACGACCGATTTCGTCGGCGGCACCGGCGGCTACGACCTGGTGACGATGGATATCGTCTGGGCGGGCCAATATGCAGAAAACAAATACACCGTCGATCTCACCGAGTGGATGAAGCGCGACGCCGCCGAACTGAAGCTCGACGACATCTATCCGACGCTTCTCAACGCGCTTGGCCACTGGGGAGACAAGCAGGTCGCCTTTCCCTTTGCCGGTTATGCCAACGTGCTTGCCTATCGCAAGGATCTCTTCGATGCCGCCGGCCTGAAGGCGCCGACGACGATGGAGGAAATGGTCGAGGCCGCCTACAAGCTGACCGACCCCAGCAAGAAGATCTACGGCTTCGTCGCCAACGGCCAGAAGGGCCCAGCGGTCGCACAGGATTGGATGCAGTACAATACCGAGATGGGCGGTTCGATCCTCGGCTCCGACGGCAAGCCGGCGCTGAATTCCGAAGCCAATATCAAGAGCCTGATCGTCTATAAGGACCTCTTCATGAAAGCGGCACCTCCCGGCGCCGTTAATTATGACTGGGGCGGACGCGAGGAAAGCTTCCGCCAGGGCATTGCCGCGACCATGCAGACATGGTCGGTCGGCGCGCCCGGCTATTATGATCCGTCGATTTCCAAGATCGTCGACAAGGTGGCGATCACGACGGCGCCCCGCGGCGCCGGTCTGCCGAAGGTCTATGGGATCGGCGGCTGGGGCATGGCGATCAACGCCGGCATCAAGGACACGCAGAAGGAAGCCGCCTGGGCCTTCATCAAGTGGCTGGTCAGTCCGCCGGTGCACAAGGAATTCAACATGATGGGCGCCGGCAGCTTCCTGCGCAAGAGCGAGATGACCGATCCCGATCTGCTGAAGAAGTTCCCCTTCCTGCCTGTCATCGCCGAAACCTTCGAGCATGGTGACGGCGAATATCGTCCGCGCATCCCGCAATATCCAGAGATTCAGGACCTGCTCGGCACCGCCGTCAACGACGTGCTCGTCGGCAATGCCGATCCCAAGAAGGCGCTCGACGCCGCTCAGGAAGCCGCTGCAAAGCTCTTCTGAGAACAAAACGGTTTCCTCCCCGGGGCCGCGGCCTATGTCGCGGCCCTGCCGTTTCGAGACCATTGATCCGATGCGCCTCAGGCTTCATGATCGGGTGAGCCCGGGCTCGATCCCGGTAGCGCGCATTGAACCAGGAACCTGATGGACATGACGTGACCCTATCCCTCACTTCCGCGCTGAAGCCCTCCCCGGCCTTGAGCGTTTCCTATCTGGAGCGCAGGCGGCTGTTCTTCATCCTGATGACGCTGCCGGCCTTCATCTACGTGCTCGTCATCGGCGTCTGGCCGCTGGCGCAGGGCATCTGGTTCAGCCTCTACGAATATAATCTGCTCAAGCCGGCGCGGACGCATTTCGTCGGCCTCGGCAACTATATCGACCTCCTCTCCGACCCGGTGACACGCGGGGCCTTCGTCAATACCGTCATCTTCACGGTCGGTGCCGTGACTGTCGAACTGCTGCTCGGCTTTGCCATTGCGCTGGCGCTCTGGCGCGATGACCGCTTCAATCGGATCTGCCTGGCGCTGATCCTGATACCGGTGACGATCACGCCGCTGGTGGTCGGACTGATCTTCCGGGCGCTGCTGCTCTCCGATTACGGGCTTGTCGGCTATTATCTCGCCGAGTTCGGGCTTTCCGATCCGCGTGGGCTTTTTGCCAATCCGAGTTCGGCGCTGGCGACCCTTATCTTCGTCGACATATGGGAATGGACGCCGTTGGTGGCGCTGATCCTGCTTGCTGGCCTGAAAGCGCTGCCGGGCGATATTCTCGAGGCATCGGAAGTGGATGGGGCAACGGCGCTGCAGCGACTGAGAATCATCGTCATTCCGCTGATGCTGCCTTCGATCCTGCTGGCGCTGACGCTGCGCACCATCGATGCCTTCCGCATCTTCGACAGCGTTTATGTGACGACGGGCGGCGGGCCGGGCAACGCGACCAACACGCTGATGCTGCATGCGGTGAAGCAGGGGCTGGAATTCTTCAACATCGGCCGCGCCTCGGCGATCTCCAACCTGACACTGATTTGCATCGCCGTAATCGCGGCAGGCTTCATCCTGTTGATCCGCAAGGCGGACAGAAAGGCGAACGGGCGATGAGCACACGCACCCTCAGCCGCATTGGCGAGCGCGCCTTCATCCTTGTCATGCTCACCTTTTTCCTGCTGCCCTTCCTGTGGCTGGCATCGACCGCCTACAAGCCGTCGCGCGACATCTTCTCGATCCCGCCAAAACTGACTTTTACACCGACCCTCGAGCAGTTCGCGACGGTCTTCCGCCTGTTCGACGTCTGGAGCCTCGTATCGTCAAGCCTGCTGATCGCCGGCGGTTCGGTGATCCTGTCGCTGCTTCTCGGCGTGCCGGCAGGCTATGCGCTAGCGCGCTCGACCAGCCGCTATGCCATTGCGGTTGCCTATTTCTTCATGGCAATCCGCATGGTACCGGCGGTGGCGGCGCTGATCCCCTTCTATCTGATGATGCGCGATATCGGGCTGCTCGGCAGCTGGGTCGCCGTCGTGCTCATCAACGCGATGCTGAACTCGGCCTTCGTCACGTGGATGATGTTTTCCTATTTCCGCAGCCTGCCGAAGGAACTGGAGGAGGCGGCGCTGACAGATGGCTGCACGCTGTTCGGCTCCTTCTGGCGCGTGGCGCTGCCGGCGGTGCGCTCAGGCGTCGTCGCCTCCACGCTGTTCTGCCTGATGTTTTCCTGGAACGACTTCCTCTATCCGATGTTTCTCACCCGGCTCGATTCCAAGCCGATCTCGGTGGCGCTGCTTTCGGCCTATGGCACGAAGGACATCACCTGGGGCACGCTCGGCGCGCTGGCGCATTTTTCGACGATCCCGATCGTCTTGATCGTGCTCTTCCTCAATCGTTATTTCGTGCAGGGCTTGACAAAAGGCATTCACTAAACAGACGATACGCTCAAGCGCGGATCGCTGCTTCGGTGGCGGCATCGAAGACGTGGATCCGGGCGGGATCGGCGGCAAGCGACAGGCGCTCGCCGATCTTCACTCGGTTGGTGCCGTCAATGATGAAACGAAGGCGCGGGGCAGATAGCGCCACGTCGTCCTCTTCGGCCGAAAGCGATTTCAGCCGGTCGGCGGCCTCGACATCGACATGAACGAGCAGGTTGGCGCCGAGATCCTCGACGAAGGCAACGGTTCCAGTGAGACCGCCTGCGTCGACCGGCTGGAATGCTTCCGGTCGGATGCCGAGCACAACGGCACGCCCGGCGGCGGAGGCGATGCGCGGCCGCTCGGCGAGCACCTCGCCCGAAAAAACGATGGAGGCCTGGCCGAAACGGGCCTCGGGGCCGTTCTCCGTAGCGAAGAGATCGGTCGCCAGCAGGTTCATCGCCGGCGAGCCCATGAAGGTCGCGACGAACAGATTGGCCGGCTGATCATAGAGGCTGCGCGGCGTGCCGAGCTGCTGCAGGACGCCGCTTTTCATAACCGCGACGCGATCGCCCATGGTCATGGCTTCGACCTGGTCGTGGGTGACATAGACCGTGGTGATGCCCGACATCTTCTGCATGCGGGCGATTTCGGCGCGCATCTGGCCGCGCAGGCGAGCATCGAGGTTGGAAAGCGGCTCGTCCATCAGGAAGGCCTGAGGGCTGCGGGCGAGCGCCCGGCCCATGGCGACGCGCTGGCGCTGGCCGCCGGAGAGTTGGGCGGGCTTGCGGGCGAGATAGTCCTCGAGCTCCAGGAGCTTTGCCGTCTCCTGCACCTTGCGGGCGATGTCGGCCTTGTCGAGGCCGCGGACGCGAAGGCCGAAGCCGATATTCTCGGCCACGGTCAGATGCGGATAGAGCGCGTAGGACTGGAAGACCATGGCGACATCACGATCGCGCGGGGCAAGGTCGTTGACGACGGCGCCGTTGATCGTCAGGCGGCCGTCGGTGATCTCCTCGAGGCCGGCGATCATACGCAGCGCCGTCGATTTGCCGCAGCCGGAGGGACCGACGAGGACCAGGAATTCGCCGTCGCGGATTGTCATGTTCAGGTTGCGGATCGCCGCATAGCCATCGCCGTAGCTCTTGCTGATCTGGTCGAAGACGATTTCAGCCATGCTCTTTCCTTGCAGAACGGGGGACCTGCCGTGGAACCTGGAAGGGTCAGGTCGTGTAGACGCCGCCGGTGACGTTGACGCCCTGCCCGGTCATGAAGCGGGCCGAATTCGAGCAGAGGAAAACGACGACATCGGCCACATCTTCAGGCGTTTCCAGCCGGCCGAGCGGCGTCTGGGCGATATAATCCGCAATGACGCGTTCGGGCGTGACGCCGCGCAGGCTCGCTTCCCAGGCGATCTCGCGTTCCTGCATGCCGGTCTTGACGAAACCGGGGCAGACGGCGTTGACGCGAATGCCTGAAGCCGCGAGCTCGCGGGCGAGCGCCTGCGTCCAGCCGAGCACGGCAAACTTGCTGGCGGAATAATGAGCCAGCAACGGGGCGCCGATCTTTGCGGCCAGCGAGGCGGTGTTGACGATGACGCCGGTCCCGGTGCTCGTGAAACGGCGAGCAGCAATCTGGTTGGTCAGGAAGATGCCGCGAATGTTGACGTCGAAATTATAGTCCCACTCCTCGTCGGTCAGTTCCAGCGCATGCTGCATCGTGGAGACACCGGCATTGGCGCAGAGAATCTCGTAACCGCCTGTCCTCTCGATCACCTCGGAAAAGGTCGCCTCGACGGAGGCGCGCTTGCGAACGTCGATCGCATAGGCAGTGGCGCCGTTGCCAATCTCGGCCGCCGTCTGTTCGGCGGCCGCCAGGTTGATGTCGCAGATCGCCACCTGGATCGACTGGCGGGAGAGCGCGGTCGCGATCGCACGCCCTATCCCCGTCGCCCCGCCGGTGACGATCGCACGCTTGCCGGATAGTTCTGGAAAGCTCGGAGACTGCATGCTCGCCCTCATCGACTGGAAACATCTCCGATCATATAACAACAAAATCATACACAACAAGAAAAATTTATGTTTGAATTTGTTCGAGTCATTCGATACATAGGGAGCAACAATCAGACAATCGTAGCCACGAGTTGCGACGGCGGGAGGATGAGAACGGTATCATGGACGCGGAACAGCAGATGGTCGCCGCAGCGGAAAAACCGAAGGTTCTGGCCCAGGTGCGGCATGCGCGCATCCTGGAGACACTGGCCCGCAAAGGCGCGGTTTCCGTCAGCGATGTCGCCTCCCAGCTTGCCGTTTCCGAAATGACCGTCCGCCGCGACCTGATCGAACTCGAAAGGGATGGCAGGCTGGTGCGCACCCATGGCGGCGCGGTGCGCAGCGGCAAGGCCTTCGAGCCAATCGCCAGCGAAACGGTCGACCGCGAGGAGCCAACCTTCGAATCCCGGCTGACGCGCAACGCCGCCGCGAAGCGGACGATCGCGATGGCGGCGGCAGGCGTTGCTGCCGGCGCGCGAACCCTGGCGCTCGACGTTGGTACCACCACCTATCTGCTGTCCGGCCTGCTGCTCAACCAGCCGCATACGAAGATCTTCACCAACAGCGTACGCAATGCCATGCAGCTCGGCACTGGCTTCGGCGAAGTCTATCTGCCCGGCGGGCGCATGCGCGGCGAGGAAATGGCGATCAGCAGCCAGTCCGCCGTTTCGCAATTCGAGGAACTCTGGTTCGACATCGCCTTCGTCGGCGTGTCCGGGATCACGGCCCAGGGAATTTACGACTATTCCTTCGAAGACACCGACATGAAGCGGGTCTATCTGCGCCGCGCCACGCAGAAGGTGGTGCTTTGCGATTCCACCAAGTTCAAGCGTATGTCGCTGGTGCACATCGCGCCGCTGCAGCAATTCGACATGCTGATCACCAATGCCATGCCGCCGGCCGATCTTGCCGATGCGCTCGCCGCCGCTGGGGTCGATGTGCGCATTGCGCCCGAGGAGCAGCCGCTGCTTTGATTTGACTTCCCGCATCCGCCCCAGCGGATGCCCGTCCACTCGATTCCGCATCAGGAGTTCTCTCATGGTCTTCGATTTTTTCGGCGTCAAGAAGAAGGCGGTCATCGCCATGGCGCATATCGGAGCCCTGCCCGGCTCGCCCGCCTATGACGCCGCCGGCGGTGTGAACAAGCTTGTCGACGACGTGCTTTCCGACATCGACAAGCTGCAGGCGGGCGGTGTCGACGCCATCATGTTCGGCAACGAGAATGACCGGCCTTACGTCTTCCAGGCGCCGCCGGAAGGGCTGGCGGCGATGACCGCGATCGTCGAGCGGGTGAAACCGCAACTGACCGTGCCGTTCGGCGTCAACTATCTCTGGGATCCCTCGGCAAGCGTTGCGATCGGTGCGGTGACGGGCGCGAGCTTCGTTCGCGAGATCTTCACCGGCGTCTTTGCATCAGACATGGGCATCTGGCAGCCGGATTGCGCCAAGGCGGCACGGCTGCGACACAGCCTCGGCCGCGGCGACATGAAGATGCTCTTCAACATCAACGCGGAATTTGCCCATTCGCTGGACCAGCGACCGATTGAACTTAGGGCGAAGAGTGCCGTGTTCTCATCGCTTGCCGATGCCATCCTGGTGTCGGGACCACTGACCGGACAGGCCGTCGATCAATCGGACCTCAGGCGCGTTTGCGAGACGGTCAAGGATGTCCCTGTCTTTGCCAATACCGGCGTCAACAAGGACAATGTGCGCGACATATTGAGCGTTGCCAGCGGCGTCATCATCGGCACGCATTTCAAGGTGGACGGCAATACCTGGAACCCGGTCGACGGCGACCGGGTCAAGCGCTTCATGGAGATCGTCGAGGCGTTGCGCTGAACGAGAGGAACTGCCATGTCCATCACGCTCGGCCTCGATATCGGCACCACCTCCACCATCGGCATCTTGATCGAACTGCCGAACCGCGTGCTCGGCCTCACCTCACGACCATCGACGCTTCGTTCGCCGCAGCATGGCTGGGCCGAGGAAGACCCGGCGGAATGGTGGTTGAATGTCTGCGAGATCACCAGGGAACTGATTGCAACGACCGGGATCGAGGCGGGAGGAATCTCGGCCGTCGGCGTGACCGGCATGCTGCCGGCGGTCGTGCTGCTTGATGACGCCGGCTACGTGCTGAGGCCGAGCCTCCAGCAGAGCGACGGGCGCTGTGGCAAGGAGGTCGAGGAGCTTAGGGCCGAATGGAATGAAGCGGATTTTCTTGCCAAGGCGGGAAACGGCATCAACCAGCAGCTGGTGACGGCGAAGCTGCGCTGGATCGCCCGGCATGAGCCCGCTGTTTTCGAGCGCATTGCCACAGTCATGGGGTCCTATGATTTCATCAACTGGAAACTGACCGGCGAAAAGGCAATCGAGCAGAACTGGGCGCTGGAAGCGGGCTTCGTCGATATCAACACCGGCAAGCTCGACGACGAACTGATCGGGCTTGCCAGAGTTCGCCGGGACGCCATTCCTGGGAAAGCAGTGTCGCATGAGGTGCTTGGCCATGTGACCGACGACGCCGCCAAGGCGACGGGGCTCGCACCCGGAACGCCTGTCATCGGCGGAGCAGCCGACATGATCGCCTCGGCCTTCGGCGCGGGGATCAACAAGGCGGGCGACGTGCTGCTGAAATTCGGGGGCGCGGTCGATATCCTGACGGCAACAGATGTCGTGCGGCCCGATCCTCGCATGTTTCTCGACTATCATCTGGTGCCGGGGCTTTACATGCCGAACGGCTGCATGTCGACCGGCGGCTCGGGGCTCAACTGGTTCATCAGCACCTTCGCCGGACGCGAGCAGATCGCGGCAAAGGCGGAGGGAATATCCGTGCACCGCTATCTCGATCGGCTGGCGGCGGCATGCGCGCCCGGCGCGGACGGGCTGACGATCCTGCCTTACTTCCTCGGCGAGAAGACGCCGATCCATGATGCCGGTGCGCGCGGCCTGATCGACGGGTTGACGCTGTCGCATCATATCGGCCATCTCTGGCGGGCGATGCTGGAAGCCTACGCCTATGCGCTGCGCCATCATATCGACGTGCTGAACGACATCGGCCATCCGACGACGCGTTTCATCGTTTCCGACGGGGGGTCGCAGAGCCGGATCTGGATGCAGATCGTTTCCGACGTGCTGCAGCAGCCACTGCAGGGTCTCACCGGCCATCCCGGCTCCTGCCTCGGTGTCGCCTGGGCCGCGGCGATCGGTGCGGGGCTGACCGAGGATTGGTCCGGTGTGACCGCCTTTGTCGGCCAGGGTGAAAGGATCCTCCCCAATCCCGACAATGCAGCGGTTTATGATCGGGGTTATCGGACCTATCGTGCGCTTTACAGGCCATAGACCCAGCGAGATTTGAGCGTGACGACACCGGCAGAACGGGATTCCACCAGACAGGCAGTCGGGCGTGGCGGCATGATAACAAGCCCGCATGCGCTGGCGAGCGAGGCGGGTGCCGCGATCCTGCGAGCCGGCGGCAATGCGCTGGAAGCTGCGATCGCCATCGGCAGCACCATTGCCGTCGTCTACCCGCATTTCTGCGGGCTTGGCGGCGATTCCGTCTGGATCGTTGCCGATCGCAGCGGGCGGAAAACATGTTTTCTCGGCATCGGGCAAGCGGCGCGGGAACTGCCTGATTTCGACGGCAGCATTCCGCTGCGCGGACCGCTTTCGGCGCTGACCTCGGCCTGCGCTGTCGATGCCTGGCGGCACGCGCATGACTATTCCGCGCGGCACTGGGGCGGCAAGATCGATTTCCCAGTCTTGCTTGCCAATGCGATCCGTCATGCCAAAGCGGGCTTTCCTGTTACGCGCTCGCAGAGTTTCTGGCTTGGCTTCCGACAGGAGGAGGCAGCCGGCTGGCCGGGTTTTGCCGCGCTTTTCATGCCGGATGGCGCGGCGCCGGAAACGGGCAGCCTGTTCCGGCAGGAGAATTTGGCACTGTCGCTTTCGCTGATTGCCCGTGACGGGCCGCGGTCATTCTACGAGGGCGAACTCGCCACGAGGATTGCTGCGGGCCTGCAGGCCGCGGGCTCTCCGCTGACCAGCGACGATCTTAAGGCAACCCGAACGCGCGAAGTGGTACCCGTCAGTCTCTCGTATCGCGGCTTCGAGCTGCTTGCGCCGCCGCCGCCGACACAGGGCCTGTCGACGCTGGCGATCATGGGCGTTCTCGCCCATTTCGATCTTGCCAGCCAAACGGCCGGCAGCGCCGATCATCTCCATCTCTGCGTCGAAGCCGTCAAACGCGCCTTCCTCGACCGCGGCGGCATTGCCGATCCCGATGTCGTGCCGCAGCCGGTGGAGGAATGGCTGAGCGCGCAGCATCTTGCGCAGGCGGCAGCCTCCATTGATCCAGCACGAGCGCTCGAATGGCCGGCGCCCTTTCACAGCGGCGACACCGTGTTCTTTGCCGCAACCGACGCAGAGGGCGGCAGCGTCAGCGTCTTGCAGAGCACGTATTTCGACTGGGGCAGCGGCGTAGTGGTCGGCGATACGGGTATTCTCTGGCAGAACCGCGGGGCCGCCTTTTCGTCCGATCCCAAACATGTCAACGCCATCGCACCCGGCAAACGGCCTTTCTATACTCTGAATCCCGGCCTCGGCCTGCGCAACGGCAAGCCCGCCCTGCTCTACGGCACACAGGGCGCCGACGGCCAGCCACAGACGCTGGCAATGCTGCTGACCCGGCTGATCGACTTCGACGAGGAACCGGCAGCCGCGCTGGCCGGTCCGCGCTTTCTTCTCGGCAAGACCTTTTCCGACAGCCGTGACAGCCTGAAGCTGGAAAGCGACGCCGGCGAAGCTGTCCTTGCCGAACTGGCCGCACGAGGCCACGTGCTGTCACCGATCGAGGCGCAGAGCCCGCTTGCAGGTCAGGCAGGTGTGATCGCTATCGACGAGGACGGCATGGCGACCGGCGCGCATGATCCACGTGGCGACGGATTGGCGATCGGGATCTCTTCCCGAGCATGAGTTGCGTCGGCGAGACGCGTTCAAACGTAAGGGCGGGCGTGAGCCCGGCTCTGCGAACGAGCATGAAGTGGCGAGAACGTTTCAGTGTGCGACGCCTGGTTCCTCGTGTGCCCTCACGATGGCGTCCGCTTCCTTGCCGTATAGCTCCTCGAAGTGATCGAAGGTCTTGGAAAAGTAACCAATGCCCTGCGTCGCCGAGCGCAGCGCCCGCGCCAGATCGTCAAGTGCGCCGCCCGGAATAAGTGCGCGGAAGATGTCCCATCCCTTAGCGGTTTCATCCCGGTCGAAGCCGAGAACCTGACCCTTGAGAGCGGAGACGATCTGGACGAGGCTGCCGGAATAGATCGACGGAATGTGAATTTCGCTGCGGAAGACCGGTTGCATTAAAACGGCCGACCCTTCGGAAAGCGCCTGTCGCACTCCCATTTTCGACGCAGTCCTGAAGGCGTGTTCCGAACTGTCGACGGCATGGTACTGACCATCGAACAGCGTTACGCCGACATCGATGACCTCGAAGCCGAGCGGCCCTTTCTCCATCGCATCGCGCGCGC
Source organism: Rhizobium sp. LARHSG275 (assembly GCF_052871115.1). NCBI lineage: Bacteria > Pseudomonadati > Pseudomonadota > Alphaproteobacteria > Hyphomicrobiales > Rhizobiaceae > Rhizobium > Rhizobium sp. LARHSG275. The sequence goes on along the minus strand of NZ_JBIXJN010000006.1, from coordinate 147,677 downwards.
CTGCTTCGACGGCAGGGATGTAGTTGCGCGGAACGACGCCACCCTTGACGGTTTCGCTGAAGGTGAAGCCCCGGCCGCGCTCGTTGGGGCGAATGCTCAGCTTCACATCCGCGAATTGCCCGGCACCGCCGGTCTGTTTGCGATGCCGGTAGTGAACCTCGGACGGCTTCGCGATTGTCTCGCGGTAGATCGGGCTGGGCATTCGATCGGTTACGTCGATGTGGAAGACGTCGGACAGGGTTCGGCAGAGATCGCGCAGATGCACCGGGCCCTGGGCGCGGATGAGCTGGGCGCCCGTGCCTTCCTCCTGCAAAACGACAAGACCGCGATCCGTCTCGGAAAGTTTCGCCAGCGTTTCGGAGAGCTTGTTTTCATCGCGTTCGCTGCCTGGGACCAGGATCCTTTCAAGCATCGGCGTAGGTGGCTCGGTCCATTCGGGCGAGGCGACCGGCGCGTGTGATGTCAACAGCGACGGGACGGGCAAGTGGTCGGACTTGACTGTTGCGAAGACATCCCCCGGTGCAGGCGCGATCGCCGAGCTGGACCGTCCGTTTGCGGGATCCTGCACGGCGCCGAGGCTGGAGCCGCCCAGTAATGCGCCTTGCCGCAGTCCCTCGCCAAGTGCGCGCACCAGCACCGTCTTGCCGATATTCTGACGATGATAGGCATGGAAGCTCACGGCGGTCAGCTTGTTTTCATCGACATTGCCCGCACGAGCCATGCGCTGTCGAAGAACCCCTACCGGCGGCGCCTCGTGGCGCAGCGCCTTCATCAGCCTCATCATGCCGTTGCCGTGACTTGCGGCACCGATCAGGACCGGGATAATCTTGTTTTCCCTGAGAACCCGCGATGAAATGGCATAGAGCGCGTCGCTGGGCGGCTCGCGGTCCTCGATCAGTTCCTCGAGAAGCCAGTCATCGAATTCGGACAAGTGTTCCAGGAGCTCGCTGCGCGCTTCGTGCTCGCGCTCGGCGGTGCTTTCGGGGATTGCGATCAGCGCCGAAGTCTGGCCTTCCCGGTAGCGCCACGCCCGTTCCGAAATCAGATCGCAACTGCCAATGATCCTATCCCCCTCGCGGATCGGAATCTGGCGAAGCAGAAGGGTCTGGTTGGTGTAGTCTTGAAGCGCGGCGATCACATCCCTCAGCCGCCCTCTCGGTTCGTCCATCCGGTTGACGAACAGGATGCACGGCGTCCCCGAGGCTTCGACTATCCGCAGATAGGGCGCGGCGAGCACAGCCTCCTCGGGTGCCGATGAAACGCACAGTATGCAGGCGTCGCTGGCAAGAAGCGCGTGCTGTGCATGCACCAACGCTTCGTTGGGTCCTGGCGCATCCAGCGCACACCACGCCTCGTTTCCAAAGGTGAATTCTGTGAGATTCAATCCATAAGGGGACCTGGATTTTCTCGGCGCTCCCTCCAGGGAGCCGAGCTTTTCCACCACTGTTGATTTTCCGGTCTGCGAAGGTCCAAGCACGGTAAAGCAGCGCATCGGCATTCCTCCTACTGCCATAAACACGATATTCAACCATCATAGGATGCCCTGAACCGCTGCAAGGCGCCAGACACATTGCATCAGTCCCCCGTTCCGTTGCGTATGGCCGCCCGAAGGTATCTATTGTCGACGAATGCCGGGCAGTTGGGAGTATGTAATGTCGGCAGTGCCGTTCTCAAAGATTTCGACGCCGCTCAACGCGCTGTTCGCTACAATCGGTCTCTTGGTCGTCGCCGCACTGACGACGCAGGGCCTTACTGGACAGGAAAGGCTTGTCTTTGAGCTGCTACTTGCGGCAATTTGGCTGGCCTATGTGCTCCAATTGAGCGGCACATTGCTTTCACGGCGACACCGCTTGTCCGGCGGGATGCCGGCCCTCTTGATCGATTTGCTCGCGGTTCTGGTTCCGGCTGCTGCATTCTTGTTCGTCGGGTCCCGCGACCGAAACCTTTATTGCGCCATTTGGCTTCTCAAGCCGCTACGCGACTCGACCTTCTTCAGGCTGCTGGCAAAGGTGGTCGCGAATGAATCGCGCAATCTGCTTGGCGTGACATCGGTGTTCGGCATCGTTCTTTTTGGCGCTGCGTTGGCCGGTTATATCATTGAGCGAGACGTCCAGCCCGATAGGTTCGGCAGCATTCCGCAGGCGATGTGGTGGGCGGTCGTAACGCTGTCGACGACCGGCTACGGTGACGAGATCCCCCAGAGCTTTGCAGGTCGAGTTCTGGCCGGATTGGTGATGATGAGCGGGATCGGTATTTTTGCACTTTGGGCCGGCATCCTCGCCACAGGCTTTTACGAAGAGGTTCGCCGCCAGGACTTCGTTCGCAACTGGCAATTGGTCGCTGCGGTACCCCTGTTCCAGAAGCTTGGTTCCGCTGCACTGATCGAGATCGTTCGGGCGTTGCGACCGCGCATTGTCCCCGCAGGTGCCGTGATCTGCCGCAAGGGCGATTTTGGCGATCAGATGTTCTTCATTGTCGAAGGGCAGGTCACCGTGGCGACACCCGACCATCCAGTGGAACTCGGTGCCGGAAACTTCTTTGGCGAGATGGCGCTGATCAGCGGCGAACCGCGCTCAGCGACGGTCAGCGCAGCAACCGAGGTATCGCTGCTGTCGCTCTACGTCGTGGATTTCCAGATGTTGTCGAGCAGTAGTCCGGAGATCGCGGAGACCATCCGCAAGACGGCGCTGGAGCGGCGGGGCGGGCCGCCGAAGGAATAATCCAAGCCTGATGGCTGCGGCATCGCCGCAGCCGGTAGGGGTCAGCACCAGTCGCTTGAACAAGCCTTCTCTTGCGTTCTGCTCACCCTCACCAGTTACGGCCCGCCATCGCACAATATCAAGTGCCTCCGTTCTTTGGCCGAGGAGCAGGAGCGTCGCCTGGCCGAAGCCTTCCTGCGCGATCAGCACAAGGAACGAGCCTGGTTTAATACGCTGAACGAAGCCTATGTGAAGGCGCGTTACCCGAAGCATTTCGAGATCAGTGTTGAAGCGCTCACTTGGCTGGGAGACCGGACTGCTCTGCTGCTCGAGTTGGTCGAAACGGTTTGCTGCGAATATTTAGAAATGCTGAAGCGGAACGCTTGATAGCGAAATACTTGAGAGTTCGACCGAACAAGAGTCGGACGAAAATAATTCATCGGCAACATGCCCGGCGCACAAGCCGATATGTAAGTGATCAGGCGGATCGGAACAGCGATATCCGGTCGGGCCCAACTCAGATATGCAAAGCGCTTCCCAAAGCTTTCAGCGCCGCCTCCATGACCGCTTCGCTGCGGGTCGGATGCGCATGGATGGTGGCTGCGATATCTTCCAGACGTGCCCCCATTTCGATCGCCAGCGCAAAAGCCGCCGAAAGCTCTGAGACCCCGGCTCCCACAGCCTGCAGGCCGAGCACGAGGTTGGTGTCGGCGCGCGCCGCGACACGCACGAAGCCTTCTTCGGACAGCATCGTCATCGCCCTTCCGTTGGCGCTGAACGGAAATTGACCGGTGCGGATTTCATAGCCTTGCGCCCGCGCTTCCGCCGGCGACAGGCCGGCGCTGACGATCTCCGGGTCGGTGAAGCAGATGGCGGGAATGCAGCGCTTGTCCCAGGCCCGCTTCTTGCCCGCGATGATTTCCGCCACCATCTCCCCTTGGGCCATGGCCCGATGGGCAAGCATCGGCTCGCCGGTCACGTCGCCGATCGCATAGATGCCGCGCATCGAGGTGCGGCAACGGTCATCAATCCTCAGATAAGGACCGGCACGGTCGAGATCGAGTTCTTCGAGGCCGGATCCTGCGGTTCTTGGACGACGGCCGACAGTGACGAGGATGCGGTCGGCCGGCAAGGTCTGCTGCCGGCCATCAGCCGTTTCGACGATCAGGGCCTGGCCATTGTCGGCAAGGCCGATCGCCTTGGCACCCGTCAATACCCCGATACCGGCTTCGGTCAGCTTGCGCATGACGGGCCGCACCAGCTCGGCATCATATTGCGGCAGCACCTGTGGCGTCGCCTCGACGACCGTCACATCAGACCCCATTTTGGAAAAGGCGGTCCCGAGCTCCAGCCCGATATAACCGCCGCCGACCACGATGAGTTTTTTCGGCAGCTCCGTCAGCGACAGCGCCTCTGTCGAGGAAATGACACGGCCGCCGAAAGGCAAGTTTGCAAGCTCCACCGGATCCGAACCGGTGGCGATCACCACCGTCTCGGCGCGGATGATCTGCTGGCCGGTTTCCGTCTCCACCTCCACCGTCTTGCCGTCGCGGAAATGGGCTCGGCCGTGGACGATCTTGACCCGCGCCTTCTGCAGCAGCCCGGAAACACCGCTCGTCAACCGGCCGACGATCCCGTCCTTCCAGGCAATCGTCCTGCCGAGATCGATCGAGGCGCCTTCGACGCGGATGCCCATCGGGTTCTTGCCGGCAAGCATCTTTTGCGTCGCTTCGAATTCCTCGGCCGCATGGATCAGCGCCTTGGAGGGAATGCAGCCGACCGTCAGGCAGGTGCCACCCGGCTTGCCAGCCTCGACGATGACAGTATCGATGCCGAGCTGTCCGGCGCGGATGGCGCAGACATAACCGCCCGGACCGGCGCCGATGACGAGGAGCTTGCAGACGATCTCTTTCATGGACCTCAGCCTTCGATAAAAATGAGCGCCGGCGTTTCGAGGAGCGTGCGGATGCGCTGCACGAAGTTTGCGGCATCCCAGCCGTCGATGATGCGATGATCGAAGCTGGAGGAGAGGTTCATCATCTTGCGCGGCACGAACTGCGTGCCGTCCCAGACCGGTCGTGTGGCGATCTTGTTGACGCCGATGATCGCCACCTCAGGATGATTGATGATGGGTGTCGAGACGATGCCGCCAAGCGCGCCCAGCGAACTGATGGTGATGGTGGAGCCGGAAAGCTCGTCGCGTGTTGCAGTACCCGAGCGCGCCGCTTCCGCCAGCCGGTTCATTTCGGCGGCGCAATCCCAGATGCCACGGGCTTCGGCATGCCGCGCCACCGGCACGGTCAGACCGGCCGGCGTCTGCGTGGCGATGCCGATATGCACGGCACTATAGCGCGTTATGATGCCGGCATCGTCGTCGAAAGTGGCATTGACGTCAGGCTGCTCGGAAATGGCCTTTACCAGCGCCCGCATCAGGAAGGGCAGAACCGTCAGCTTCGGGTGGTCAGGCCTGCGATCGCCGTTCATGGTGGCGCGCAACTCTTCGAGCGCGGACATATCGACTTCCTCCACATAGGTGATGTGGGGAATACGCGAAGTGGAGAGCACCATCTTCTCGGCGATGCGGCGGCGCAGGCCGGTTAGCTTGATCTCCTCGGTCGCCGTCTTCCTGGCAAAGCCGTTCTTTGCCGTTGCAGGCGCGGTCCCATGGCTTAGGAATTGCTCGATATCCTCGCGCAGGATGCGCCCGGCCGGTCCTGTCGCCTGCACTTGTCTCAGATCGACACCGCTTTCCCTGGCGAAGAGCCGCACCGAGGGAGCGGCAAGCGGCTTTTCCGCCGGCGCCGGCGCCGGCGCAGGAGTTGGCGCTGCCGGCGCAGGTTTTGCAATCTCGGCCTTGGGCGTTTCGGCAATCGGCGTCTGCGAAATCCCTACGGGCTGCACCTCGCCGACATCTCCCGCCGTCTCAATCCGCACCAGCGGAGCCTTGACCGCGATACGGTCTCCGACCTCGCCGGCAAGCCAGATGACGGTGCCATTGACGGGAGACGGAATTTCCACGGTGGCCTTGTCGGTCATGACGGCGGCGATCACCATGTCCTCGCGGACGGGATCTCCCGTCTTCACATGCCATTCTACGATCTCGGCCTCGGCGACCCCTTCCCCGACATCGGGCATCTTGATGATGAATTCGCCCATGGCTCAGGCCTCCATGACTTCGGCAAGCGCCTGCCCGACACGGCCGGGACCCGGGAAATAGTCCCACTCCTGCGCATGCGGATAGGGCGTGTCCCAGCCGGCAACGCGCACCACCGGCGCTTCGAGATAATAGAAGCAATGTTCCTGCACCAGCGCCACCACTTCGGCGCCGAAGCCGGATGTCAGGGTTGCCTCATGCACGACGACACAGCGTCCCGTCTTCGAGACCGATTTGACGATCGTATCGAGATCGAGCGGCAGCAGGCTTCTCAAATCGATCACCTCGGCATCGATGCCGGCATCTTCGGCCGCAGCAAGCGCCACATGCACCATCGTGCCATAGGCAACGACCGTCACCGCCGATCCCGCGCGCCGCACTTCGGCCTTGCCGATCGGGATGGTGTAATGGCCATCGGGCACCTCTCCGAGGTCGTGTTTAGACCAGGGCGTCACCGGCCGCTCGTGATGGCCGTCGAAGGGGCCGTTATAGAGGCGCTTCGGCTCCAGGAACATGACCGGATCAGGATCCTCGATCGCCGCGATCAGCAAGCCTTTGGCGTCATAGGGATTGGACGGCACAATCACTTTCAGCCCGCAGACATGGGTGAAAAGCGCCTCCGGGCTCTGGCTGTGCGTCTGGCCGCCGAAAATGCCGCCGCCGGTCGGCATACGCACGACGATCGGGCAGGTGAAATCGCCGTTGGAACGGTAGCGGATGCGCGCCGCCTCCTGCGTCAGCTGGTCATAGGCGGGATACATGTAATCGGCAAACTGGATCTCGACACAGGGCTTCAGCCCGTAAGCCGCCATGCCGATTGCCGTGCCGACGATGCCGGATTCGCTAATTGGCGTATCGAAGCAACGCGTCCTGCCATATTTTGCCTGCAGGCCCTGGGTGCAGCGGAAAACGCCACCGAAATAGCCGACATCCTCGCCGAAGACAACGACATTGTCGTCCTTCGCCATCGAGACGTCCATGGCGCTGCGCACGGCCTCGATCATCGTCATCCTGGCCATGTCAGTACCCTGCCTTCTGCCGCTGGCGACGAATATGCGCCGGCATTTCGGCATAGACGCCCTCGAAAATGTCGCGCACCGAAGGCCTGCCGCCGGCATGCAGCGTGCCATGCGCCTCTGCCTGGCGCTGCGCCTCGATCACCTCGTCCATGATTTCGGCTTCAGCCTGCACATGCCGCTCCTCCGACCATGCGCCCTTGATGATCAGATGTTTCTTCAGCCGCAGCACGGGATCGCCGAGCGGCCAGGCCTCCGATTCCGTCTTCGGCCGATAGGCGCTCGGATCATCGGAGGTCGAATGCGCACCAACGCGGTAGGTGACATGTTCGATCAGCGTCGGCCCGAGATTGCGCCGGGCGCGTTCGGCCGCCCAGCGGGCGACGGCATGGACGGCGAGATAATCGTTCCCGTCGACCCGCAGCGCCGGAATGCCGAAGCCGAGGCCGCGGGCGGCAAAGGTGCCGGAGCCGCCGCGGGCAATTCCCTGAAAGGTGGAGATCGCCCACTGATTGTTGACGATGTTGAGGATCACGGGCGCCTTGTAGGTCGAGGCGAAGACAAGCGCCGAATGGAAGTCCGACTCCGCCGTCGACCCATCGCCGATCCAGGCAGCGGCGATGCGGCTGTCGTTCTTGATCGCCGAGGCCATCGCCCAGCCGACGGCCTGCACATATTGGGTGGCGAGATTGCCCGAGATGGTGAAGAAGCCGTGTTCCTTGGAGGAATACATGATCGGCAGCTGCCGGCCGTGCAGCGGATCGCTCTCGTTCGAATAGATCTGGTTCATCATCTCGACCATCGGGTAGTCGTCGGCAATCAGCAGGCCCGCCTGACGATAGGTCGGGAAATTCATGTCACCCTTGCCAAGCGCCTTGCGAAAGGCGCAGCTGACGGCCTCTTCGCCGAGATGCTGCATATAGAAGGAGGTCTTGCCCTGCCGCTGCGCCATCAGCATGCGGGCGTCGAAGGCACGCAGCTTCATCATGTTGCGAAGTCCGGTCAGCAACGCCTGATCGGAGAGCGACCCGGCCCAGGGGCCGACCGCCTCGCCCTCGCGGTTCAAAACGCGGATGATGGAATAGGCGAGGTCACGAATATCTTCGGATGCGACATCGACCTCCGGCCGCGGCACCGATCCGGCCTTGGCAATCTTGACGTTGGAAAAATCGGGCTGACCGCCCGGGCGAACGGCGGGTTCGGGGACATGCAGGCTCAAACGAGCGGAATCCACCATGTTTTTTCTTTCCTCCCTTTGCCGGCCTTACTCCCCTCCTCCGGAAGCAGGGCCGGATGTGGTGCTTAGAGATTGCGGGCGATCACCATGCGTTGCACGTCGCTCGTTCCTTCATAGATCTGGCAGATGCGCACATCGCGGTAGATGCGCTCGACCGGATAATCGGCCATGTAGCCATAGCCGCCATGGATCTGGATCGCGTCGGAACAGACGCGCTCGGCCATTTCGGAGGCAAAGAGCTTCGCCATCGAGGCTTCCGACAGGCAGGGCAGCCCAGCCTCTCTGAGCGAGGCGGCATGAAAAACAAGCTGCCGCGCCGCCTCGATCCGCACCGCCATATCGGCAAGGCGGAAAGCAACGGCCTGATGCTCAAAGATCGGCTTGCCGAAGGCCGTTCGCTCCTTGGCGTAGTCGCGCGCCGCTTCGAAGGCCGCCCGCGCCATGCCGACGGCCTGCGCCGCAATGCCGATCCGCCCGCCCTCGAGATTGGCGAGCGCGATGCGATAGCCCTCGCCTTCCGCACCGAGCCTCAGCTCGGCCGGGATGCGCATGCTGTTGAAGGCGATCTGGCAGGTGTCGGTGGAATGCAACCCGAGCTTTTCCTCGACCCGGATCACCTCGTAGCCCGGCGTATCCGTCGGCACGATAAAGGCGGTGATGCCCTTCTTGCCGACATCGGGATCGGTGACGGCAAAGACGATGATGATATTACCGTTCTTTCCCGAGGTGATGAATTGCTTGGAGCCGTCGAGCACGTAGTGATCACTGTTACGCCGCGCCCGGGTCTTCAGGTTGGAGGCATCGGAACCGGCCTGCGGCTCGGTCAGCGCAAAGCCGCCAATCCATTCGCCACTGGCCAGTTTCGGCAGGAAGCGCTGCCGCTGCTCCTCGGTCCCGAATTTCAGGATCGGCACGCAGCCGACCGAACTATGCACGCTCATGATCGTCGAACACGGCCCGTCGCCGGCGGCAATCTCCTCGAGTGCAGCGGCATAGGCGACCACACCGGTATCCGACCCGCCATAGGCCTCCGGCACCAGCATGCCGAGCAGCCCGAGTTCGCCCATTTCCTTCAATTCCTCGCGTGGGAAGAGATGCTCCCGGTCGCGTTTGGCGGCCCCCGGCGCCAGCCGGTCGCGGGCAAAGTCGCGGGCGAGATCTGAGATCTGCTGCTGAAGGTCGGAAAGGATCATCTGTTCCGCCCTCCCCGCTCGTGCCGCTCGATGGCGACAGCCGTCGCCTCGCCGCCGCCGATGCAGAGCGCGGCCATACCGCGCTTCAGGTCGTATCGCTCCAGTGCTGCAAGCAGTGTCACCAGGATGCGAGCCCCCGAGGCGCCGATCGGATGGCCGAGTGCGCAGGCGCCGCCATGCACGTTCACTTTTTCATGCGGCAGGTGGAGATCGCGCATCGCCGCCATGGCGACGACGGCGAAAGCCTCGTTGATTTCGAACAGATCGACATCAGAGAGCGGCAGGCCGGTGCGATCGGACAGCTTCTGCAGCGCGCCGATCGGCGCCGTGGCGAAAAGATTGGGTGCCTGTGAATGCGTGGCATGGCCGAGGATAGTGGCAAGCGGCTTCAGGCCGCGATGCTCCGCCTCGGAGCGGCGCATCAGCACCAGGGCTGCCGCGCCATCGGAAATCGAGCTGGAATTGGCGGCGGTCACCGTGCCGCCCTCGCGGAAGGCGGGTTTCAGCGTCGGGATCTTATCGAGCTTCGCCTTTCCGGGCTGTTCGTCGCGGCTCGCCACCTGCTCGGCTTTACCGGATTTTATCGTGACCGGCGCGATTTCGCTGTCGAAACAGCCTTCGGCAATCGCCTTCTGCGCCCGCGTCAGCGAGGCGATGGCGTAATTATCCTGCGCCTCGCGCGTGAACTGATAGGCCTCGGCGCAATCCTCCGCGAAGCTGCCCATCAAGCGCCCCTTGTCATAAGCATCCTCCAGCCCGTCGAGGAACATGTGATCCACGACATGCCCATGACCAAGCCTGTAGCCGCCACGGGCCTTGTCAAGGAGATAGGGCGCATTCGTCATGCTTTCCATGCCGCCCGCGACCGCCACGGAGGCGCTGCCGGCGGCGATCAGGTCATGCGCCATCATCACCGCCTTCATGCCCGAGCCGCACATCTTGTTGACGGTGCTGGCCGCGGTGGCGAAAGGCAGGCCGGCATGGATCGCCGCCTGACGCGCCGGCGCCTGTCCCTGCCCCGCCGGCAGCACGCAGCCGAAGACGACCTCCTCGATCGCCGCGGCCTCGACGCGGCTCCGCTCAAGCGCCGCGCGGATCGCGGTTGCTCCGAGTTCCGGCGCTGTCGCCTCCTTCAGCTCTCCCTGAAAGCTGCCGATCGGGGTGCGCGCTGCACCGACGATGACGATGGGATCCTGCAATGTCATGTTTCCTCCTCTGGGCAACGCGCTCAGCGCGCGCCCATCCGCAATGCGCCGTCGAGGCGGATGACCTCGCCGTTCAGCATGTTGTTTTCCAAGATATGGCGCACCAGCCCGGCAAATTCCGCAGGCCGGCCGAGCCGTGGTGGAAAGGGCACGCTCTTGCCGAGCGCCGCCTGAACCTCGACCGGCATATCAGCCATCATCGGCGTCTCGAAAATGCCGGGCGCGATCGCGACGACGCGAATGCCGTGACGGGCAAGCTCGCGGGCGATCGGCAAGGTCATCGCCGCCACCCCACCCTTGGAGGCGGCATAGGCTGCCTGGCCGATCTGGCCATCGAAGGCGGCAACCGAGGCCGTATTGACGATAACGCCGCGTTCGCCTTCCGCATCCGGCTCGGTCGTCTGGATCGCTGCGGCGGCCAGCCGGATCATGTTGAACGTGCCGATGAGATTGATGCCGACCGTGCGCGCAAAACTCTCCAGACGGTGCGACCCGTCGCGGCCGATCACCTTTTCGGCCGGCGCCACGCCCGCGCAATTGACCAATCCGCGCAGGCTGCCGAAGGCTTCGACGGCAGCGGCAACCACCGCGGCTCCCTCCTCGCCATCGGTCACATCGGCCTTGACGAAGCAGGCATCGCTTCCGAATTCCCGTGCAATCTCTTCGCCCGCTTGCATATTGAGATCGGCAATCGTCACACGCCCGCCGGCCTCCACAAGCGCGCGCACTGTTGCCGCACCCAAGCCGGAGCCGCCACCGGTCACGATGAAACTTGCTCCACGGATCAGCATGAATCTCTTCCTCCCTGCCGACCGCACCCCCTCCAAGCGCAACCGACGGATACGATTCTATTCGCTCCACCTATTGCAAGCGATGACAGAACTGCTCCATAATTTCGGCCAGTTTTGCCACAGCGAGGATAGAATGGCCGAGATAGAGCGACGGATGATCGCGCCGGGCTTCGTAGAGGAGGCACTCGACAGCCTGCGGCGGCTCGGCAAGCCGACGGCGCCGGTCCTTGCCCGCGTCGGCCTGGCGTGCACGGTCGATCAGCCGGTTTCGGCAGAGACCTATGGCGCGCTCTGGCTGGCGATTGCTGCCGAACTCGACGATGAATTCTTCGGCATGGGCGCGCGGCCGATGCGCAGCGGCAGCTTCACGCTGCTCTGCCACTCTGTCCTGCATGCGCCAACGCTGGGTCACGCGCTCCGCCGGGCGCTGCGCTTCCTCGACGTTGTGCTCGACGATCCCCGTGGACGGCTCGTCATCCGCGATGGCCTGGCCGAGGTCGAACTCAGCGACGCCGGCGGCCCGCGTTCGGCCTTCGCCTACCGCACCTATTGGATCATCCTGCACGGCATCATCTGCTGGCTTGTCGGCCGGCGCATTCCGATCCGGCTCGTCGATTTCCGCTGCGCGGAACCCAAACAAGGGGCCGACTACCGGCTCTTCTTCGGCGCCCCGGTGCGTTTCTCGCAAGCCATCAGCCGGCTCGGCTTCGACAGCGCCTTGCTGAATCTGCCGATCTCACGCAGTGAACAGGCCTTGAAGCAATTCTTGCGCGGCGCACCCGCCAATATTCTGGTGCGCTACCGCTATGATGCCGGCATTGCCGCCGCCGTCCGCCGCCGCCTGAACCAGGCAACGCCTGCCATGTGGCGGAGTTTTGCGGAGCTTGCCGCCGATATGCGCCTGCCCTCCTCCACGCTCCGCCACCGTCTGCATCACGAGGGGCAAAGCTATGCCGCCATCAAGGACGACATCCGCCGCGATCTCGCCGTCGAATTGCTGCTGAACACGTCGATGACCATCGGTGAGATTGCCGTGCAGCTCGGCTATTCCGAGCCGAGCGCCTTCTTCCGGGCCTTCCGCAAATGGATGGGCAAGAGCCCCGAAGCCTTTCGCCGGGAGGAAGCTCTCTCGCAATTGGATGAGCCATCGCAATCAAGGGCACTTTGAACCCGCCGCAACCCGCGCTACATATTTCAGCGGGAGGAATGCCATGTTTGATTTTTCGCTCGGCGAAACCGCGGACGCGATCCGTGAAACGACGGCGCGGTTTGCCGCCGATCATATTGCTCCGCTGGCTGCGGAGATCGACGAAAGCAACACGTTTCCGCGCCAGCTCTGGCCTGAGATGGGCGCGCTCGGCTTGCATGGAATCACCGTCGAAGAAGAATTCGGCGGCGCCGGTCTCGGTTATCTCGAGCACGTCGTCGCCATGGAAGAGGTTTCGCGCGCCTCGGCCTCCGTGGGGCTCAGTTACGGCGCCCATTCCAATCTCTGCGTCAACCAGATCCGCCGTTGGGCCTCGCCGGAGCAGAAGCGCCGCTATCTGCCGAAGCTGATCTCCGGCGAACATGTCGGTTCGCTCGCCATGTCGGAAGCCGGCGCCGGTTCCGATGTCGTCTCCATGCGGTTGCGTGCCGAGAAAAAGGGCGACCGCTATATCCTGAACGGCACCAAGTTCTGGATCACCAATGCGCCGCATGCCGATGTGCTTGTTGTCTATGCCAAGACCGATCCCGCAGCCGGCCCGAAAGGCATTTCAGCCTTGATCATCGAAAAAGGCTTGCCTGGTTTCAGCGTCTCGAAAAAACTCTCCAAGCTCGGCATGCGCGGTAGCGATACGGCCGAACTGGTCTTTGAGGATTGCGCGGTGCCGGCCGAGGCGCTGATGGGCCGCGAGGGAGAAGGCGTGAAGATCCTGATGTCCGGCCTCGACTACGAGCGCGCCGTGCTTGCCGGCGGGCCGCTCGGCATCATGCAGGCATGCCTTGATGTCGTGCTGCCCTATGTGCGCGATCGCAAGCAGTTCGGCAAGCCGATCGGTGATTTCCAGCTGATGCAGGCCAAGATCGCCGACATGTATGTCGCGCTGAATTCGGCGCGCGCCTATGTCTATGCCGTCGCTCGCGCCTGCGATGCCGGCCGCGCGACGCGCACCGATGCAGCTGCTGCGATCCTCTTTGCCAGCGAGAATGCCGTGAAAGTGTCGCTGGAGGCGATCCAGGCGCTCGGCGGCGCCGGCTATACCAAGGAATGGCCGGTCGAACGCTTTTTGCGCGACGCCAAGCTTTACGATATCGGCGCCGGCACCAATGAGATCCGCCGCTACCTGATCGGCCGGGAGCTCATTGCGTCATGACGGTGATTTCGACTGCGATCGATCGCGACAGCGACGGCTTCAAGGCCAATGCCAGCAAGAATAAAGCCCTGATCGACGAACTCCACAATCGTTCGGCGAAAGCGCGCGAGGGCGGATCACAAACGGCGCGCAAGCGCCATACCGGCAAGGGCAAGCTGCTGCCGCGCGATCGCATCCAACTGCTCATCGATGCCGGCAGCCCGTTCCTGGAGATCGGCACGCTGGCCGCCAACGGCATGTATGATGACGAGGCGCCAGGCGCCGGCGTCATCGCCGGTATCGGCCGCGTATCCGGCCGCGAGGTGATGATCGTCGCCAATGACGCGACGGTGAAGGGCGGCGCCTATTTCCCAATGACGGTGAAGAAACATCTGCGGGCGCAGGAGATCGCGCTGCAGAACCGCCTGCCTTGCATCTACCTCGTCGACAGCGGCGGCGCCAATCTTCCGCATCAGGCCGAGGTCTTTCCCGACCGCGATCATTTCGGCGCGATCTTCTACAACCAGGCGCAGATGTCGGCCGAGGGAATCCCACAGATCGCCTGCGTGATGGGAAGCTGCACCGCCGGCGGTGCCTACGTGCCCGCCATGTCCGACGAAACGGTCATCGTGCGCAATCAGGGCACGATCTTCCTCGCCGGCCCGCCTTTGGTGAAGGCCGCGACCGGCGAGATCATTTCGGCCGAAGAGCTCGGCGGCGCCGAAACCCATGGCCGCCGCTCCGGCGTCGTCGATCATGTCGCCGAAAACGACGAACATGCGCTGCTGCTCGTTCGCGATATCGCAGCCACCCTCAACAGCGTGAAATCAGTCGATATCGACCTCCAACCGCCACGACCGCCGAAACTCGATCCCGAGGATCTCTGCGGCCTCATCCCGGAGGATGTTCGCTCGCCCTATGATGTGCGCGAGGTCATCGGCCGGATCGTCGATGGTTCGGAACTGCATGAATTCAAGCCGCTCTACGGCGCCACGCTGGTCTGCGGCTTCGCCCGCATCTGGGGCATGCCCGTCGCCGTCATCGCCAATAACGGCGTGCTGTTTTCCGAAAGCGCACTGAAGGGCGCGCATTTCATCGAGCTCGCCTGCCAGCGCCGCATACCCTTGCTGTTTCTGCAGAATATCTCCGGCTTCATGGTCGGCGGCCGCTATGAGGCCGGCGGCATCGCCAAGGATGGGGCAAAGCTGGTGACGGCGGTTGCGACCGCGAGCGTGCCGAAGGTCACGGTCATCATCGGCGGCAGCTTCGGCGCCGGCAATTACGGCATGTGCGGCCGCGCCTATCGCCCGCGCTTCCTCTTCACCTGGCCGAACAGCCGCATCAGCGTGATGGGCGGCGAACAGGCGGCCTCGGTGCTTGCCACGATCCGCCGGGACTCCATGGAGGCGCGCGGTGAGAATTGGCCTATTGAAGAGGAGGAAGCCTTCAAGGCGCCGATCCGCGCCGGCTACGAGTCCGAGGGCAATCCCTATTATGCCACGGCTCGCCTCTGGGACGACGGCATCATCGATCCGCGCCAGACGCGCGATGTGCTGGGCCTTGCCTTTTCCGCCTGCCTGAACGCGCCGATCCCGAAAGGGCCGCGCTTCGGCCTGTTCAGGATGTGAGGCGCCAATGTTGGAAAGTCTTCTCATTGCCAACAGGGGCGAAATCGCCCGCCGCATCATCCGCACCGCCAAGATGTTCGGCATCCGCACGATCGCCGTCTATTCCGAGGCCGATGCCGGCCTGCCCTTCGTAAGGGAGGCGGACGAGGCGATCGCCATCGGCCCCTCGCCGGCCCGCGAAAGCTATCTCTCGCAGACCCGCATCCTCGAGGCCGCCCGGAAAACCGGCGCTGCGGCGATCCATCCCGGCTACGGTTTCCTTTCGGAAAATGCCGGATTTGCCGAAGCGGTAGAAAAGGCCGGCATCATCTGGGTCGGGGCCCCGCCGGCTGCCATCCGGGCGATGGGGCTTAAGGACGCGGCGAAGGAATTGATGCAGGCGGCCGGCGTACCCGTGACGCCGGGCTATATGGGCGCGGACCAGAGCGAAGAGAGGCTGGCGGCCGAGGCGGATACCATCGGTTACCCCGTGCTCATCAAGGCGGTCGCCGGCGGCGGCGGCAAGGGCATGCGCCGCGTCGAACGCCCGCAAGATTTCGCCGAACTTCTCGCCTCCTGTCGCCGTGAGGCGGCCGCCGCCTTCGGCGACGACCGCGTGTTGATCGAACGCTATATCGCCAATCCGCGTCATATCGAGGTGCAGGTTTTCGCCGACAAGCTCGGAAATTGCGTTCAACTTTTCGAACGCGATTGTTCGCTGCAGCGCCGTCACCAGAAGGTCATCGAGGAGGCCCCTGCCCCCGGCCTCGATGCCGCCACCCGGGCAGTGATCTGCGATGCGGCGGTGAAAGCCGCAAGAGCGGTGAATTATGTCGGCGCCGGCACCATCGAATTCATCGCCGATGCCTCGGAAGGCCTTCGCGAAGATCGCATCTGGTTCATGGAGATGAACACTCGCCTGCAGGTGGAACACCCGGTCACCGAGGCAATTACTGGCGAGGATCTGGTGCTCTGGCAGTTGAAGGTCGCTAGCGGCGAGCCGCTGCCGAAAAGCCAGGACGAGATCGCCATGAACGGCTGGGCCTTCGAAGCCCGGCTCTATGCCGAGAATCCTGCCGCCGGTTATCTGCCCTCGACCGGCCGGCTCGAACATCTCAGCCTACCAGAAACAATCCGCGTCGATAGCGGCGTCGAGCAAGGCGACGAGATCACCGCCTTCTATGACCCGATGATTGCCAAGATCATTGCCCATGGGCCGAACCGCGAGGCCGCACTTTCGAAGCTCGCAGCCGCCTGCGCCGGCATCGAGGTCTGGCCGGTCAAATCCAATGCCGGCCTGCTTGCCTGCATCGCCGTCGACCCGGATTTTCGCGCCGCGCGGATCGATACCGGCTTCCTCGACCGCCATGGCGATAGCCTGGTGGCGATGGAGCCGAACCAAACCGCAATCGATAGCGCGGCGACGGCGCTTTTAAAGGACACCGATGGTGATCCCTGGTCCGCGCTCACCGGGTTCCGCATCGCCGGTGCGGATGACAAGCGGGTGCGCATCCGTATCGGCGATCACCTCCATTGGGGGCAATCACGTCCGGAGCTTGAGGCAAATACCGTCACGATCGGTGAAACCATGGTGCTTTTCGACGCCGGCAATGCCTGGCCGATCAGCCTGCCGCTCGCAAGCGAAGTCGAGGCAAGTCAGGGTGCCGGCGATGGCGCGATCCTTTCGCCCATGCCCGGCCTCGTTATTTCGGTGGATGTCACCGAAGGCGATCGTGTCGCCAAGGGGGACCGCCTGCTGACGGTCGAAGCGATGAAAATGGAACATTCTCTACGTGCGCCCTTCGACGGCATCGTCGAAAAGCTGCAGGTTTCCTCGGGGTTCAGGGTCTCGGAAAACCAGCTGGTCGTCAGCATTGTGAAGGAGCAGGATTGATGGCCGGCCGTTATTTCGACGAGTGGACGGTCGGCGACCGCATCGCCCACGACATCCGCCGCACGGTCACCGAGACCGACAATCTGCTGTTCACGACGCTTTCCCACAATCCGCAGCCGCTGCATCTCGATGCCGATTATGCCACAGGCACCGAATTTGGCCGGATCGTCGTCAACGGCACCTTCACCTTTGCCCTCACTGTTGGCCTTTCGGTCGGCGACACCACGCTCAATACGCTCGTCGCCAATCTCGGCTATGACAAGGTGACGATGCCGAAACCGGTCTTCATCGGCGATACGCTGCGGGTGGAAACTGAGGTGATGGAGCTGCGTCGCTCGAACTCCCGCCCCGATGCCGGCATCGTCACCTTCCGGCATATCACCCTGAACCAGCGCGGCGAGACCGTCTGCCAATGCCTGCGCACGGCAATGCTGAAGATGAAGCCGTCATGAGGCTGCGCTCGCTGCTCTTTGCGCCCGGCGACCGGCCGGAGCGTTTCGAGAAGGCGCTCGCCTCAGGCGCCGATGCCGTCATTCTCGACCTGGAAGATTCGGTTGCGCCCTCAAACAAGGCGAAAGCGCGCGAGAGCGTGCACGAGTTCGTCTTGCATCATGCCGGCGAGACCCCTCTCCTGATCCGCATCAATCCCCTCGCCTCGCCAGAATTCGAAGGCGACCTTGCCGCTTTGAGCGGCCTTCATCCTTTCGCGATCGTGCTGCCGAAGGCCGAGGGCGCCGCTTCGGTGCTGAAACTCGCAGGCTCTCTTGCATCTGCAGTTCCCATCCTGCCGATCGCAACCGAAACGCCATCCGCGATCTTCGAGGTCGGCAGCTACCGGGATGTCGCGAGCAGCCTCTGCGGCCTGACCTGGGGTGCTGAGGATCTGTCTGCCGCGATGGGGGCTACGACCGCGCGCAGGACGGATGGCCGCTACACGCCGCCTTACGAGCTTGCCCGCTCGCTCACGCTGTTCGCAGCCCATGCCGCTGCCGTTCCGGCAATCGACACCGTCTATCCCGATTTCCATGATCTCAACGGTCTCAGGGCCTATGTCGGCCGAGGCCGGCGCGACGGCTTTTCCGGCATGATGGCCATCCATCCGAGCCAGATCGAAACGATCAATCACGCCTTCACGCCGGATGCATCCGAGATCGCCTGGGCGGAAAAAGTCGCTGCCGCCTTCGCCGCCAAGCCCGACGCGGGCGTCATCCAGTTCGACGGACGCATGCTGGACCTGCCGCACCTCAAGCTTGCACTCCGCATCCTCGGGACAGCGGGCCGATAGCCAGCAAGCCGCTCGCTTGACTGTCTTCGGCCAATTAGTCTGACTTCGCCGTTGGCTCGGGGCGTCGATATAGCTTTCGACCAGGTCTTTCGGGAAGGCGAGCTTTGCATTGTCGGCCGTTGCATAGGCGGCGCCCCAGCGAGGCAATCGCACTCTCCTTGGAGCGACGATATTGGCCGAAGAAGTCGAGCAGCCAGGAAAGGCTGGCCTCGCCGCCTATCGTGTTCGTGGTGCCGATGGTCATACGCTGCGAAACCCTTGTGGGCGAACACCCAGTTCCCCGTCGGCGAAGATCAACTGACATTCGTCCTGCCGGTGCGCCCAACTCAGATCGTGGTCCCTGTCATCGAGCTCAAGCTCAAGCTAGGGAGCGCGGCTGGCATTCAGGAATAGCGCGGGTGAACTGGCTACCCGAGCGGGCAAGATAGTGCCCGCTCAGGAGAACGGCTCGGTCGGTCTCGCCACTGGATGCCGACAAAGGGCTCAGGGATTGGCTCCGGTGGTCCCTACAAAGAACTGGTTGAGCTGCTTCATCTCCAGCGCATGAGCGCGCTTTCTAAGAGCGACTGCCTGTTTGAGCGTCGCCAGCTCATCCGTTATGTCAATGAGATGAGCCTCGGCGACGAGCATCTCCGCTTCGATCCTTCCCTGCTCTCTCAATTGCCAGACGTCCCGGATGCGGAATTGAACGATTATCGTGCCGAAAAGCGCCACGAGCGCAGAGGTCGCCATTGGGAGCCATTGGGGGATAACCGTGCCATAAGCCGAAAATAATGAAGAGAGGCCGCTCAAAACGATGATCCCCAATGTGAGAAAATTCCAGAGATACTGATTCACCCTGGAGGATCGCGCATACCAGTTTCGATGCGTCCGCAGGTCACGCAAAGCCTGCCTTTTGATCTCGACCATATCCGATGGGAGCATCTTTTCTGCTCTCGCTTGATCGATCTCTCGTCTTGCCGCCAGAATTACGTTGATGATAGCGATAGTTATCCCGAAGGTAATCATGAACCAGGCGATGTAGTGCAAAGGGACGTCATCGAGAATGACGTTTGGAAAAAACTCAGGTTGAAAAAATTCAATTAATGCGCCAAGCGATACCAAGAATACAGAAAAGACAACCACTGCTATCGAAAGCATCGCCGCCATATTTCTATATCTGCCATTCAGTGTCAGTTTCCGAAGTTGGGCCGAGTCATCCTCATCCTTTCTGAGCAGGTCCATCGTCCTATCCTCGAGACTGTAGATTAACCACAGTCAACCTTGTAGCACGTCAGAAAGCAAGTAACGTTTGTGACGAATTACTTGATAGATCGAATTGCAGGCTACCCGCGATCCGGTCGATATGTCCGATGCCGCGAAACGGCCCCCGCCATATCGCCAACGTTCAGGCTCGGGTAGCCTCCGCCAGCGGTCGGTCGAGATCGCGGGCAATATATTCCTGGATCTGCCGGACGAGAGCGGGCAGGAGATGGTGCCCCGCTCAGGAGAATGGCTCGGTCGGTCCCGCCGCCGGATTGGTCAGCCAGCATGGTCCCTCGGCGGTCATGTACATATGGTCTTCCAGCCGAATCCCGAATTTCCCGGGGAAGACGATCATCGGTTCGTTGGAAAAACACATGCCGGCGGCAAGCGGCGCGTCGTTGCCTCGAACGATATAGGGTTCCTCATGGATCTCGAGCCCGAGGCCATGACCGGCGCGATGCGGCAAACCTGGCAGGCGATAGTCGGGGCCAAGGGAGTGTTTGGCAAGCACCTTGCGGGCCGCATCGTCGAGGCTCGAGCAGGCGGCACCGATCCGGGCTGCGTCGAAGACGGCCTGTTGCGCCTCGCGCTCGATCCACCAGGCCCGTTCGAACGCACTTTCGCCGCCCTCCAGCATATAGGTCCTGGTGATATCGGAATGATAACCGTCGATCCGGCAGCCGGTATCGATGAGAATGACGTCGTCACGACCAAGGACCTGATCGCCGTCGGCGCCATGCGGAAGCGAGGTCGCCGCGCCGAAGGAAACGATGCAGAATGTCGAGCCGGCATCGGCGCCGGCCTGGCGATGCTGCCGGTCGACGAAATCGACCACCTCGGATGATTTGATGCCCGGCTTCAAGAGGCCATGCGCTTGCCTGTGTACGTCAAGCGTCAGGTCCATCGCATACTGAATGAGGGCAATCTCCGCGGCCGATTTGATGCAACGCAGGTCGCGGATCAGCCGCCCGCCATCGGCAAGCCTCGCCGCGCCCATCTCCGCTGCCAATGCATGATAGAAGAAAAGCGGCAAACCATCGTCGAGGGCAAGTCTGCCGCCCTGGGCAACAAGGCGGGCGATGAGAGCGGCGCTGCTCTCCTCCTCTTCCCAGACCAGGATTTCCCCCGGCAGATGCGGCAGCGTTTCGACACGGCTGCGCTCGAACCCTGGAACGATGTAGGATATGGTCGCGGGCGTGACGAGCGCGCCGAGGAACCTCTCGCTCGGATGCCAGACCAGCCCCGTGAAGTAATGCAGGCTTTCGGTCGGCCCAAGAAGCACCGCAGCCAATCCTTCGGCTTCGATCATTGTGCGAAGCCTGGCGAGGCGGTTCTGCCGTTCGTCCTCAGTTATGCGGGGTACCGTATGCTGCCACGACATGTTGTTTTCCTGCTTTTCCTGCGCTTCCAGATCGATGAAACCCTCGCCTTGCAGCGGGATCTTGAACCGACACTAATGCCGCTGTAGGCAATATGTCGACATGAAAAATGAGGAGATGACGATGGCGGCCGAATACACCTGACCGGGCATGCTGATACGTGCCGGGCTTTCGCTCGAAACAGCCCGCCACGTCGCCAACGTGGTGACCAACGAATTCGAGCATGACGGTGTTTGCCAGTCGGCGGCTGTCCTGCGCCGGATGATGACCTTGGTCAGGGAGCAAGGCGGCCCCCTCGCCTCCTGAGGCTCCAACGGTTCATTGCTCTCGTCGCGTCAGGACATGCTGATCGCCACCGGCCGGTCGAGGTCGCGGGCGATATATTCCTGGATCTGGCGGACGATCTGCCCGGCGTGGGCGATCGCCAGCCGGTCGGCCCGCTCGACGTCACCGGCCTCGATCGCGGCGATGATCTCCTCGTGTTCGTCGACATACTGGCGCGGCAGACGGTCGTCGAATGTCGAGTAGTAAAGGCGCAGGATACGGCGGCCCTCGTCGAGCAGCCTGGCGAAGAAGGCCGTGTAATAGGAATTGCCGGCAAGTTCGGCGATCGCGACGTGAAATTCGCGGTTCGCCTCGATCATCGCATAGGCATCGCGCGCGGCAACGGCTTCGGCGAAGTCCTTCTGATGCCGGCGGACGGTCTTCATGATTTCGCCGTTTCGCCGTTGCGCCGCGCCGCGCGTCGTCACCCGGTACATCAGCGTCAGCGCTTCGAAATAGGTGGGCAGGCTTGCGAAATCGATCGTCGCAACGATCGTGTTCCTGTTCGGCAGCGTCGTGACGAGCCCGTCGGCAGCGAGCCGCAACAGCGCCTCGCGAATGGGAGTCCGCGACATCCGGAAACGTTCCGACAGCCGCACCTCGTCGAGCGGACTGCCGGGTTCCAGCGCCATCGACAGGATTTCCTGCCTGAGCGTCACATAGACGCTCTGCGTGCCAGAGCCGCGCACCCGCACATTTTCCGCGTCGTTCCGCATTTGTCCGCCCTCTTTCGTTAGAGCCTTGTATTTCGTTTTGGCCGATTCTCGCAATGTCGGTCTTCGGGGCTTCAAATTTGTAAGCTCACATCATTGAATCTTGTCGACAGTTTGTATATAAGGCAACTAGTTTCAACGAGGCTCGATCAATGACCACAGGATGGAAGGGCGTATTTCCCGCCGTAACGACACAGTTCAACGATGATCTTTCCGTTGATTTGCCCTCGACCCAGCGCGTCCAGGACGCGCTTGTAAACGATGGCGTCAACGGGCTGATCGTCATGGGCACATGTGGCGAGAACAATTCGCTGGACCCCGAGGAGAAGCGCACGATCCTGAGAGCTGCAGTCGAGGTCGTCAATGGCCGCGTTCCCGTGGTGACGGGCGTGTCCGAATTCGACACGCGCCGCGCCGTCGCCTACGCCCGCGACGCCGAAAAGCTCGGCGCCGACGGCCTGATGCTGCTGCCGGCCATGGTTTATGTGCCGAAGCCCGAAGAGCTGATCGCGCATTTCCGCACCGTCGCCGAAGCGACCTCGCTGCCGATCATGCTGTACAACAATCCGCCGGCCTACCGCGTCAACATCGGCGCCGATGTGCTGAAGGTGCTTGCCGACGTGCCGAACATCAAGGCGGTCAAGGAAAGTGCGCCGGATCCGCGCCGCTTCACCGATCTCATCAATGAATTCGGCGATCGTTTCGATATCTTCGCAGGTCTCGACGACGTCGCGCTTGAAGGCCTGATGCTCGGCGCCAAGGGGTGGGTCTCGGGCTTGACCAGCGCCTTCCCGGAGGAATCCGTGCAGCTCGTTGCCGCCACCGAACGCGGCGACTGGGAAGAGGCCCGCAAGATCTATCGCTGGTTCATGCCGCTTCTGCACCTCGATGCCGAACACGATCTCGTGCAGTCGATCAAGCTTGCCGAGCAGATCATGGGCCGCGGCTCCGAGCGCGTCCGCCTGCCGCGCCTGCCGCTTTCGGGCGCCCGCCGCGCCGAAGTCACCGCCATGGTCGAGAAGGCTGCTGCCACTCGTCCTTCGAAGATCCGTCAGGCTGCCTGATCAACGAGGCCGGCAACCCCGCGGTTGCCGGCCTTTTCCGTGTTTGCTGTTCAGGCAAGCGCCAGCGACCGGCCGGTCGCCGGATCGAACAGATGCA
This sequence comes from Rhizobium sp. LARHSG275, assembly GCF_052871115.1. NCBI lineage: Bacteria > Pseudomonadati > Pseudomonadota > Alphaproteobacteria > Hyphomicrobiales > Rhizobiaceae > Rhizobium > Rhizobium sp. LARHSG275. Next base: position 124,438 of record NZ_JBIXJN010000006.1, on the reverse strand, counting down.
TCTGGTTCATGTTGAACGAGAGCGGCATCGTTGACATCGGCCTGGGCCCGCTCTCGGGATCGATGCAGGCGCAAAGACTTGCCTCGCCGATCGCGAAATAGACCATGGTCTCCGGCCCGAGAGGCTCCACAAGATCAATCTTGGCTTCGATGTCGGCATAACCAGGACGGGCCTGGCGGTCGGTGATCGATTCCGGCCGGATCCCGAACACCACTGGTTTGCCGGCATGGCTGGCATAGTCGCCGGCGCGCGCTCCCGGCACGGCAAGCTCGCTGCCGTCAGTCAGTTTGACGACGAGACCCTTCTCTCCTGATAGCAGCGTCGCGGACAGGAAATTCATCGACGGCGAGCCGATGAAGCCGGCGACGAACTGGCTGACGGGACGATGATAGAGCGCCTGCGGCGGCCCCGCCTGCTCGATGATGCCGCCATTCATCACCACGACACGATCCGCCATGGTCATCGCCTCGACCTGGTCGTGCGTCACGTAGACGGTCGTCGTCGGCAACAGCTGGTGCAGCCGCTTGATCTCCGTGCGCATCTGCACGCGAAGCTTGGCATCGAGGTTGGACAACGGCTCGTCGAAGAGAAAGACTTTCGGGTTCCGCACGATCGCGCGGCCCATCGCGACGCGCTGACGCTGGCCGCCCGAAAGCTGGCCCGGGCGCCGGCCGAGCAGCTCGCTGATATGCAGGGTTTCCGCCGCCCTGACGATACGCGCATCGATCTCGCTCTTGGCGAGCTTCTGCTGCTCCAGGCAGAACGAAATATTCTCCCGTACCGTCATGTGCGGATAGAGCGCGTAGTTCTGAAAGACCATGGCGATATCGCGTTTGCCCGGGCCGAGCCGGTTGACGACCTGGTCGCCGATGACGATCTCACCGCCGGTGATGTGTTCGAGACCCGCAATCATGCGCAATGTCGTCGATTTTCCGCATCCCGACGGACCCACGAAAACGACGAATTCATTGTCTTCGATGTCAAGGCTGATGCCGCGCACGGCCTCGTAGATGCCATAGGATTTGACGATGCTCTTGAGTAACAGCCGTGCCATGGTTTTTCTCCTAGACCTCCTGCAACCAGATCGCCATCGCTCCGGGTTCGCGATTGGCCCAGAGGTGATAGGGGATCGCCGTGAAGGGCCGCTCCTTCAGCGAGGGAGGCGCGGTGCGATAGAGCGCATTCTGCCAATCGGCGATATCGGCTTCGAGCGCGGTGCCTTCGAGGACGGTCGCTCCGCCGAGAAGCGCGGCATCGTAACGGGCAGAAATTTCCTCAGATGCCGGCAAGCGGAGCCGCTGCGGCTCGCCGCCGAGGTCCGTCTCCTCGATGCAATAGACGACAGGCCCGCGCCGCAGCGCGACGCGTCCGCCGTCTTCGGAGACGGCAGGATGGGCGTAGATACGCTCGACCGGCATCGAGAAGCCAATGCGGACCTCGTCACCATTGCGCCATTCCCTTGATATTGCGGCATAACCCTTCGTCACGCATTGATCGAGATCGACGGCAACGCCGTTGACCGAGATCTGCGCCTGCCTGCACCATCCGGGGATGCGAAGACGAAGTTGAAACCGGCTTGGCCTCTCGACGGCGAACCGCAGGCTGATGTCGCCATCCCAGGGATATTGCGTCTCCTGGATCAAGCGCACGAAGCTGTCGCCGACTGTCAGCTCGGCGGAATTGGTGCCGTAGAGATGGATGGCGAGCTCATGATCATCAGTCGAATAGAAATATTGGCCGAGCGACGTGATGAAACGGGCAATGTTGGTCGGGCAGCAGGGGCAGTAATGCCATTTCCACCGACGGTGCTGCCCGTGGCTTTCAAGGACGTTCTCATAGAAATAATGTTCACCGTCGCGTGAGATGCCGGAAAGCGCGCCGTTGTAGAGCACCGTTTCCAGCCTGTCCGTGAACTTGCCGTCGAGATCGATCTGCGCCATGCGATGGCTCCAGAAGCCGAGCGCGACGGCTGCGCATGTCTCGGCATAGGCCGTCTCGTTCGGCAGGTCGAATTCCCGGGTGAACCCTTCATTGGATGCCGAGGGGCCAAGGCCGCCGGTCACGTAGAGCTGGCGGCCGACCAGGTTGTCGAAGAGCCGGTCGCAGGCCTCCTTCAATGTCGGATCGTCGTTCTCACGGGAGAGATCCGCCATCGCAGAAAAGAGGTACATGGCGCGAACCGCGTGTCCGACGACCTGGTGCTGGTCGCGCACCGGCATATGGGCCTGGCTGTAGGCATATGTCTTGTAGACGTAATCGTCCGGGTTCTCGCCGCGCCTGCGAGCCTCCTCGTCGTAATACGAGGGCATCCGGCCGCGTTCGTCGACGAAATAGGTCGCAAGCTTCAGATGCCGCGGATCGCGCGTCACACGGTAGAGTTTGACCAGCGCCAGCTCGATTTCCTCATGGGCATCGTAACCCCTGAGCTTTCCGGGCTCGGCACCGAAGGTTTCCATGATATGGTCGACTGCGCGGATCATCACGTCGAGGAAACGGCGCTTTCCCGTCGCCTCGTAGTAGGCGACGGCCCCTTCCAGCAAGTGGCCCATCGAATACATCTCGTGCAGGTCGCGCAGATTGGTCCAGCGCCTGTCCGGCTCGCGGCGAATGAACCAGCTGTTGACGTAGCCATCGGCCATCTGCCCTTTTTCGAGCTTTTCGACGATAGCATCGATCTTCGCCTCAAGCGCAGCATTCGGGTGAGCCTTCAGCGTGTAACTTGCGGCCTCGATCCATTTGCCGAAATCGGAATCGAAGAAATGCTGCATCGACAGTCCGCTCGGCTGGATCGGGCGCACCAGCGGCCCGGCCGGCTTGTCAAAATCGAGCACCTCGAGGAAGCCCTCCTCTTCCAGCCGCTTGTGCTGTGTCGGGATGGTGACGATGCGAACCGTCTCCGTCCAGCTCTGCCAGAAACCGCCATCAAATACGACACCGGAATGGTCGGCAGGCCTGTATCGCTGCCGTCCCGCAGCGCGTGCCGGTTGAAAGCGAGGTGAACTGGTCATGAGGACTCCTGAGCGGGACGAGCGCTGTTACTTCACGGCCCCGGCCGTCAGGCCGCGCACGTAATATCGTTGCAAGAGAAGGAAAAGCAGGATGCAGGGGACCATGGTCACGGCTATGCCGGCCTGAAGCGCGCCCCAGTCGATGATGCCATAGATGCCCGACGAAACATTCACCAGCATGATCGGCAGCGTGAACTTGTTCTGATCAGACAGAAAGATGAGGGCAGCGAGGAATTCGTTCCAGGAATTCAGGAAGGCGAACATCGCAACGGTGGCGACACCGGGAAGCGCGATCGGCAGCATGATCCGGCGCAGGATCGTCGCCTGCGACGCGCCGTCTATCCGCGCCGCCTCGATCAGCGCCTTCGGCACCGCATCGAAGGCATTGCGCATCATGAAGACGGAAAAAGGAAGCTGGAAGGTCACGTAGATCAGCACCAGCCCGAGAAGGCTGTTCTGCAGCCGGAAGACTTTCAGGATCAGGAAAAGCGGCGTTAGGATCGACTGGAACGGGATCATCATCGTTGCCATGATCAGCACGAAGAGCAGCGACTGGCCGGGAAAGCGGAATTTCGAAAAGCCGTATCCCGCCGGCACCGCGACGAGCACTGTCAGGATCACCGTTCCGGCCGCGATCAGCACCGAATTGCCGGCATAGACGTACCAGCCGGCGCCGACATGCTCGAGGCGGCGGTAGTTCTCGAGGGAGAATGCCTTCGAGAAAAGCGCTGCCGGATCGGCAAGTGCTGCGGCCGCGGGCTTGAAGGAATTGGCAAAGGACCAGACGATCGGCATCACGAAGAAGATGGCAAAGACGCATGCCGTCAGAACGAAAGCGAGATAACCGAGCCGCTCGCTCGCCGGCTTCGCTGCGAGATTGTGGTTGAGCCGTTCCATCAACCCTCCTCCGGCCGCTGGCGCAGCAGGACGAACTGGATTGCGCTGATCGCCACCAGGACGACGAGCAGGGCAAAGGAGATCGCCGAGCCATAACCGAGACGGTAGGATGAGAACGACGCGAGATAGATCGAGAAGACCGCGGAGATCGTGCTGTTCTCAGGGCCGCCCTGAGTGATGATGAAGAACTGGTCGAAGGCCAGCATCGATGAAGTGACGTTGAGGACGAGCGCCAGCACCACCGAGTTCCTCATCAAAGGCAGCGTGATCCGGCGAAACCGGCCCCAGACGCCGGCGCCGTCGATCCTGGCGGCTTCGATAACGTCGTTCGATATGCTCTGAAGGCCGGTCAGGAGAATGATCATCGTGAAGCCCGCTGTTTTCCAGACGACCATCAGGATGACGACGCCGAGTGCTGGCCAGAAACTTTCGAGCGGCCTCGGCGCGCTGTCGATGATGCCCGCGCTGCGCAACAACTGCGCAAAGACGCCGCTATCGGGATTGAGCAGCCACATCCACAATGTCGAGGCCGCCCCGAAGCCGATGACAACAGGCATGAAATAGATCGTGCGGAAAAAGCCGGCGATCCGCAGCGGCCGGTCGACGAGCAGCGCCAGGGGAAAGGCCACCAGGAAGATCGCAGCCGTGACGAGCACCGTGTAGAGCAGCGTGAAAGCCAGGGAATGCCAGAGCTGGGTGTCGCTGATCAGCTCGGCATAGTTGGACAAACCGATGAACTTCGTCCGGCCGAGAAGCGGCCAGTTGTAGAAGCTCATCCAGATCGTCATGACAAGAGGCACGAGGAAGAGCACGACGATGAACAGCAAGCCCGGCAGGATGAAGGCAAGGCCAAGCCAACCCTTCGGCTCGGGCTCTCCGGTTGCGACTGCGCGCCTCCGGTTGCGAAGTGTCGAGGATATCACCGCAACTCCTCCTTCCGTTTGAATGTCGAGACGTGGAGGGAACGGCAGGGTATCCACAGATACCCTGCCGAAGCCCATCGGGCTCAGTTCGGATTGGTGCGTTCGAGGATACGGGTGAAGTCGGCCTGCGTTTTAGCGATCGTTCCGTCGACGTCGTCGCCGAAGATCGTGCCCTGGATCAGATTGAGGAAGGGACCGGTGCGGCTGACGAAGAGTTCATCGGACGAAAAAGTGTAGGGCGTGCGCGCCTTGGCGAGGATATCATAGGCAACGAGATTGCGCGGGTCGAATTTCGCATAGGCTTCCGCGGCGAGGTCGGTGCGCGACGGCATGCCCGATTCCTGGGTGATATAGACCTGCTGCTCGGGCTGCATGTAGAAATTGACGAAGTCGAGCGCGACCTTCTTCTTCTCGTCGCTGATGCCCTTTATCAGGGACAGCGTGTCGCCGCCGGCAAAGCTCGATGCACCACCCTTCGGCCCCGGGATCGGCGCAACGGCGAACTTCACGTCGGGATATTTGCTGGTCAGCAGATTGACGATGTAGGAGCCGGTCATCAGGATGCCGACCTTGCCCGAGGCGAAGGCCTCGACGGCATTGTTGCCATTGCCCGACCGCGAGGTCGGATGGATCGCACCAGCCTTCCACATATCGCGATAGGCGGCGATGGTCTCGCGCAGCGCCGGCGTATCGACGGTGGCGCTACGGCCATCATCGCTCAGCACATCGGCATTGGCGGCCCAAAGATGCGGCAGGAAGTCGTAGATCAGCCAGCTTCCCGAATTCGCCACGAAATAGAAGCCGTAGGTCTCGTTGCCGAGCGCGGCGATCTTCTTGGCGTCAGTGGCAATCTCTTCCATCGATGCCGGCGCCTTGTTGGGGTCGAGGCCGGCCTTGGTGAAGAGATCGGTATTGTAGGCGATGATCGAGGCATCCGGCAGTGCCGGCACGCCGTAGATCTTGCCGTCATAGGTGGCAAGACGGATGTGGGACGGGCTCATGGCCGAGGAATAGGGCAGGCCCTTCACGAAGTCGGAGATATCCTCAAGCCCATCCGCCGCGGCAAAGGTCGGTAGATAGATCAGGTCGAGCACGGCGCCGTCAGGAGCCGCGCTGCCGGCAATTGCCGCACCCAGCTTCGGCACCATCTGCTCGGCCGTGATCTGGGTGACGTTGACCTTGTCGGAGTGCGATGCGTTATATTTGTCGGCCAGTCCCTGAAGGACGGCGCCGGAGGACGTGCGCACCCATAGGGTGATTTCTTCGGCGCTGGCGAGAGAAGAGCTTGCCAGCAGCGCAAGAGCAGTGATCGTTGTTTTCAGTCGGAGCATGCTTGTTCCCCTTTTTCTCGTTCAGGCCCCAGGCCTTCGGACGAAATGGACGTTAAATCAGAATTTTTTTGGTGTCGACAGTCTGTGTGCATAAATCTGGCGCGCGACTGATAAAACCTTTTAACAGCACGATTTTTTCTGCTAAAAGCTTTTAGCATCAATTGAAGACGAGGCGTGGTTTGAAGAATACCGGTGATCGGAGACGGACGATCTACGACGTGGCGCAGGCTGCGGGCGTCAGCATTTCGACGGCGTCGAACGCGCTGAACGGCACCGGCCGGACGAATGCGGAGACGCGCGAACGGGTCCGGCGCGTGGCAGAGGAGATCGGGTTTCGGCCCAATGCACTCGCCCGTGGGTTGCTGAGCAAGCGAAGCCATGCGATCGGCATGCTGACCAACGACACCTATGGCAGACTGACGCTGCCGATGGCGGCCGGGGTGTCGGAAGTGCTCGTCGATCACGGCGTGTCCGTCTTCCTCTGCGCCACGAACAATGATCCAAGGCTCGCCCAGCTGCACCTGGAGGCGCTTCTCGACAGGCGGGTCGACGGCATCATATTCACCGCGACGCGCCTTGACCTCGAGCCGCCGGTCCAGCTGTCCCGCTTGCCGATACCCGTCGTCTATGTCTTTGCCGAGGGACCGGCCGACAGCGTCACTTTCTTTCCGGACGACGAACAGGGGGCGCGCCTCGCCGTCGACCATCTCAAGGAACTGGGCCGGTCGCGGATCCTGCACATCACCGGCCCGCGGGATTACCTCGCCGCTCGCATCCGCGCCCAATCCTATCTCGACGCCTGTGGCGACGGTGCCGAACCGATGTTCGGCGAGTGGTCGGAGGAATGGGGTCACGAAGCCGTCCAGACGGTGTTTGCCCGGCCCGGCGCAAAGCCCGACGCCATCTTCTGCGGCAGTGACGAGATCGCCCGCGGCGTCATCGACGCGCTGCGCGACCTCAATGTGGAGATTCCCACGGATGTCGCCGTGGTCGGGTTCGACAATTGGGAGGTCGTCGCACGGCAAACGCGCCCGCCGCTGACCACCATCGACATGGAGTTGAAGGAACTGGGCCATCGCGCCGGCCTGGCAATTCTCAGCCTCTCCAAGGGTGAACCGGTCCCTGCCGGCATCACCAGATTGCCGTGTCGCCTGGTCGTGCGGCAGTCTTGCGGCAGCCCCCTTCAATCCGACTGAAAACGACGGCAAGCAACACAGGCAAGCCGGCCGTCGTCGCTATTATCTGTCCGTGGAATTGCCAGGACGGGTCAGGCTGTTGCGGCTGACCAGCGACGGTATCTGGAAAATATGCTCGGAAGCGGTACGGCCTTCTATTCTGGAAATGAGGGCCCGGGTAGCGATCTGGCCGAGCTCCCTGCCCGACTGGTCGATGCTTGCGAGATTGACGAGGCCAAGTGCTGCGGTCGACGAATTGTCGTATCCGATGACGGCGAGGTCTTCGGGCACGCGCACCCCCATCTCCATAGCCAAGCTCAGAAGGGTGATCGCGTCGAGATCGCTCCAGCAGAACACGGCGCGCGGTCTATCCTTCCTCGATAGGAACCTTCGCATCGCCTCTTCCCGTTTTGGCGAAGCAATCGGAATTTTGCCGATCGCTGGCGAGGAGCCGAGCCCGCCACGCTGCATCGCACGGCGGAACCCGATCTCACGCTGGCGGACGACAGAGACCGCGTGCCCCTGGCGCTCGCCAAGGCTGAGCATTTCGATGTCGCGATAGCCGCAGGCTAAAAGCGCTTCCACGGCGATCTCCGCACCGCGCTGATCGTCGGCATTGACGGTATCGAAGGCCGTGGCGCTGGCATCGTGGTAGCCGACCGCGACGATCGGTATCTGGACTGCGAACTTCGCCAGAATCTCCGAGGGCAAACGCGGCGCAACAAGGATAAGGCCGTCCATCTTGTAGTCGATCATCGACTCGATCAACGACGTCTCCAACTGCACGCGCGCATCGCTGACGCCGATCATCGCCTGGTAATGCGAAGGTCCAAGCACCTCGTTCACGCCGGCAATCACCTCCGGAAGGAAGGGATTGCGGATATCGATCAGGAGCACGCCGATGGTGAAACTCCGGCCACGCAGCCCGCGTGCCGCCCGCGAGGGGCGATAGGCGAGTGCCTCGATGGCATCAATCACCCTTGCGCGCAGCGCATCGCTGACACCATAGGCATTTCGCATCACCTTGGAAACCGCTGCGACCGATACGCCTGCGTGAGTTGCCACGGTCCGGATCGTCACGCGATCGTTTCGTTGCGGCTTTTGTTTGTCTTCGATTGGCATGAAATCTCTGGCTTGCTGCGGGTCGTCAACATGGTCCGCAGAACCACCATGGCAGACTGGCAACGAAAATTCTATTGCGCTTCCGAAGAAAATGTAGAACGTTATATGGAGAACGTTCTACATTCGGGAGGACTTGATGAACTTTCAGCCGGCAGCCATCGGCGGCAACCTCGTTTCGCGTGCCTGGTCCGGGGAAATGATCGCGCCACTATCGGATGGCGGTCAGGGAACGGCCGCAAGCTTCGTCTCCAAGACTTTCGAACATGACGGCGCCAAGCTTCCCGTCGAGCTCTTTATCTCCGCACTTGGCCTCTACCGCTGCTTCATCAACGGCGTTCGTGTCGGCAACGACCTGTTGACCCCGGGCTGGACGAACTACGACGATCGCCTTGCCTATCAGCGATATGACGTCTCGAACCTGCTCAAGCCGGGCCTCAACCGGATCGAGATCTGGCTTGCCGACGGATGGTACCGGTCGCCTTTGATGTGGGGCGCCCAGGCAATCCCAAATTGCTGGGGCGACAGGATCGGCGCCATTGCCGATCTGATCGGATCGGATGGCACCGTTCTTTCCACCGACACCACATGGCGAAGCGGTATTCTGCCGATCCTGAAGTCGGGGATCTACTTCGGCGAAATCTACGATGCCACCCACGAAAACTACTTGGAGACCCACGGCACCGAGAGATTGCCATTCGACAGGGAACTGCTCGTCGCGCATGAAACGGCTGCGGTGCGCGAGTTGCGGCCACTCGCCCCGGTCGACAGCTGGACCGACGATGAGGGCAGGACGGTCTACGATTTCGGCCAGAATTCCGGCGGCTATGTCAGATATGCGGTCCGCGGCACCGCCGGCGCCGAAATTCGGGTGGAGCATTCGGAGGTACTCGGCCCCGATCGTCATTTCGACAATCGCAACTATCGCACGGCCACCGCGCACACCGTCTACACGCTGCGGGGAGACGGCGATGAAACCTACGCACCGCATTTCACCTTCCACGGCTTCCGTTATGCCCGGGTAACGATCAAGGGCGATGCGAAGATCCTTGCAATCGCGTCCATCCCGATCTCGTCGGTGCCCGAGCCCGCCGGCGGTTTCACCTCGGGCAATGCACTGGTCAATCGCCTCGTCGAGAATACCATCTGGTCGCAGCGCGCCAATTTCGTCGAAGTACCGACCGATTGCCCGCAACGCGACGAGCGCTTGGGCTGGACGGGCGACGCCCAGGTCTTTGCCGCAACCGCATGCTGGCTGAGCGACAGCCAGTCGTTCCTTCGGAAATATCTGCGCGATGTGATGGCCGATCAGCGCGAAGACGGCGCCGTCTCGCATTTCTCGCCGGATCCGACGCGTCTGCATCCGGCCAATTTCCCGGGCTATGCCGGCTCGACCGGCTGGGGCGACGCGATCGTCGTCATCCCCTGGGTACTCTACACGCATTACGGCGACCGGGCCGTCCTGTCGGAGTGCCTGGATTCCATGGTGCGCTGGGTCGATTTCGTCTGGTCGATCTCGGACGGTCCGCTCGTGCGTCCGCCCTCGCATTGGGGGGCCCGAGGTTTCACTTTCGGCGACTGGCTGCAGCCGGTCGGCGACAATCGAAAGCCTCGTCCGACGATCGCCGATGATTGCGCGGCCACGCTCTACCACTTCATCTCGACCGACCTTCTGGCAAGGATCGCAGCCACTCTCGGCGAGCATGCGCTTGAAGAGAAGATGAAACAGCGCGCAACCGAGATCCGGCGGGCATTCACCAACGAGTTCATCACGCCGGCGGGACGGCTCGCGCATAATGACCAGACGTCGTATGCGCTTGCCTTCCTCCACGACCTGATACCGGCGGAGCACACGCAGGCCGCACAGCAGCATTTCCGGCAGGTGATCATCGATGCCGACTACAAGATCGGCACCGGCTTCATCGGCACGCCCGCCCTGCTGCCGGCGCTGACGAAGCTCGGCATGGACGATTTGGCCGAAAAGGTCTTCCTGCAGGAGGATGTGCCGGGCTGGCTCTACCAGGTCTCGAAGGGAGCGACGACGATCTGGGAGCGCTGGGATTCCATGGCGCCTGACGGCACCATCTACGAACCCGACATGAACAGCTACAACCACTATGCCTATGGCGCTGTCTGCCAATGGTTGTTCGAAAGCGTCGCCGGAATTTCGCCGAGCCCGAGCGCGCCCGGATTTACCGAGGTGATCGTCGATCCGGCGCCGATTCCGTCCCTTTCGCCGGTTTCGGCCCATCATGATAGCAGCCAGGGGCGCATAGAGGCCGGCTGGCAATGCGACGGCAACAAGGTCACCTATGTGCTGACGCTTCCGGAAGGCTGCATCGGCCGGTTCCGACCTGGAAAACGGCATCAAAACCCGTCGCTCAATGGAGAGCCTGTCGTCGAGGAAGCCGTTCTTGCGCCGGGAACGCACCAGCTGGTCTTTTCCCTACCCAATTCTTGAGGAGCATACACGTCACACCGTTCAGAGGAGGAACGTCATGACACATCGGATAAAACTCATTCTTGCGGGCGCGTCCGCGCTTTTGGCACTGGTCGCGGCCGGTCAGTCGCATGCAGAAACCACGCTGTCATTCCTGATCGACAACAACCCGGACACCGTCGCGGCGGCCGAGGCACTGGTTGCCGCCTATCAGGCAAAGGCACCCGACGTGACGATCGAAATCGAGCCGCGGGCCGGTGGCGGCGAAGGCGACAACATCATCAAGACGCGCCTGGCGACGGGAGAGATGTCAGATGTGTTCCTCTACAATTCCGGCTCGCTGCTACAGGCGCTGAAGCCGACACAGACGCTTGTCGATCTGAGCGATCTCTCGTCGCAAGCGAAGGTCGACGACGGTTTCAAATCGGTCGTCCGCGCCGATGGCAAGCTCTATGGCGTTCCCTTCGGCACGGCGATGGCGGGCGGGATCCTCTATAACAGGAAAATCTACCAGGAGCTTGGCCTCTCCGTCCCGAAGACATGGGCGGACTTCATGGCGAACAACGCGAAGGTCAAAGCGTCAGGAAAGGTCGCCGTGGCGCAGACCTATCGCGATACCTGGACCTCGCAGTTGTTCGTTCTGGCTGACTATTACAACCTGCACGCTGCCGTGCCGAACTTCGCCGCAGACTATACCGCCAACAAGGCAAAATACGCAGAGACGCCTGCGGCCCTGAAGGGCTTCGAACGGCTGAAGGACGTTCACGACGCCGGTCTGATGAACGACGATTTCGGCGCGGCAAGCTATGACGATGGCCTGAGAATGGTGGCAACCGGCGAGGCGGCGCATTATCCGATGCTGAGCTTCGCGGTCGGCGCGCTCAAACAGAATTATCCCGAAAACCTCAACGATGTCGGCTTTTTCGCGCAGCCGAGCGACGACGCCGCAACCAACGGTTTGACGGTCTGGATGCCGCCCGCCCTTTACATTCCCTTGACCAGCCAGCACGCCGAGGAAGCGCGGAAATTCGTCGATTTCGCCGGAAGCGTCGAGGCCTGCAAGATCATGGTGGAAACCAATGCCGTTCAGGGGCCTTCTCTGATCGACGGCTGCGACCTGCCAGCTAGCGTGCCGCCTGCGATAAAGGACATGCTCCCCTATTTCGAGGCCAAGGACAAGACGACCCCGGCGCTGGAATTCGTTTCGCCAATCAAGGGACCGGCTCTCGAGCAGATCACCGTCGAAGTCGGCTCCGGTATTCGCCAGCCGGCCGAGGCGGCAAAGCTCTATGACGACGACGTGCGCAAGCAGGCCAAGCAGCTTGGCCTGCCCAACTGGTAGCGGTCTTTCGGGCAAGTTATCCTCGCTCCTGATGGAGCGAGGTTCCACCCGATCGAAGAGATTGATATGACCGAGACACGCCGCCGTTCGCGCAAATCGCCCTACCCGCTGTGGTTTTTCATTCCCGCCGCCATCATCTACGGCGTGCTGTTTCTCGTTCCCACCGTATCCTCTCTCTGGTTCAGCCTAACGCGCTGGGATCTTTCGACCGCCGAATTCATCGGGCTCGAAAACTTTCAGCAGTTCTTTTCCGAACCGTTTCTGGTCAAGGGACTGCTCAACACGCTGATCTATGCCGTGACGACATCCGGCCTGAAGACGGTCTGCGGGCTGCTGCTTGCCGTGCTGCTGACCAGCAATATCTTCGCCCGCGGCTTCCTGCGCACGCTGGTCTTCTTTCCCGTCCTGGTCTCGACGATCGGCATCGGCATCACCTTCACGGTGATGATGCATCCGACCAGGGGCATCATCAATGTCACGTTGGAAACGCTCGGCATTCCAGGACCTGGGTGGCTCACCAATCCGGCGCTGGCGCTTTTTTCGGTGGCTTTGGTCGATGTCTGGAAGGGTGTCGGCCTCGCCACCTTGATCTTCATCGCCGGGCTTGCCGCGATCAGCCCCGATTATTATGAGGCCGCAAGGATTGACGGGGCCACGCGTCTCCAGCAATTTTTCCGGATCACCCTGCCGCTCGTGCGTCCCGCCACCGTCATCGTGGTGACATTGTCGCTGATCGGCGGGCTTCGATCCTTCGACCTGATATGGGCCATGACCCGCGGCGGGCCTGGTTTCTCCTCCGACGTGATCGCCTCGGTCATCTATAAGCAGTACCAGGCGGGTTTCTACGGTCTGTCGACGGCCGGAAACGTCATCCTGTTCGCGCTAATCGCCATAATCATCCTGCCATTCACCCTGTGGTTCAACCGGCGCGAGGTCGAGGAATGAGAAGCGTCCGCCCTTACGTGACCGGCACGATAGCCCTTGCGGTGGCGGCCGTCATCTTCGTCATGCCCTTCGTTTTCGTCGCTCTCCAGGCGGTCAAATCGAAATCCGAAGCCTCTCGCCTTGATTTCGAACTGCCCGAGCATTGGCTGTTCTGGGATAATCTGATCGCCGTCTTCAAGGCGCGCGACTACCAACTCGCGCTCGCCTATTTCAACTCCACGCTGATCACCGTCGTCTCCGTCACGATCCTGATCCTGCTGTCGGCAATGGTCGGATATGTGATGCAGCGCCGCAAGACCGTCTGGAACAGGGTGGCTTCCATTGCCCTGTTCATGGGTCTGATGATGCCCCCAGCCGTCGTGCCCACCATCGGCCTCTTACAGGAGATCGGCCTCTTCAAGACCATGACCGGCATGATCCTGATCCAGGTCGCCTATAATCTTTCGTTCTCGACATTGCTCTACCGGTCGTTCATTTCGACCATACCCCGCGACCTCGACGAGGCGGCGCTGATCGATGGCGCCAAGCCACGCCAGATTTTCTTCAGAGTGATCCTGCCGCTGCTGAAGCCGGTGACCGTCACCAACATCGTCGTGCAGTCGATCGCGATCTTCAACGATTTTACCAACCCGCTCTACTACCTTCCCGGCAAGGAGAACGTGACCGTGCAGCTGACGCTCTATAATTTCCAGAGCATGTATACGAGCCAGTACAATCTACTCTTCATGAATATCCTCCTCGTGACGATCCCGCCGCTGGTCGTCTTCATCTTCTTCAACCGGCAGATCGTCGCCGGCATGACATCAGGCGCAGTAAAAGGGTAACCGAATGGCCGAGCTCACTCTCAAACAGGTTCGCAAGAGTTTTGGCGCACTTGAGGTCATCAAGGGGATCGATCTGGAGGTTGCCTCCGGCGAGTTCGTCGTTTTCGTCGGTCCGTCTGGCTGTGGAAAGTCGACGCTGCTGCGGATCATCGCCGGCCTGGAGGAAACAACGTCAGGCGCGCTGACCATCGGCGGCAAGGACGTGACCTATGCCGAACCCTCCGAGCGCGGCATTGCCATGGTGTTCCAGAGCTACGCGCTCTACCCGCATATGACCGTTGCCGAGAATATCGGCTTCGGCCTTTCGCTCGCCCAACGCCCAAAGGCGGAAATCGCCGCCAAGGTCGCGGCGACGGCTGAAACGCTGCAGCTCACCCAGTTGCTGGAGAGAAAGCCGAAAGCGCTCTCCGGCGGCCAGAGGCAGCGCGTCGCCATCGGCCGCGCGATCATCCGCGATCCCAAGGTCTTCCTGTTCGACGAGCCGCTCTCCAATCTCGACGCTTCGCTTCGCGCCCAGATGCGCCTTGAGATATCAGATCTGCACGCCCGCCTGAAATCGACGATGATCTATGTCACCCACGACCAGGTCGAAGCCATGACGATGGCGGACAAGATCGTCGTCCTGAAGGGCGGCGCGGTCGAACAGATCGGCAGTCCGATGGAGCTCTACCGCAATCCGGCGACACCCTTCGTCGCCGGCTTCATCGGCAGCCCGAGGATGAACCTCTATGGCGGCGAGATAGCGCGGCGAATGAACTGCGCGACCTACGGTATTCGCCCGGAACATATCAGGCTTTCGGAAGGTGCCGGGCAATGGCAGGGCAGGATCCGGCATGTGGAGCGGCTTGGCGCCGACGCGATCCTCTACCTCGACATTCCCGAGCTCGGCGAGATGGTCGCGCGCGCCGAAGGCGAGACGCCGTTTGCACCGGGCATGACGGTCTGGGCAAATCCGGTCGAGGGAGCGGAACATCGGTTCTGAAGCGAACGCCACCCGTCGTCTCAGCGTTGAAAAGCTTGCGGCCGCTCAGCATCGACCCGCTCATGAGGCTGCGGAATTGCCAGCATGCCGACCGATAAAGTCGTCGATTGTCCCCGTCGGACGAGCAGCCTTTACCCGCAGCTCGCCCCCAGGCAGCTTGTCGAATTCGATCCGCTCCCCCGGTTTGACCCCAAGGTGCGTCGTAATACGGACTTTGCCTTCACACCTGCCTTGCTCGCGCGTGGCTCACTTCAGCCGAAGAATGAGCGCCGATGCTCAAGCGAGCGGCGTGCCCGCCGAGCCTCACGTCACGGAAGACCGCTAGTTGCAAAGCCGCGACACCCGCCGACAACCCTGAAAGAGGGGCGGGCAACTTGCCTTTGTCTCATTTTGTCTTTAAGGACGCCCCAATTCCCAAGGCGTAGGGACGCAACGAGCATGTTACAAAATGAGAACAGATCTTCTGGGCTTGGCGTAACAGCCGGCGACCTGGATCGCTACTTCACATTTCTCCGCCATGTTCTTGTGAATACAACCGCTACGCGGTCAGCGGGAGAGAGCCTAGATTATGCAGCAGCGGTGACGGAGTCCATGCAACTGGCTCGCGCCACGCACGATGCCGGACGGAAGATCATGTTTATTGGCAACGGCGGCAGCGCGGCAATTGCCAGCCACATGGCGACGGACTATTCCAAAAACGGCGGGCTGCGCGCCATGGCGATGAACGACGGCGCGACGCTGACATGCCTCTCGAACGATCTCGGATATGAGAATGTCTTCTCGACGCAGATCGGCATGCATGCGAACGAAGGTGATCTGCTGGTGGCAATCAGCAGTTCGGGGAGATCGGAAAGCATTACCAGAGCCGTCCATACGGCCCGGGATAAAGGCTGCGCCGTCGTGACTTTGAGCGGATTCGCGCCGGGCAATCCGCTGCGTGATCTGGGTGACCTGAACTTTTATGTGGCTTCCGATCAATATGGCTATGTGGAGATCGCACATCTGGCGATTTGCCATGCCGTACTGGATTTTTCCTGCGGACTTGTCCCGCCTACTCTTTCCTAACGAGCCGTTTTGCGCGCATGACTTTTCCCAGCATTCACGATCCGGAATTGACGCTCCTTACCCCCGACGATGATGTCACCGACCCTGAAGTGACCATCCTCGTCCCGTCTCTTAATGAGGAATTGACGATCGGAACCTTCGTCGACTGGTGCCGCGAGGGTATTGCGGCAAGCGGTGCGGCGGTGGAGATCCTCATCGTCGACAGTTCGACCGATCGCACACCCCAAATCGCGCGCGACAGGGGCGCCCGCGTTTTGCGGACACCGAAGCGCGGCTTGGGCAGGGCTTACATCGATGCCATTCCATTCGTCCGTGGCAAGTTCATCATCATGGGCGATGCGGACTGCACCTATGATTTTCGCCAGATTGCGCCGTTTATCGAGGCCTTCCGGAAGGGCTCCGACTTCGTGATGGGCTCGCGGTTCAAGGGCTCGATCGAAGACAATGCGATGCCGCCCCTGCATCGCTATTTCGGAACGCCACTGACGACTTGGATTCTCAATCGGATGTTCGCCAGCCGCTTTTCCGACATCCATTGCGGCATGCGAGGCATCAGTGTCGATGCGTTGCTGCGGATGGATCTTCGGTCGCAAGGATGGGAATATGCGTCGGAAATGGTGCTGAAGTCCGTGCATATGGAGCTTCCGACCACCGAAGTGCCGATCCACTTCCGGAAAGATCCGGATGGGCGGCTCAGCCACATGAAGCGGCGGGGTTGGATGGAGCCGTGGCGCGCAGGCTGGCGTAATCTCCAGGCGATGTTCGTCTACGGGTTCGATTTCTTTCTCATCTGGCCGGGCTTCCTGCTTCTGGCCCTCGGCTTGATCATCATGCTGCCATTGCTCGCTGGACCTATGTCCATTGCCGGTGTGCGGTTCTCGTCCAATGCCATGCTGTTTGCCATGGCCCTGGCCGTCCTTGGTCAATCAATGCTGGTTTCGGCCGCGATCGGGCGGGTTATCTTCGATTATTCGGGACGCGTGCAGCCTCGTTTCGAGCGGCTCCTGCCTTATAACGCAACGATTTGGGGAACGGTCGTGGCCGTCCTTGCAGGCGTTTTGTTGGCGTTTCCGCTCTTCGATTCCTATGTCGGGAATGGATACGTGCTGCCTGAGATTGGCGTCGAAACGAACTGGGCCGTCTTCGGGCTCTGGCTTATCACCACAGCGTTCCAGGTCTTTATTTCAGGGCTCATGATCCGAGCGCTTGGGGTCATGCTGCCAATCAAGAAGCCTGCGCCGCCTCTCGCGGAATAGGAGCCACGGGAGCGCTGATGATCGTAGGCTGGTGCACGGTTTTTTGCATAATCTTATGGGGCCTGGTGATCGATCGGGGGGTCGTCGTTTGGCTCAATCGAGGTTGCGATCGGCCCTTTCGAGACGGCATCGACTTTTTGCTCAGCGGCATTTTGCCGGCCTTGGCGATATCAGGCGGCGCGGCTACCATCCTCGGCGCATTTCATGGGCTGCGATGGGAAATCGTTCTTCCTATCGTGGCTGTCTCGATGATCTGGCGGCGGCGCGATCTTGTCGCCGTTCTTTACGACCTGCGTTCGTTTTTTCGTAAAATCGCGGCCGAAACCAGGATCGGCAATCCGTTTCCGGTCCTCGCTGCACTCGTATGCATTGCCTATTTCTATGTGTGGAGCGTCCAAGCGTTATTTCCATCAGGCGTCGACGATGTGTGGGTTTTTCACATCCCGCTCGCAAACAGCATCATCGAGCACGCCGGCTTTGTGTCTCCGCAGATCGACCATCCCTTCTACGGCAATATTCCGCTCTTCTTCAATCTGCTGTTTGCGCTCGTCATGATGGTCAGCGGTCACTGGACCGGCGCGGCGACCATCAATATCGCAATTTTCTTCGGATTTCTGTTCCTGCTTTCAAGCTGCGCCAGTCGTTGGCGGGCATGCGGATTTTTCCTGGTGGCAGCTCTGATCCTCAGCATCCCCTTCTTCAGGGGGAGTGTCGGCGAACCGATGACCGATCTGGCCCGGTCATGTTTCTCAGTCGCAGCCGTGCTTTTTCTGTGGCGCTATTTCGAAACTCGGCGGCCGGCGGAGCTTTTTCATTGTGCGCTCGTCTTGGGGGGAGCGGTCGGAGGAAAATATACGGAACTGCAAATGGTTGGCCTTATAGGGCTGGCATTGATGCCGACGCTACTCAAGGGAAGGGTATCACTGCGGCTCTTTCTGTCATGCCTCTGCGCATTTCTCGCTGTCGCGGGCTACTGGTATGCGAAAAACCTGATCGTTCTCGGCAATCCGATCTATCCCTTCCTGTTCGGTCATCCGGGCCTCACCGATGCTTGGATGGCGGATTACACGCTTGAATTGGGCCGGGCTTTCGATCCCGCCAACCGACATTTCGTGACGAACCTCACAACTCTGCAGGGTTGGCACGACTTCCTTTATGTTTTTTACGACTGGTTCCTCGCTCGCAAGCCGAACACTTTCGTCGCTCTTGCCTTGATACTCGCCGGTCTGGCAGTGGCTTTCCGGCGCATTGCATTTCTGGCCGCGATTGTCGCTGCCATGTTTGTGATTTGGTACACCGTCATGTTCAATCACATACGGTGGGCGACGCCAGCCTATCTGCTTTTCTTTTCGACCGGGTTTATCGGCGCCTCCCTGGTTCGCGAACGGCTGGATAAATGGCTCGACCGGCGAGTCCTGCCGCAGATAGCCCCACTTGCGAAAATCGTCTCTTCGCCAGCATGCATGGTCGCCAGCCCGGTTGTCGTCAGCTTGCTGGCCGGGGGCCTCTGGATTTCGCACTGGTATCGAGTGGGCGGCGGCGACATAGATCCCGTCAAGGCGAAAGAACTCGACGTCGTGCTCGGAATGATAAGCGTCGACGAATATATGGAGAGCCACCGCGAAGCTTATTTCATGTACCGCTATATCGCAGATCACGACCTGCGAACCGTTTTCCAACCTTTCCATAACTCCAACACATTATTGTCCACGGCTTACAACGATGGCCGCGATGGCGGTTGGCAATTGCCGCGCCACGTGCTGCCTGCACCGGGTTCGGATATCGACGCTTTCATAAAGTACAATCATATAGGCTACTTCATCGTCACCCCTGACGCTGGTAGCGCGTTCCTCGCCGAACGCCTTGGAGAAGATAAAGTGGTGATGGCCAACAGCGTCGTAGCGCACATGATGCCCCATTCCTCGCTGATATTGACAGATCGGTTCGGCTGGAAGCTCTACCGTTTTGAGGCGGATCGGACACCGTGACCACTGCGTCCCCCCCAGCGTTGCTTCGCATCGGCATACCGGTTCTGAAACTGACTGTTGCGCTTGGCCTCGTGATATGGATCGCGCGCAAGGTAGATTTTTCGGAAGGGTGGGCTGCGGTCCGGACTCTGTCGGCGGTGACCATTTCGCTCAGCATCTTTCTTCTGCTTTTGCAGGCCCTGCTTTCGGCGTGGCGATGGTGCCTTCTATCGGACATGATAGGGCAAAGGCTGAAGATGTCAGGCGCCATGAAACTCTTCATGCAAAGCCTGTTTTACAATCAAGCTCTTCCAAGTCCCATTCCAGGCGATGCCGCTCGCATATTTGGCGCCGTCAAATATGGCCTGACGATCGGAGAAGCCACGCTGGGCGTCGTGATGGACCGCATCCTTACTCTTTTCGGACTGGCGGTCGTTGCGCTGATCGGACTGATCATCCTGCGCGCTGTTTACGGGCACGACTTTCCCATCCCCTATCTGACAGAGCTCACCGCGCTTGGCGTTGCGGGAACTGTCGCATCAGCCCTGGTGTTCAGCTGGCGCCGCCACTTATTCGTCCATTTCTTTCCGGCAAAGCTGCACGCGTTGACCGACGCGTTGCGGGTTTTGGTCACCCACAAAAGAATGGTCGGCGTCTTTCTATTGACCCTCGCCATTCACGGGTTGAGCGTCGTCTCGCTTGAGATCCTCGTTCTCGGCCTTGGTCTTCCGCTCGATTGGGGTCAGGCTGCAGCCGCTTTCCCGCCGGTGCTCTTGATCGCGATGGTTCCCATTTCCGTTGGAGGATGGGGCCTCCGGGAAGGCGGCATGATCATTTCGCTTGCCGTATTCGGCATAGGCACGACGGACGCGGCAACACTATCGGTGGTTTTCGGCCTGCTGCAGCTTGTGGTCGGCTTGGCCGGTGGTGTATTCGTCCTTTCGCGTCCTCATTCGGGAAAGATCAAAGCGCTCTGATGAGCCTTAACAGATCATATGGAGCCGCCGACATGCATGCCTTGGTAACAGGAGGGGCCGGATTTATCGGCAGCCATCTCTGCGATCGCCTTTTGGAAAAGGGCTATCGGGTCACCGCGATTGACAATCTTCATCTTGGCCGTATGCGGAACATAGATCACCTGATGGATCGATCGGATTTTCGCTTTCAGGAGCTGGATATGCTCGATCGGGAAGGCATGGATCAGCTCATTGCGGCGGACCGCCCCGACGCTGTTTTTCATCTTGCCGCCAATTCCGATATCGCCGCAGGCAATGCCAATGCGGAACTGGACCTGCAACTGAATCAGCTGACGACGACGACGCTGCTTGCCATCATGCGCAAGCATAAGATCGACAGGCTCTTCTTCGCCAGCACTTCCGCCGTATTCGGCGAAGCTGAAGGGAACATCGGCGAAAATCACGGCCCTTTGCGGCCGATTTCATTCTATGGCGCCAGCAAGCTTGCCGCCGAAGCCTATCTGTCCGTCTATGCGCTGTCATTCGGCATCAAGACACTCGTGCTGCGTTTTCCGAATGTCGTTGGGGAGCGCTCTACGCATGGAGCGATCTACGATTTCATCAACAGGTTGAAGGCTGATCCGGCGAGACTCCAGGTGCTCGGCAACGGGATGCAGACGAAGCCTTATCTCTATGTCGGCGACCTGGTGGATGCGATTCTCCTTGCCTGGGACAAGGCACCCGGCGCCTATGAAGTATTTCATGCCAGCGGCATAGGCGAAACGTCCGTCCGCGATATCGCCGAGATCGTGGTCTCGAAGGTGGCAGCCGGAGCCGCCATCGAATACGGCAGCGAGGATCGCGGCTGGCTAGGCGATGTGCCGCGCTTCAGCTACGACATAAGCCGGCTCGTCGCGCTGGGCTGGTCCCCACGCCGAAAATCAACCGAGGCCGTTGAACTTGCCGTCGAGCGGATCCTGGCGAATGGGTTCTGAAGATGCTATTCGCCAGGCCGTCATTATTGCCGGAGGCCTTGGAACACGCGCACGCAGCATGACGGGCGATGCCATTCCGAAGGCCCTTTTGCCGCTCGGCGGTGTCCCGATCATTCTCAGGCAGATTCGTGTGCTGGCCCGCGAAGGTGTTCAACGCGTGCGCGTGCTTGGTGGTCACCTTGGCAGCCAGCTGGAGCCTGCTCTTGGTCCGGAAGCTGAAAGGCTCGGCATTACGATCGAAGTCTTGGTCGAGACGTCTCCGCTCGGCACGGCAGGCTGCTTGACGACTTTGGATACGACAGCCGGCGACGTACTGATCGTCTACGGCGACATGCTTTTTGACATCGACCTGGCGGCGCTGGCACGTCACCGTCATCAATTTCCAGCCGCTCTGACCATCATCGCTCATCCCAACGATCATCCCCGCACATCCGATCTCGTCGTCCAGAAGAGCGGTTATCTCCAGCGCCTGTTGGCTCGCAAAACGCCCCGGGATGCGGATTGGCGCAATCTGGTGCCGGCCGGTTTGTACGTAGCCTCAGACCAATTTTTTGAGGCGCTGGTGCCGGGCCATACGGCGGACATGATTCACGACGTTATTCCCGATCTCCTCGAGCGTTCCATTCCGATCGCGATTTACGACACGCCGGAATACATCAAAGATACCGGCTCGCCGAACCGCCATGCTGCCGCGGAGGAGGACCTCCGGCAGGACCGGGTTCATGCGGTCCATCTGTCAGTGACAAGACCCGCGGTATTCTTCGATTGCGATGGCGTGCTCAACGAAGATGTCGGCGGCCATGGCGTTATACATCCCGACCAGGTGAAGCTGATCGGCCGAGCCGGCCAAGCGGTGCGGCGCGCCCGCGAAGCCGGCTTCCTCACAGTGGCCATAACCAACAGGCCGCAGGTCGCCAAAGGCCTGCTCGATGAATCCGGCCTGGATCATGTTCTTGGTCGCCTGGAGGCCGAGCTTGCCGAAGATGGCGGCGTCCTGGACCGTATCTATTTTTGTCCGCACCATCCGGACAAAGGATTTCCCGATGAGCTCCCGGAACTCAAGATCAATTGTGCATGCCGCAAACCGGGCGATCTGATGATCCGCCAGGCAATGGCGGAATTGCCGGTCGAAAAATCGAAATCCGTCGTCATCGGAGACAGCCTGCGCGACATAGGTGCGGCCCGCAAGGCAGGCATCTGGGCCTATGGGGTCCGAACGGGTTATGGCCTGCGGGACGAAAAGAGCTATCCTGCTGCGGAAACAGATATTCCGCGTGCCGATCTTGTCTTCGATACGGTCTACGACGCCGTTCGCTTTCAATGCGGTTATCAAGATATCGGGCAAGGGCTGTCCGGAGCCATTCATCAACGTCTTGCAAGTAAAGCAGGTCCAGTGCTCGTCAGCATCTGCGGCCGTTCCCGCTCCGGGAAAAGCACGTTTGCGCATGCGGTCGAGCGTATGCTCTCGGAATCAGGACGCCGGGTGCTGAGGCTGGAACTCGATCGCTGGATACTGCCGCTCGAATATCGCCGTCCTGATATGACTGCGGAAGAACGCAACAGGGTCGAACTCTATCCAGAGATCGTCAGCATGCTGCGCCGATCCGGACAGGTCGAGGCGCCCGGCTATGACGCGGCAAGCCGTAGTCAGCGCAAGGATACGACCACCTATGATGCGCGTGATGCCGAGGTCATTCTGCTGGACGGCATCTTTGCCGGACACAGGTCGATCCGCGAAGATGTCGATATGGCTGTGTTTGTCGAGGCGTCACAACAGGCACTGCTCAGCCGCTTTCACAATTTTTACGCCTGGAAAGGCCTGACGCCGGCTGACGCCGAAGGGCTCTGGGCGTCGCGGATACAGGAGGAGTGGCCGAGGATCGATCTGCAGCGGGCATCGGCCGATATCGTCATCAATCTTGAGGAGGCAATCCTTTGATCGTTTCATCCGCACCTTTTCGGGTCAGCTTCGCCGGAGGCGGCTCTGATATAGCCTCCTACTACCGCCGTCAGGCGGGCGCGGTATTGTCCTGCGCGATCGCCAAGTACAGCTTCGTTATCGTGCATAGCTATTTCAACGAAAAGAAGTATCATCTCAAGTATACACGCACAGAGCTCGCCGACACGCTTGAGGAGATCGCGCATCCGCTGCTGCGCGAGGCCCTGCGGATGCATCAGCTCGAGCCTGGCATCGAAGTTGCTTCGGTCGCCGACATTCCTTCGGGAACCGGGTTGGGATCATCCAGTTCCTTTTCCGTGGCGCTGATCAATGCGCTCCACGCCCACAGGTCACGCTTTGTCTCCAAGGATCAGCTGGCGGAAGAAGCCTGCAAGCTCGAAATTGACATCCTGAAGGAGCCGATAGGCAAACAGGACCAGTATGCGGCCGCACATGGCGGATTGAACTTCATCGAATTCAATTCCAACGGCAGCGTGAACGTCCAGCCCGTCGTTCTCAGCTCCGAAAAGATGGCGGAACTCGAGAGCAACATCCTGTTGTTTTTCACAGGAAGCCAGCGCGATACGCGCTCGGTGCTGTCGACGCAGGTGCAAGCCATGGAGGCCGACGAGGAAAAATTCCGGACCGTCGAGCGCATGGTCCAGTTGAGTTACGAAATGCGTGACATCCTGATGGCTGGAGATCTCGGTGCGTTCGGCGAAGCCCTGCATCGCGGATGGATGATGAAAAGATCGCTGACATCGAAGATTACCAACAGCGCGATCGACGAGTTTTACGAGGCAGCACGTGCTGCCGGCGCAATCGGTGGCAAGCTTGCGGGTGCAGGCGGAGGGGGCTTCCTCGTTCTCTATTGCCATAAAGATCGTCAGGAAAAGGTGCGGCAAGCGCTGTCGCAGCTCAAGGAAATCGAGTTTCGTTTTGACTGGAGCGGCGCGCGCATCGCTTTTGCACAGTAGAGAGTGTGAATGGCACCACATCTCATCATCACCGGATCGACCGGCTATATCGGTGCAAGACTTGTCGCGATGGCGCGTGAGCGCGGCTTCGACGTGGTTGAACTGGGCCGACCACCCGGCGCGGCGTGGCGCATTGGCGATGAACCTGCAGCATCCGATCTGGAGGGAGCGGTTGGGCTCGTCCATCTCGCGCATTCCTGGGCTACTTCGCCGGAGGCGGCCGAAGAAGAAAACGTCAACATATCCGGTACCTTGAAGCTGGTGGAAGCGGCAAAGGCAGCCGGAGTGCCGCGCTTCATTTTTGCCTCGTCCACCTCGTCCAGAAGAGAAGCGCTCAATGTCTACGGCCGGACCAAGTTCAGGATCGAAGAGCATTTGGCTGCCAGCAAGGCAGCGCCGATCGTCAGAATTGCGCGAATAGGGCTCGTTTATGGCGGCCCGCGCACAGCGATGTACGGCCTGATGGCGAAATTGGCGGCGCTCAGTCCAATCCTGCCGATGATAGGGCTCAGCCGAAAAGTTCAGCCCATTCATCTCGACGAAGTCGCCGCAGGCCTTTTGGCGCTGGCGATCGGAGAGAACCTGCCGCTGCAGACATTTGTACTTGCGCAAGAAAACCCAATAAGCTTTGCCGCCTGGCTCAGAATTCTCCGCCGTACCCAGGGTAAGGGCAAGCTTCATTTCATACCGGTTCCCCTGACCGCCGCACTCCTCGCCTGCCGCATGACGAAGATTCTCCCCTTGATTCCCACGGTCGATCCGGAACGCGTCCTCGGGCTTGCAGGCGCCGCACCGATGGAGAGCAGCGAGAGCCTCAGGCTCCTGAAGTTGGACCTGTCCGACCCGGCGACTAGGCTTGCCGGGGAATTCGACCAGTCAAGCGAGGAGCAATCGCGACGTGAGGCAGAGGCCCTGCTGCGATATCTGGGCATCGTGCCCACCGAAATACAGCTGCAGCGACTCTGCGAAGGGCTGCGGCGTGAGGGATTGTCGCCGCTCGGCCTCTCCCCGGCAATGATCAGGCATCCTGGTTTGCTGGCCCTCTTTGAACCGCCGGCCAATCGAACACGGCATCGCCTCGCGCAGGCCCTTTATTTGGCCGACCTCGCGAGCGAACCGGAAAGGCACCCGGGCCAAAAGGCCGGATTTTTCAGCGCGACACTGGCGATTTCCAGCGATGTCTTGCTCTTTCCGCTCCGCGCGCTTTTAGCGGGGAGATATCGATGAATGGGCCGGACGCCGACTTCATCATCATCGGAAGTGGACCTGCCGGCGTCTCCGCGGCATTTCCCCTGATAGCGGCCGGACGCCGCGTTCTGATGCTGGATGGCGGGGATGATGCCGGATCGCAGGAAGAAAGCCGCAGCGTCCGCGTCCTCGGAAGCAATCTGGAATCGCTGCGAACGGACGACGGAAGTTCGCCGAAATTACAGACCCCTGTTGCACGAGGAATGCTCGAACCTTTTCGACACCAATCCGGCATAACCGGCAACGGTTTCATCCCAATCGGCAGCCTTGCCCGCGGCGGTCTCTCCAACATCTGGGGAGCGCAAATCAGCTATCTCGATGCCGAGGACATCGCGGCTTGGCCGATAGACATCGCCTCCTTGCAGAGATCCTACGAGCATATAGCCAAGCGCATCGGCATCAGCACGAATGCGGATTCTACGACAGACGCTGACAGTGAGCCCGTCCTGCCGCTTGGAGCGACAGCGGCCCATGTCCTCCATCGG
Organism: Rhizobium sp. LARHSG275; assembly: GCF_052871115.1. Lineage (NCBI taxonomy): Bacteria > Pseudomonadati > Pseudomonadota > Alphaproteobacteria > Hyphomicrobiales > Rhizobiaceae > Rhizobium > Rhizobium sp. LARHSG275. The sequence goes on along the minus strand of NZ_JBIXJN010000006.1, from coordinate 98,564 downwards.
CATCAGGCCGCAAAGCCGGCTGATGGATCGTTCCGGCTTTTTCCCGCCGTCAATGCCATACTTTCGGACGCGAGGTCCGGGCGCGCAGCATGCGATCTGCGCGGCGACTGTCTCTATGGCTGCTCGACTGGCGCGATCTATAACAGCAGGCAGGATCTGCTTCTGTTGCGAAAGTCTCCACATTTTCGTTTGCTCGACAACATGCCGGCCGTCTCGTTGACACGCAGCTCGGGCTGGACGGTCAGAACGGCAGACGGATCGTCATTTTCCGCACCGAGGATAATTCTGGCCGCGGGAGTCCTTGGAACGGCCGCCCTGCTGTCGGACCTCCTGCCGATTGACGAGCAGGGACTGCGTCTTCTGAACAGTCCCACGCTGGCCATTCCCCTGCTCTCTCCCGCAAGAATGTTGCGTTCGCCGACGGCGACCCACAGCCTTGCGCAGCTCGGATTATCTCTGCGCTATGGCAGCGGCGCATCCGATTACGTGACGGGAGCGATCTATGAGGTTGGTACTCTGCCGGCGCAGAGCTTCATCAACAGGATGCCGCTCGGTCGAAAAGCCGGGCGCGCGGCGTTCGAGCTTATCGGGAGCAGTCTCCTCGTCGCGACGATCTATTATCCCGGCGATCAAAGCCACAGCTACATCCGCCGGGACGAAACGGCAGGAAAGGGTCTGACCGTCCGCGGCGGCTTTACAGACGGTTTTGGCCTTCGTGCCGAGACTTTGAAAAAAGTGCTCCGCCGGGAATGGAGACGGCTGGGTCTCATTCAGCTCCCAGGCGCGTCGCTGGCGGAGCCCGGCATCGACGCCCATTTCGCCGGCACCTTGCCTATGGGCGCGTCCGGTCCGTTCGGCACCTCTTCGGACGGCGAATTGAATCTCCATTCCGGTCTCCACATCGTCGACGGTTCGATCCTTCCGGATTTGTCTTCGAAATACGTCACGATGACGATCATGGCCAATGCCGACCGCATCGCCCATCGCCTCGCCGAAACGGAAGCAAATTCCGCACTTTAGGGTGTGAATTTCACCCCCGAGCTTTGAGGATTAACGGAACGCATCGGAAAACCGTTTGCCGATGCGTTCTCGTCTTTCTTTACGGCAAACTGCAAACATCGACCAGTTCAGGCAATGCCGCCCAGGCATACATATTTGAGTTCGGTGTATTCATCCAATCCGTGCCTTGACCCTTCGCGGCCGAGACCCGACATCTTCACGCCGCCGAACGGAGCCTCAGCCGTCGAGACGAGACCGGTATTGACGCCGACCATCCCATATTCGAGCGCTTCGGCGACGCGAAATACCCGCGACAGATCGCGAGCGTAAAAATAAGAAGCAAGCCCGAACTCGGTGTCGTTTGCCTGTTCGATGACGTCCTCTTCGTCGCGGAAGCGAAAAAGTGGTGCAAGCGGCCCGAAGGTTTCCTCGCGGGCGACCTGCATGCCGGCAGCGACATCCCGCAGGATCGTCGGCTCGAAGAAATGACCGCCGAGCGCGTGGCGCTTGCCCCCTGAAACGATCCCGGCGCCCTTTGAAACGGCATCGCGGATATGGCTTTCGACCTTGGCGACGGCATTGTCGTCGATCAGCGGGCCAAGCACGACGTCGCGGTCGAGACCGTTGCCGACCTTCAAGCCCGAAACCGCCGCGGCGAGCTTGGCGGCAAATGCCTCATAGACGCCGTCCTGGACATAAAGCCGATTGGCGCAGACGCAGGTCTGGCCGTTGTTGCGGAACTTGGCGATGAGCGCGCCTTCGACGGCAGCGTCGAGGTCGGCGTCGTCGAACACGATGAAGGGTGCATTGCCGCCAAGTTCAAGGCCGAGCTTTTTGATCGTCGGCGCGCATTGCCGGTAAAGCAGCTCGCCCGTCCGGGTGGAGCCCGTGAATGTCAGAACCCGAACGTCACGGCTTGCCGTCAGCGCCCCGCCAATTGCCGCTGCATCGCCCGTGACGATGTTGAGAAGCCCCGGCGGCAGGCCGGCGCGCTCAGCGAGAATGGCGATGGCGATGGCAGAGAATGGCGTCTGCAGCGCCGGCTTGAGAACGACGGCACAGCCGGCGGCCAGCGCAGGGCCAATCTTGCGGGTGATCATCGCGTTCGGAAAGTTCCAGGGCGTGATCGCCGCCACCACGCCTGCCGGTTGGCGCAAGACGAGGATCCGCTTGTCGGCCTGATGCCCCGGGATGGTCTCGCCGTTGATGCGTCTCGCCTCTTCGGCGAACCATTCGATGAAGCTCGCCCCATAGGTGATCTCCCCCTTGGCCTCGGCCAGCGGCTTTCCCTGCTCCAGCGTCAGGATCATCGCCAGATCGTCGCGGTTTTCGATCATCAGGCGGTGCCATGTCTTGAGGACGGCGGCGCGCTCGCCGGCGGTCTTCTTCGCCCAAAGCTTCTGGGAAATCACGGCGGCGCGGATGGCGTCCTCCGTTTCCGCCGCACCGAGGTCGGGGACGACCCCCAGCGGCTCGCCTGTCGCCGGATTGCGGACCGTCGCCGCCTTGCGGCCTTCCGCTTCGATCCAGCGATCGGCGATGGGGCATGCCTGACGGAACAGCGAGGGATCATTGAGCTTCATATGACAACTTTCAACAGAATACGTGAGCAGCACCGGGATCGAAATTCAGATGGACTATATCGCCACGACTGAGCCCCGAGATAGCCTCGTGACCGAACGGCAGGCGAACCGCCAGTGCCTCGCCTGTCGCCGTCTCGGTCGAGACGTGAATATTGTTGCCGAGGAAGGTAATGTCGCTGACCGTTGCGGCAAGACCGGCTCCCACCGCCTGGGCGCGCGACAATCGAATGCGCTCAGGCCTCAGCATCAGGGCTGCCCTCGTCCCGGAGGTTCCTTTTCCATGCACCGGAATATGATTGAAGACGCTGCCGCCGCCAAGCGAAATGCTGGCCTTCCCATCGGAGGATGACAGCAGGTCGCATGAAATGAAATCGCTGTCGCCGATGAATTCGGCAACGAAGCGGGTCCGCGGATTGGCGTAGAGTTCCGGCCCCGTGCCGATCTGGTCGATGACACCCTTGGAAAAGACGGCGATGCGGTCGGAGAGCCGCAACGCCTCCTCCTGGTCATGCGTGACATAGAGGATCGTCACTTCGGTCTGCTGATGGATCCGGCGTATCTCATGCTGGATTTCCTCGCGCAGCTTCTTGTCGAGCGCCGACAGAGGCTCGTCCATCAGAAGCACCGGCGGATCATAGGCAAGAGCCCTGGCAAGGGCGACGCGCTGCTGCTGGCCGCCGGACATTTGTGCGGGCTTGCGATCCTCGAAGCCTTCGAGCCTGACGAGGCGCAGCATCTCCTTCACCTTGCTGTCGACCTCGGCCTTGGACTTGCGCCTGACCTTCAGCGGAAATGCGATATTCTCACCCACCGTCAAATGCGGAAACAGGGTGTAGCGCTGGAACACCATGCCGATGTTGCGCTTGTGCGACGGCGTGGCGAGCAGGGTCTTGCCCTCCAGCGTGATGTCGCCTTTCGTTGGCGTTTCAAAACCGGCCAGGATGTAGAGCGTCGTGCTCTTGCCGGATCCGGACGGTCCGAGAAAGGTCAGGAACTCGCCGCGCCGAACGTCGAGATTGACGTCGTGGACGGCGACGACAGGGCCGTATTCCTTGCGTATTCCGCGGATCTGAAGGAATGGTTCTTTCATTGTTTCAGTACCTTACGCACGACGGCAACAAGCGCCATCAAGAGGATCGTCAAAAGGATGAGAAGGGTCGATGCCGCAGCGACAACGGGCGTCAGGTCCTGCCGCAGCGTTGCCCATACCTTGACGGGCAGCGTCTGCAGGGTCGGGCTGGACATGAAGATCGCCACCACCACCTCGTCCCAGGATGTCAGGAACGAAAAGACGGCCGCCGAAAACAGCCCGTGGCTGATCGCCGGCAGGGTGACCCTGATTTTTGCTTCGAGAGGCGAGGCCCCGCACAAAACCGCCGCGTCCTCGATCGATTTGTCGAAGCCCTCCAGCGCACTTGAGATGGAGAGGATCGAGAAGGGCAGCGCCAGAACGAGGTGCGAAATGACGAAGCCCGCCAGCGTGCCGCCAAGACCGATTCTTAGGAAAAAGGCATAAAGGGCGACCGCAAGAACCACGACGGGAAGGATCATCGGCGTCAGGAACAGCGCTTTCAGCGCATCGCGGAACAGGAACGAACCGCGCACCAGCCCGAAGGAGGTCACGAGCCCGAGCAGCACCGACAGGATAGTCACGATGACCGCGATCTTGAAGCTCGTCCAGGCCGATTCCAGCCAGCGCGGATCGGCAAAAAGCTCGCTGTACCACTGAAGCGTCCAGCCGGGCGGCGGAAAGATCAGCCACTGCGAGGAGCCGAAGGAGAGCGCCGCGATAAAGACGATCGGCAGCAGCAGAAAGGCGGCGGTCAGAAGCGTGATCGCCAGCAGGATATATTTCCACCAGCCGAGGCGGTCGAAATTGAGCAACATATCAACGCCCTCCCGGGTTCTGGTTGCCGACGAAGCGCAGCTGCACGGCATAAAGCAGCAGGGTCACCACGAGGAGAACCAGCGCCGCAGCACCACCCATGCCCCAGTTGACCAGCGACTGCACGAATTGCGCAATCAGCTCTGCGAGCATCATGTTCGCAGTGCCGCCGAGAAGCGACGGCGTGACGAAATAACCAAGGGACATGACGAAGACCATGAGGGCACCAGCCGCCATGCCCGGCATGGCCAAGGGCAGCAGGACACGGGTCAGGCACTGCCACCGGTTGGCACCGCAAAGGGCTGCCGCCTGCAGGGTCGACGGGTCGATCTTCCTGATCACGCCGTAGAGCGGCAGGATGATGAAGGGCAGCATGATATAGGTCATGCCGATCGTGACCCCGGTCAGATTGTTGACGAGTGCTAAGGGCTTGTCGATCAGCCCCATTCCGATCAGCATCTTGTTGATCAGCCCCGTCCGCTGCAGCAGCACCATCCAGGCATAGGTGCGGGCAAGCAGGTTGGTCCACATCGACAGGAGCAGGATGGCAAAGATCACCGAGGTCAGGCGCCCGGGCATGATTGCCAGCGCCCAGGCAACGGGAAATCCGATCAGCAGCGAAATCACCGTGACGAGACCGGAGACGATGAAGGTATTGGCGAAGATCTTGAGATAGGTCGCGGACCCGATCAGCTGCGCATAATTTCCAAAGCCCGGCACGGGTTCCAGAACGCTTCGCAACAAGAGCACCGCCACCGGCGCGATGAAAAAGATCGTCACGAAGGCGAGAGCCGGAAGGACCCCGCCAAAACCTGTTGCCCTGCGCACCTTTGGCAGGGGCGCAATTGCGCCGGAGGCATCGCTATATGTCGCCATGACAGTCCTTCCCACCCGTCAATTTCCGCAGGCGCCGAGGTCCAACAAATGGGCACCTACGCTGCGGGAGGCACGGCGAACATTCGCCGTGCCCATCCGTCTCAAGTTTCAGGCTATTTCGCCTGCCAGGCGTACCACTTCTCGCCGATGGCATCGCGATTATCAGCCCAGTAGTTCATGTCGGCATTCACCTGGCTGGCCGTCTGCCGATCCGGCAGGGTCTTAGCCGTCTCCGGATCCATCAGCTTGGCCGAGTCAACATTGATTGGTGCATATCCGGTGGCTTTTGCAAGGGCGGCCTGCGGTTCGGCCGCGGTCGCCATTGCAATGAACTTCATCGCCGCTTCCGCGTTCGGCGAACCCTTCGGCACGACGAGCGAATCCGCAGCGGTGATGTTCTGTTCCCATGAGGTCTCGGTCTTGATACCGCTCGCCGCAAGCGCGGTCATGCGACCATTCCAGACACTGCCGAAGGGAGCCTCGGCAGAGGCCAGAAGCTGCTGCGACTGTGCGCCGCCCGACCACCAGACGATATCCGATTTGATCGTATCGAGCTTCTTGAAGGCGCGGTCGAGATCAAGCGGATAGAGCTTGTCGGCAGCCACGCCGTCGGCAAGCAGCGCCGCTTCGATCACGCCAGGAGCCGACCACTTGTAGAATGTGCGCTTTCCAGGAAACTTCGCCGTGTCGAACAGATCCGCCCAGGTCTTCGGGCAAGCGCTGACGGCATCGGCATTGCAGCCGATTACGAAGGAATAATAGAAACTGCCGACCGAATAGTCGGTCACGAAGCGCGGATCGAGCTTGGTTTTGTCGATGACCGAGAAATCGAGTTTTTCCAGCTGGCCATTCTTGCCGGCCTGAGCGGCATAGTCGCCTTCGACGTCGACAACGTCCCAGGTAACCTGGCCAGCCTCGACCATCGCCTTGAGCTTGCCGTAATCCGTCGGCCCGTCCTGTACGACGGTGATACCGGTCTTCTCCGTGAACGGGCTGGCCCATGCGGCCTTCTGCGCGTCCTGGGTCGTTCCTCCCCAGCTCGAGAAGACCATGTTGTCGGCGTGCGCCGGTGCGGACACAGCCACGAATGCGGCAACCGCCGCCAAAGCAAATGTTGTTTTCATGTTCCCTATCCTTGTTCTGGTTTGTCCTACGGGTATGCCTTATGCCGTCAGTGCGCCTCGCTCCTGGGAGAAAAGTTGGCTGGCTTCATAATCTTGTTTTCCGCCACCTCGATCAGATCGCGGATCTTGGGCAGGAAGGCCTGCCACCGGGGATCGGCCAGAAGCCTCTGGCGCCTCGCCTCCCGGTCGTCCAGGCTCGCAAAGGCCCAGATGTGAACGATCTCGTTGATCGTCCCGATCTCCGAAAAGAAGTACCCGACGAGCGTGCCGAGATGGCTCTTCTGGATCTCGATCCCCTCTTCCTCGACGACCTTGAGATATTGCGGGATGGTGCCGTTCTTCAGCCGATAGGTGCGGATTTCGTAAAACATCGGCGCTACCTCATTACGAAGGGATCGGGGATCGGATCGTCCGATGTCCTGAGCCAGATCGTCTTGGTGCGGGTATAGTCGAGAGCCGCGGCCATGCCGCCTTCCCTGCCATGGCCCGACAGGCCGAAACCGCCGAACGGCGCGATCGGTGATACCACGCGGTAGGTGTTGACCCAGACGATCCCGGCACGGAGCCCCTTCATCAGCCGGTGCGCCCGGGTCAGGTTCTGGGTGAAGACGCCGGAAGCCAGGCCATAACGGGTATCGTTGGCAAGCCGCAGCGCCTCGGCCTCCGTCTCGAACGACACGACGGACAGGACCGGCCCGAAGAACTCCTCGATCAGCGAGGGCGAGGCGACATCGTCGCAGTCGAGAATCGTCGGCGGGAAATAATAGCCTTCGCCGTCGATCTTGCGTCCTCCCGTGACGAGGCGGGCGCCGCTTTCAATCGACTTGGCGACGAGGGCACCGATACTGTCCTGCTGGCGCTTGGTGGCAAGCGGGCCGACTTCGGTCGCCATATCGAGCGGAGCACCGATCCGGATCGCTTCCGCCTTATCCCGCAGCAGGGCGACGAATTTGTCCTTGATGCTGCGTTCGACGATCAGCCGTGACCCGGCAACGCAGCTCTGCCCTGTCGCGGCGAAGATGCCCGCGACCTGGGCGTTAGCCGCGCTCTCGAGGTCTGCATCGGCAAAGACGATGAATGGCGACTTGCCGCCAAGTTCAAGCGAGGTGGAGGCGAGGTTTTCGGCCGAGTTGCGAACGACGTGCCGGGCGGTTTCAGGGCCGCCGGTGAAGGCCACATGCGCGACCTTCGGGTGCCGGCCGAGGGCGGCGCCGCAGGAGGCGCCGAAACCGGTGATGATGTTGACGACGCCGGCAGGAAAGCCTGCCTCGTGCACGAGCCGTGCAAATTCGAGAAGCGGCGCCGGCCCGTCTTCCGAAGCCTTGACCACCATCGTGCAGCCGGCCACCAGCGCCGGGCCGATCTTCACCGCGGACAGGAAGAGCTGGCTGTTCCACGGCACGACCATCGCTACGACGCCGATCGGCTCACGGCGAAGCCAGACATCCATGTCAGGCTTGTCGATCGGCAGGTAGGCGCCTTCGATCTTGTCTGATATGCCGGCATAGTAGCGATAGTATTCGGCGACATAAGCGATCTGCGCAGATGTCTCGCGGATGATCTTGCCGGTGTCGCGCGTCTCCAGTTCAGCCAGCACCTGCGCGTTGGCAGCAACCAGGTCGGCCAGCTTGTAGAGCAGCTTGCCGCGTTGGGTGGCCGTCATTTTCGGCCAGGCGCCGTCGTAAAGTGCCTTGTCGGCCGCGTTGACAGCCCGATCGACATCCCCCTCGCGCGCTTCGGGCATCTCAGCCCAGGCCGTGCCGGAGGCGGGATCGATGCTCGGATAGCTAGCCTCGCCATCTGAGAATTCGCCGTCGATATAGTGCTGGAAGCGCCGCATGGTCTTACTCCTGAAATGCCGGCATGACCTCGGTGATGAAGCGCTCGAGCGACGCCTTCTTGCGCTCGAAGCTCATGCCGGTGTCGATCCAGAAGGAATATTCGTCATAGCCGAGTGCTTCATACGCCTTGAGCCGGGTGATGACAGTCTCAGCGTCGCCAACGACATTGTTGGTGCGCATGACCTGGTCCGACAGCATGGCGTTTGCTCTGATCTGCTCGTCCGGAATGCGCTCGATCAGACCCTGGGCAATCGGCTTCTCATTCTTGAACCAGGCGAAGAAGTAATTGTAGTAGACGCTGAGCTCATGGGCGGCCTGGGCGACATCGTCCTCTGACGAGCCGACATAGGTATGGCGCAGCAACATGATCTTGGGCCGCTCGATCTCGGAATTCTTCGCGCAGGCGTCGTTGAAGCGCTCCATCAACGATCGAACCTCGTCGTCGCCCTGCCAGAGTGGCGTGACCTGAACGTTGCAGCCGTTGGCGACGGCAAATTCGTGCGAGTTCGGATCGCGCGCCGCCACCCATATGGGCGGGTTCGGCTGCTGCAGCGGCTTCGGCGCCGAGGTGGTCGACGGAAACTTGAAGAATTCCCCATCATGCGCGTAGTCGCCGGCCCATACGCCCTTGACGGCCGGGATGAGCTCGCGCATGCGCTGGCCGGCACCCCAGGCATCGAGCCCGGGCAGCAGGCGCTCATATTCGAAGGAATAGGCCCCCCGTGCGATACCGATATCGAGCCTTCCATCGCAGATGATGTCGGCCATGGCCGCCTCGCCGGCAAGCTTGATCGGATGCCAGAAGGGGGCAATCACCGTCCCCGTTCCGAGCCGCACCCGCGATGTGCGGCGCGCGAGATCAGCAATGGTCACGAACGGATTGGGCGCAATGGTGAAATCCATGCCATGGTGCTCGCCCGTCCAGATCGCGTGCATGCCGCCCTTGTCGGCGATCTCGCAGAGCGCGACGAATTCCTCGTAGAGGCTCTTATGGCTTTGGCTGGCGTCGAGCCGTTCCATATGGACGAAGAGGGAGAACTTCATGCTTTTGCGTCCTTGGCTGGAATTGGGTGAACGGTGCCGCCGGTCTCGTCGCCGAAATAGACGCCGAAATTGCCGATCGAGCTTTCCATCGCAAAACGGTTGACGATATCGGCAGTCGAGCTGGTCTTGAACTTTGCCGCAACCAATGCGTCAGGCTTCAGGAACCTGCCGCCGGCAGGCTCGCCCTCTCCGGCAACGGCGTGATAGACGATGTGCTGCTTGCCGTCGCTCTTGCCCTCATAAACCGAATAGAGAAAACCGATGCTGACTTTCAAGCCGGTGAGCGTTTCCAGGTATTTTTGCAGTGCCTCGGTCGGGCTGCCGTCATGGGCGTCGACGCTCGGCAGGGAGAGCACATCCTCGCCGAGCAGCAGAACTTCCCCGCGGCGTTCGACAACGGCTGCAAGTTCCATATTGCCTTCGCTTGCCGCCGACACCGCCTTGCTTGCGAGCGTCGGCGTGAAATAACCGCCACGCGCATAGCCGAGACCGTTGCGGCCGCTATTGTCGAAAGCTTCGATGCGGCCCATCAAGATGACGTGGTCGCCAGCCTCGATAACCTCTTCCATGGCGCATTCAAACCAAGCCGCAACGTTCGAGAATATCGGGCAGCCTGCCGATCCCTTCGCCCATTCGACCGCCGCAAACCTGTCCTCGACCGGGCGTGCAAAGGTGTTCGACACGTCTTTCTGCGTTTCCGAAAGCACGTTGATCGCAAAATGCTGTGCGCCGGTCATGGTGGCGAAATTGCGCGACGTCTTGGCGAGACAGACGAGGAGAAGCGGTGGATTGAGCGAGACCGAGGTGAAGGAGTTCGCTGTGAAGCCGATCGGATGTCCCTCCCCGTCGCAGGCGGTGACGACAGTCACCCCGGTCGGAAAGGCCCCGAATGCATCTCGCAGTGCTCTTGGGTCGACGGTCTGGATTGTCATCGTTCATCCTCCCCGAACGACAGCCACTCAGCGAGCAGCGAATTGACGATATCAGGCGCGGTCAGGTTTACCATATGACGATGGCCTTCGACGATGCGAGCGTAGCCCCGCGGCGCAAGCTCTGCCATTTGCGTTGCCATCAAGGGCGTCGAGTTCGGATCATCGGACCCCGTCAGAAACAGCGCCGGACCAGCCACGTCTTTCCAGCCGTCAGCATAGGTCGCGTCTCCTCCCGCAAAGGCGGCGTAAGCGACGGCATATCCCTGGGGATCAACGTGGTTCAGCCATTCTCGCGTCAATTCACGCGCAGTGACGCTGTCCGCATCTTCGCCGAACCAGCGGGCCAGAGGGCCTTCCTTGTCGACGCCGGATACCGGAATGGCCGCGGCGCGCGAAAGCACGGCGGCCTTTGCTTCGGGGTCACGCCTGTAGACGCCGTTGAGGTAAGCGACGCGGCCGATACGGTCGCCAAAGGTCGCGGCTGCCCCTCCTGAAACCAGTGCGCCCATCGAGTGCCCGGCAAGATTTGCCGTGTCGATTGCCATCTCGTCGAGAAAGCGTCCGAACCAGGCAACGAACTCCTCGAGCCGACTGCCCGTTGGGAGCTTTGCACTCTCCCCATGTCCGGGCATATCGACAGCGATGACGCGATGGCCTGCAGACAGGAATGCGATCTGCGGCGCCCAGGCCTCGAGCCGCATGCCGACGCCATGAATGAGAACCAGCGGCTCGCCGCTGCCGGCCTCGTGATAGGCCGTTCCGCTTGCCGTCGTCTTTCGGGGCAAGGCACCGGCGGCATTTGTTGCTGCAGCGGTGCGTGTGGTCGATCCGGCTGTCAGCATCTCAGAGCCGCTCCCTTAAACGCCCGCAGGATTGGCAACGTCCTGCCCCAGGTCTTTCAGATCCTGGTAGCGGTCGCCGATGCGATGATGCGGGCGCCCGCCTATCGAAGCACCGAGAGCCACGACGATCTCGTCGGCAGCAGGCGCGTCGGGGATCGACGTCTGGATGGTCAGGTAATGCGAACGGCGGCCTTCATCGTTCTTGTCCATCAGCGGGATCATGATCGGCGCATTGGCCGGACCGCGTGTGTTGCAGAAGGCGAGATAGGATTTGGCGCCGACGGCCTGGCGATAAAAATTGCCGAAGCGCAGCGTGTGGATAAGCGCGGACCCGTGTTCGATCTCGCCGTCCAGGCCGACGACTGCGGACTTTCCATAGCCCTCGACAGCCTCGCCGGACCCGACCGCATCGATGATCATCTTGGTCAGCAACTCGCCGAGCACCGGAGCGCCTGCGTGAATTTCGGGCTTGAGGTCGTCGACGAAGCCGCGACCGGCCCAGGGATTCTTCACGACCGCGAAGGCGGTAAACAGCTTCAGCGGCACCGCCGCGGCCTTGCCGCCTTCGATCAGCGTCGTTTCGATCTGCAGTCCCGTCTTGCGAATTTGAATGGCCATCGAGCACCTCATTTCTCAGTCTCATATTATGGTATACCATAATATATGAGTGTCAAGTTGGTTGCTGCGAGAACTCAGCTCAGGCCAAGGCGGAGATTTGGTTTGGCTGTGCGCTCTCGCCTCTCAGCCGACGCTTTCTTCCTATCAACGCGTTGTCAGCTGACAAACGACGAGGCGCCCCGCGGAGGCAGGCCGAGTCCAGACGTCACGGTCATCCCAGTTCATGGTGCCGCCTTACATATTATTTAATATGGCATACCATCACATTGGAGAAAGTGGGGTGTCAAGCGCGGAGTATCTGAATAGCGCGGAACATCATCGCGAATGGAGTGATATCGACAGCCGAGGTGAGTGCATTGCCGGGGCCTGCGGGGAAGCCGCAGGGCTCGCTCGTGCTTATTCTGCAGGCTTCTTGGCGGAGAGCACCGCTTCTGCGATCGCGCTTGCGGCGGCGACGTGATCCATCGCGGCCTGGTAAGCGCCCTCGCCGTCGCCGCGGCGGATGGCGTCGACGATCTTCGACATCTGCAGCGGGCCTTCGATGCCGCGCCTCTCCGTCTTGATCGTCATCGAACGCAGGTGGTTTATGCGCACGGTGAGGAGATTGACGACACCCCAGGCAACGTTCCTGTCAACCATGGTGAACAGCGTCTGATAGAAGGAAGAGGTGTTCGTCAGCACAGCCGCCATGTCGTTGTCGCGATAACTCTTGCGGATCCCGGCCAGCGATTCCTCCAGCGCGGCGACGATCTCCGGGCTGCGGCGCTCCGCGCACAGCCGCGCCGCCATGCCTTCCAGCGCGCCACGGATCTCATAGATCTGTTTGGCTTCGTCGATATCGAGCTGCGCGACGATCGGCCCCTTGTTCGGCAGATTGGCGACAAGCCCTTCCGATTCCAAATGCCTCAGAACCTCGCGCACGACCGTTCGGCTGACGCCGAGTTGGGCGCAGAGGTCACGCTCGACAAGGCGATCTCCGGGACGGAAATATCCGTTGACGATGGCTTCGCGCACCTTGTCGAGTGCCAATTCCCGCAAGGTCTTTGCAGGGCGCTCGACTCGAATTGCGTCCTTCAGAGCACCGCTCATTGTCTACCTCAGTGTTGGACTTTGCACGCTCAACTTCCGCCGCCGCGGCCGAATGCAAGAATCGTATTATGGCGTACCAGATACTGTAGCTGTCGGCGGCCGGCAATTCAACAAGCGCCGTGCCACCTGCCGTACAGGCACGCAAAGGACGCTCTGCTGCATGCACGTCAGGAGCTAGCCTCTTGAAACGATCTCATCGACTACGGCCTTGGCCTGCACCCGGATATCCGGAACGGCGGTGATCTCCCAGAATTGCCCCGCCGTCAGGGCGCCGACCGCAAACAGTCGGGCCGGCGAGATCCGGGACGGGGCTATCACCTCGGACGCGGCATCCACCTGGATCCCAAGACCAAGAGGATCGGGGACGATCAACTCGAAGCGGCTCATTTCCTTCAAAAGCGGTGAATGACTGATCCCGGCCCGCTCCATTCCCGTGCAGTTGACGAGCCAGTCCGCCCTGATCTCGGCGATCTCGCGCGTTGATCTGACCCTGTAGCTGGCAACGAGCCGGCCCTCCTCGGCCCCGAGCGATTTCAGGAAGCCCGCGTGAAAACGAACGGTTCCGTCCAAGACCAGCTTCTCAAACCTGTCGTATACGTCCGGCGCGACCCGGTGACGATGGATGTTCCACCAGGGAAGCGCATGCCTGAGGAAGCGTGCCCGCTCCCTGCTCGAAAGCCGTTGCCAGAGAGCCTGCGTTGCAGGCCTCAGACCGTCCATCACGGCTCGCCAGTCGGCAACCGTCCTGCTCTTTCCCCGCAGGGTCTTCAATATGCCGCTGATCGTCTCCGGAAGTGCCTGAACGTCGATCGGCAGAGGCGCCGGCGGCTTCCGCGCGTGTCCGAGCGGTGCAAGCCCGCGCCTCGAAAGCACGTCGATCTTGCCGCTGTGGCCATGGGCGCGAAGCGCGAGGACCTGATCGATCATTGTCAGGCCGGATCCGAGGATACACACCGCATCGGACGGCGCGACACGCCTCAGCCACGAAAGCCGCCACGGGTTCTCGATGATCCGCGATCGCAGCAATGGAGGGACCTCGTCCGGAGCGACTGGAAGAGTCGCGTTCCCGACGCCGAGGCAGAGCACCACGTTCTTGCCGGCAATCTCGTCGCCGTTGCCGAGGTGGAAGGCCAGCGTGCTGCTGTAACGTTCCACGCATCCCGCCGCCTTGGCCTTGATGAAATCGACCCGGCAACGGCCGTCCCGTTTTCGAAGCAGCCGCGCAAGCGTATCGCGGACATAAAGACCGTAATCGCTGCGCGAGGCGAAATCGCCGGCCTGCAGCCGGCGTCCATGGCTTTTCAGCCAGTCGACAAAGTCATCGGGTTGATGCGGCAAGAGGCTCATGCGGCCGGCGGGAACATTGAGGCGATGGAGATAGAGCTCCGTCCGGTACGCCGTCCCGCGGCCGAAGCCGGGATCGTCGCCGACGATGGCGACCGTCGCCGAGGCGGGAAGCTGCTCGATGAGATTGCAGGCAACCGCTATCGCCGAAAAACCGGATCCGACCACGATAACATCATATGTCAAATGCATTCTCCCTGAAGCTCAGAACGCCATCGAGGCATTTCCGTCATTCAAGCTCCGTATCGCTCGCGGTCCTTGCGGATCGCACGAGCGGCAGAATCACGAAAACAATTATCTCTATAGTCTATAAATATAGTTTGTTATTTCTCCCGCTAGCCCCTCCCCAACCATTAGGCTTTTGAGGGTGAGATCAAGGGCCACGCGGCCCTGAACAAAGGGGCTCAAGATGAATTTCAGGAATTTGGTTGCCGCGATCGCCGTCGGCGTCGGCACCGTTGCAACGGCGGTCACTGCCGAAGCGGCGGACAAGAAGGTCGTCGTCGCCTATCAAACCGACGCCTTGCCCTCTTCCGTGGCGATCGCCAATGGCGAATTCGCCAAGGAGACGGGATATGAGATCGACTTCCGCAGGTTCAATTCGGGTGCCGAAATCTTTGCCGCCATTGCATCCGGCGACGTCCAGGTCGGCTATGTCGGCTCCAGCCCGTTTGCGGCTGCTGTGTCACGCGGGCTCGAGGTCAAGGCCTTTTACCTCGCCTCCATCTCAGGCATCGACGAGGCTCTCGTCGTCCGCAACGGTTCCGGTATCGAAAACCTGAATGATCTGAAGGGCAAGAAGCTTGCTGCTGCGCCGGTGTCCACGGACCACTATCAACTGCTGGCGCTGATCAAATCGCTGGGCCTGACCGAAAAGGACGTTCAGGTCTTCGCAATCCCTCAGCCCGAGATCGTTGCGAGCTATAATCGCGGCGACATCGATGGCGGCTTCGTCTGGGATCCGGCGCTGACCGAACTGAAGAAGAACGGAAAGGTTCTCGTCACCTCCAAGGAGGTGGCTGACAAGGGTGCGCCAACATTTTCGGCCTGGGTCGCGACCTCGACATTTGCCGCCGACAACCCGGACTTTCTGAAGGGTTTCGCCTCGGTCATCAACAAATACTACGCCTCCTTCGAATCGGACAAACCCGCCTGGGGTCCCGACAGCGACAACGCCAAGTCGCTTGCCAAGCTTCTCGGCGGAACACCTGACCAGCAGGCCTCGGCCCTGAAGAACCTGACGCTGCTGACACCTGAAGTTCAGGCATCGGATGCCTGGCTCGGCGGCGGCGAAAAGGCGGGCGCCGGCAAGATCCTCAAGGACACGGCATCGTTCCTGAAGGAACAGGGCAAGGTTTCCGACGTGCTGGCGAATTACGGCGCCTTCGTCACCGCAGATGCCCTCACCGGCGTCAGCAACTGATCCTCCCCGACACCGGCGCGGCTTGCCGCGCCGGTGTCAAACTTGCGGGCAGCACCATGCTTAAAGTCGATCACGCCAGCGTTTTCTTCGCAGCCCGCGACGGGCGGACCGTTCACGCGCTCGATCGCGTTTCCTTCGATATTCCCGAGCGGGGCTTCGTTGTCGCACTCGGGGCGTCGGGATGCGGCAAATCAACCCTTCTCAACGCGATTGCCGGCTTCCTTCCGCTTTCGGATGGCCGGATCACGCTCGATGGCCGCGCGGTCGAACAACCCGGCGCGGACCGTGGCGTCGTTTTTCAGAAGGACTCGCTGCTACCCTGGAAATCTGTTGTCGACAATGTCGCGCTCGGTTTGAAATTCGCTGGGGTCAAGCGCAAGGAGCGCCAAGCGCGCGCGCAGGAGCTGCTCCGTCTCGTCGGCCTCGACGAATTCGCCGGCGCTTTTCCCTACGAGCTGTCAGGCGGCATGCGGCAGCGTGTCGGCATCGCACGGGCTCTGGCAACAAATCCCGA
The DNA here is from genome assembly GCF_052871115.1 of Rhizobium sp. LARHSG275. NCBI lineage: Bacteria > Pseudomonadati > Pseudomonadota > Alphaproteobacteria > Hyphomicrobiales > Rhizobiaceae > Rhizobium > Rhizobium sp. LARHSG275. The sequence goes on along the minus strand of NZ_JBIXJN010000006.1, from coordinate 82,450 downwards.
CATCCTGCTGATGGACGAGCCATTCGGCGCACTCGACAGCCTGACCCGCGAGCAGATGCAGGAACTGCTGGTTTCCATCTGGGATAAAACGGCAAAGAAGATCTTCTTCATCACGCATTCGATCGAAGAGGCCTTGTTCCTGGGCACGCAGGTCCTGGTCATGTCACCTCGACCGGGGCGCGTCGTGGCACGCTTCGATCTCGATTTCGTTCGCCGCTTCGCCGAAACCGGCGACGCCCGATCGATCAAGGCGTCGCCGCAATTTGCCGAACTGCGCGAGGAGATCCGCGCCATTCTCCACAGCACCGAAGACCTCAGGAGCGCCGCATGAGCGATATAGTGCAGGCACCGCCGATTGCGGTTGGTGGAGAGGACCATCAGGTCAAGCTGGTGAAAATGGCGGGCTTCGGCGCCGGCGAGAAATCGACGGTGGCCATCAGCGTTGCCACAGCGCTGGCCATATTGCTGCTGTGGTGGCTGGTATCGGCGCTCGGTGTCGTCCCACACTTGTTCCTGCCGCGTCCAGACGAGGTGCTGACACAGATCGGCGCTATCTATCGCGACGGTTACGCCGGAGCGTCACTGTCCGAGCATGTTTTTGCCAGCCTGTTTCGCATCGTCGTCGCCGCCCTTATCGCGGTTTCCGCCGGCATTCCGCTCGGATTGCTCATGGGCCTGAACCGCTGGGCAAAAGGGGTGCTCGACGCGCCGATCGAGTTTTACTGGCCGCTGCCGCCGCTCTCCTACCTGCCGCTGATGATCATCTGGCTCGGCATTGGCGAGACGTCGAAGATCACGCTGCTGGTGCTTGCGATGTTCGCACCGATCTGCCTCTCGGCCCAGGCCGGCGTTCGTTCGCTGCCGATCGAGCGCGTCAATGCCGCGCGTTCGCTTGGCGCGAGCCGGCTGCAGCTCTTCCTGGATATCGTCCTGCCGTCCGCCCTGCCCGAGATCCTCACCGGCATTCGAATTGCGCTCGGTGTCGGCTGGGGCACGCTGGTTGCGGCTGAATTGATCGCGTCCACGCGCGGGATCGGTTTCATGATCATGTCGGCTTCACAGTTCCTGGCGACCGACGTCGTCTTCGTCGGCATCGGCATCATCGCGATCTGCGCGTTCACCTTCTCGGTCGCCATTCGTTTTCTGGAGGCGTTCCTCGTGCCCTGGAAGGGCAAGCTCTGACCACATGAGTAAGGTGGGCGACAAGTGGAGCCATACTCAGTGGCTTCCTGCCGCCGCGTTCAGCCCGTGTATGGCGACGAGCTCGGCTGCGACCAGCTTCTGAAGCCGCCATAAATTGCGGTCCCGGATGCCACGTTCTTCCAGATGTTTCACCGTCAGATACAGATATTCGGCGCAGGAGCCCATGTGTCCGCAGGCTCTTGCGAGCACCTGCGCCACCGTCTCCAGCGGCAATTTGCGGGAAACACGCTCGCCTTTCGGACCAGCCCAAAAGACCAGCGCGCGCACCAGGCCATGCGCCGTCGCGACCGGGATCCAGCGAACCGTCGCTGCGTCTTCGATCGTGCCGACTTCACGGCGGATCAACCGGCGTATCTGGCCAAGGCGATCATCATCGGCAAGCCTGAAGACGATGCCGTTGCAACGTCCACCGCGGTCAAGTGCCATCATCAGACCCGGCTGGGCCCGCGTTCCTCGCCAGCGGGTCATCTGCAGGCAGAAGGAGCGATGCCACCCTCGTGTTGCGCCACGCTGCGATTCGACGGCATCGAAGTCCGGCTTCCATATCAATGATCCATAGGCGAAGATCCAAAGCGGTGCGCCGGTAGACTCGTGGAAAAGCCGGTTGGCGAGCATCTCCACCTCCGCTTCGGTCAGCGGTTTTCGGTGTGGCTCGGGGCCGATATCGATTGCGGGGCGAAGGCTCAGCGATACGAGCTCGTCCGTCAGAGCCATTGTTGATCCGGTCATCAAAAGTTTGCTTCCCCGGACCGTCACCCGCCTATGCTCCCGGATATCCGTCATGCGTCAGTGCACCGTAAATCTGGCCGCATCGGCCTGGCGCCGCTGCAGGCTGCGTATCAGCATCGCGGCCTCCCTGACGATTGCCGAAAACGTGGCATCATCGGCGTCTGCGATCCTTCCCGTCATCTCGCGGATGATCGTCGTCAAATGAATGATGGAATGGCGATGCTGCGGATCTTCCGATCCCATTTCGGCATCGGCCATGGCAAGCAGCGTCTGCACCAGCCGCTCCATGGTTTGGCGACGCCTGGTCCTCGGATCGGCTTTCGGATCCTCGCTAAAGCGCAGCAGGTCGGCGACAATGTCGGACATTGCGATCCCACTCACATAGCAAAAGCCGGCGGCATGGAAATGACATGCCTTCGACCGCGCGTTTGCGTCTTCAAGGCGTCGAGCATCCGGTAGCCGTTGCGCCAGCGGCCAAAGCCGCTGGCGACATTGATGTGCCCGGCAAGGCCGATATTCCTGGTCTCGGCGTTCCAGAGGCGACCGAACAGGGTCAGCCGATCGACCGTCATGTAGGCATCGTTCATGCTGCCGACGACGATGGTTGGAAAAGGCAAAGGCGCCGTCGGCATGGCGCCAAACGAGATATGCCCGGGATGCAGGTTTTCCGTGGCTGGCAGATCGCATGGAGCAACGAGCAACGCTCCTTTGACGCGCCGCGCTGCACTTCGCCCGGCCAAGCGGGCGGCAAGCAGGCATCCGAGACTATGGGCAACCAGATAGGCCTCGCCGGCCTCTTCAAGCGCACCTTCCAATCGCAGCAGCCAGTTGCCAAGGTTCGGATGATCCCAATCGTCTTGAGCGACGCAACGACTGCCCGGCTGATCCTGCAGCCAGTGCTGTTGCCAATGCCCTTCTCCCGAGCCGAAAAGCCCGGGAAGAATAAGTACGTCGATCATCTGACGGCATCCTCTCTGAAGCTGCGCGTCGGTCTTTTTCCCGATCGGGACAAACATCGGACATCACCCATCAGATCCACCCGATCACCAGGGCGAACAGGAATGTAAAGGAACTGACGATCGTGCAGATTCCGGCCGCATGCCTGAAATGCGACATGACGCTGCCTTCCGCTCTTCTCACACCGCCCCGACGCAGGTCGGTCTCAACAATAATCGCCATCACGCCGTCCTCCTCAATACCAAAGGCCGGGCATGGTGCCCCAATAATGAAGTTCGTATTCGCGCGCGGACCGGTCACGCTCGTCATCCCGCGCGAACAATCCGTTTACCGGCTCCCGTGCAGCGGGCGGTTTCAGGCCGAGGAACCGGCCGATCGAAAGCTTCAGCCAGAACTGAAAATCAAGCTTCATGCGAACCTCCTGTCAGGAACCGTTATTCTTCGGCTAGAGCATTTCCGTTTTTCTTCGAATCACGGCAGTGCTCTATCTGTTTGTTTTCATGCAATTCCGGACGCAAAACCGCTGTGCACTTTTGCTGGAATTGCTCTACGAAATCAGCGAATGACGTCGTGCATTGGCGAGAAGAACATGGAGCGATGCAGTTGGTCCGTAGAGCATCAGCAGGCGGTTCTCCTCGCGTTTGGCGAGTCGATATCGTCGGGCGAATTCGAAGACGCTCCACAATTGCTCGCTTGGCCCCGGCCTATCCGCATCGGTGATCGTTGCTTCCTGAGATCGAACCATGGCGGCGACTCCTACTCGGCCGCCGCCAGGGCCGGATTTGCGCCCGGAAAGAAGGCCGCCAATTCGCCGATCACGTCGTTGATGCGGGCCAATAGCGCGTCGGATGAAACCGCATAGTCTGTGAAATCGCGGTCGGACGCATAAACGGCAGTCGGCAAAGTATGGGCCATGAAAAACCCGAACAGCGGCCGAAGCTGATGCTCGACCATCAACGCATGCCGGTCACCGCCGCCGGTCGCCGTGATGATAATCGGCTTGCCCCGAAGTTTGTGGGGATCGATCAGGTCGATGAGGTGCTTGAAATGGCCGGGATAGGAGCCCTTGTAGGTTGGCGAGCCGATGATCAGGGCATCGGCCTGCACGATCTCGTCGACGACATGCCTGGCTTGCCTGTCGAGATCCTTGCGCCACAAGGCACTGCCCAGCGACGGACCGACATCATTGAGATCATAGCTCTTGCTGGTAAATCCGTAGCGAATGCTCGCACGTTCGGCGACGTGCCGCACGAGTGCCAATGTCTTCGATGGACGGTTGAAGCTGCCAGCGATGCCGACGAGTTTGAAACCTGACATGGTTTTTCCTCTCTTTGCGTTGCCCCAACTATTGTCTACAAAATTGATAGATTAAAGGAACATGCATCTCTCCTTGTTCGCCTGGTTGAAAAAAATGTTCGCCGCCGCTTCGGCACGCATAAGCTGCAAGCTGACCGCCATCGACATCTCAGACCTCGGGACGCTGCAATTCATTGCGGTCACATTGCTTGATCCAAGCCTAAGGCTTGTCGCCGTGAAGGTGACGTTCGAGGAAGGGTAAATTGTCCTGCCCCCAATAGATCTCGCCGTCAAAGACATAGGTGGGAAAGCCGAAGACGCCGCTGTCGCGGGCATGCGCGCGGTCCGCCGACCACTTGTTCTGGACATCGTCATCGGCTTGTCGCCTGAGGAGCGCTGCGCCATCGAAACCTGCTGACGTCACGATCGCCTCGCGCACGTCGGGCTTGCCGATATCCTTCGCCTCGCTCCAGAACGCATGTTGCAGGGCGCGGGCAATGCCGATCCAATCCTGTCCGTCGAGGTAGGCGGCAATCACGAAGAGGGAGGCAGGCGTCGGATCGCTCAAATCCGGGCGATGTTCGAGCCGCAGCTCCTTGCCGCGCACGCGCGCCCAGCGCTTGAGGTCCCGCGTCCAGTAGGCGCGCCGGATCTCCGGACGGTTGCGCGAAAAGATACCGCCATTTTCCTCGACTACCGTCGTCAGATAGGGCGTGATGACGACGTCGTTCTTCGCCGCGAGTTCGGCGAAGGCGTCAAAGCCGATATACGACCAGGGCGAGCCGATCGAAAAGAAATATTCTACCGATTTGGTCACTGATGCATGTTCCCCATGAGGTGATTGTTCTGGCGTCGAATGGTCGACGGCATTTTCAGGAAGCGGATCTAACTTCGGATTGCGCTTTCCATCCGAGCTCCGGTGCGATCAGCGTCACGAAGTCGTGGAGAATCTGTCGATATTGCTCGTGCTCGAACTCGTAAGGGAGCTCCAGCCTCAACTCGCTGATCTCGGGCAGGATCGGATCGGCAAAAAGCTGCGCCAATATTTCATCCGATGTGCCGACGACATCCCGGGCGAATAAGGTGCGCCGCTCGCCCTGCGGCGAAAGCGTCCGCTGATGGCGGCCAGCGGCATAGTCTCGATACCGGCGGCGCGTTGCCGCATCGGCGCTGTCGAAAGGCACGATGACACGACCCAGCGCGACGCGGCGCTGCATGCCGGCGGCGCGATAGGTTTCGATCAGCCGCGATTGCGCGATCAAGAAATCGTCCGTCCCCTCCCCTGTTATCACATTGCCGGTCAACAGGTTGAAGCCATTGCGGCCGGCCCATTCGGCCGAACGCTGCGATCCGCCGCCATACCAGATCCGGTCGATCAGGCCCTTGGCATAAGGCTGCAGCCGCGGCCGCTGCGGGCCGAAGGGCGTCTTGATCAAGGTCTGCTCGTCGCCGAGATAAGTGCCGCGCAGATTGTCGGCAAAGCGTAGCACGCGATCATGCGAGAAATCGTAACCCGTCCAGTCGCCGTCGAAGACGAGCGGGGCGATCAGCTCGGCGTGCAGCGGCCGGCCGGCGCTGACGCCGATGTTCAGCCGGCCGCGCGACAGAACATCGACGGTGGCGAGATCTTCGGCCAGCCGGTAAGGGCCCTCGTAACCAATCGGGATGACCGCGGTTCCAAGCTCGATCCGGCTGGTTCGCTGCGTCGCCGCCGCCAGGAAAGCGCTGGCGGAAGAGATTCCGGGCTCCAAGTGCCGCTGGCGGACCCAGGCGCTGTCGAAGCCCAGATCTTCGCCATATTGCAGCTGCTCAAGCGTCTGCTCCAATCCCGACAACGGATCGCCGTCGGGATAATTGCCGGGAGTGAGGAAGCCGATATGGCTGATGGATATGTTGCGGCCGCTCATGTCGTCCCTTCCACTCGTGCCATCCGATGATCAGTATTTCGGCAGGCCGGGCGGGTTGGTCTCGGATGCCGGCAAGGCTTCTTCGGAAAGGTGCCAGTGGTCGAGGATTTTTGCGTAGGTGCCATCCTTGATCAGGCCGTTGGTGGCGACAGTCAGCGCATCGGCCAGCCCGCTTCCCTTGCGGGTGGTGATCGCGACGTCCGAGCGATCCGGCCAGCCGGCGCTCAGCGTGCCGACGCGCCTAATATTCTTGTCGCGCGCGGCGATGAAGACGAGCTGCGCATGCGGCTGGACGATGACATCCGCTCGGCCGGACCGCAGCGCGAGAAGGCTTGCCGCCTCATCGTCGTAATATTGCAGTTCGATCGGCTTCAGGCCCGCGGCAACATCTTCCTCGCTCCACTTCACAAGGATGCGCTCCTGGTTGGTGCCGGCCCCCACGATGATCCTGAGACCTGCCGCATCTTTGGGCTCCTTGATCGAGGTGACAGGGCTGTCGGATTTCACGAAGAAACCGTGCAAGCCCTGGCGGTAGGTGGAGAAATCGAATTTTTCCTTGCGCTGCTCGGTGACCCCGACATTGGAGATGACGGCATCATACTTGCCCGAGGCGAGGCCGAGCGGCCAGTCGATCCAGGCGACCGGCACGATCTCCAGCGTCAGGCCAAGGCTGTCGGCGATGGCATAGGCATAATCAGGATCTGCCCCGACCACGGTCTTGGCATCCGTGGCATAGGTGGCAAGCGGAGGGCCGCCCGGGCTGACGGCGATGGTGAACTTGCCGGGTGTAACGAACTTGAATTCCCTAGGAATTGCGGCAATCGCCGTATCGTTCCTGGCCGCGTGAAACCGGCCCGGCTGTTCCGGGCTAAGATCGAAATCCTCCGCTGCATGAGCTGCGCCAAAGGAAAGGGCCGACGCCATGGCAGCGATCAGCAGGGTCCGGGATGCCGGAAGGGCAATCATCGTCTTCAATCTCCAAATTGTCAGGCACGGTGGCCGGCAGCATTGCCGCCGGCCCATAGGGGTCGATCAGGAGCCACTCTTCGGCAGTCCCGGCGGGTTGGTCTGGGCCTTGTCGATCGCTTCGGGACCGAGGTTCCAGGTATCGAGGATCTTTCGGTAGGCGCCGCTGGCGATCAGGTCATTGACGACATCGGTCAAGGGCGCTGCCAGGCCGCTGCCCTTGCGTGTAGTGACGGCAATTTCGGCCGTGATCGGCCAACCGCCGCTGACCGTACCGACAAGCTTGATCTTACCGTTGATCCCGGCCGAATAGGCCTGCGTCGCGTTCACGCTGAAAACGGTGTCAGCTCTGCCCGACTGAACGGCAAGATCCTTGACCGCGTCATCGTCATAATATTGCACCTCGATCGGCTTCAGGCCGGCGGCGACGTTCTCGCGGTCCCACTCCAGCAGGATCTTTTCCTGGTTGGTGCCGGCATCGGTGATCACCTTCAGGCCGGCAATATCCTTCGGCTGCTTGATCGAGGTGATCGAGCTGTCAGCCTTGACGTAGAAGCCAAGCTCATCCTTGCGGTAGGTCGAGAAATCGAACTTCTCCTTGCGCTCTTCCGTGACGGTCACGTTGGAGATCACCGCGTCGAACTTTCCGGAGGTCAGCCCCAACGGCCAATCGGCCCAGGCGACGGAAACCAACTCGAGCTTCAGGCCCAGGCTGTCGGCAATGGCCTGCGCCAGATCAACGTCATAGCCGATGACGGTCTTGGAATCGGAGGCATAGTCATGCAGCGGAAGATTGCCGCTCGAGCTGATGCCGACGGTGAAGACACCGTTTTCGACAAACTTGAAGTCCTTGACTTCGGCAATGCGCTTCTCGTTCTTTTCCACCCGCAGCCGGTTCGGCTGCTCGGGGCTGAGATCGAACTTCTGCTGCGCCTGAGCGGAACCGAACCCGATCGCGGCAATGGTGACGGCTCCCGCTATCAGAAGCCTTGCCCTATCTGTAAATGTCATGCCCCTTCTCCATTTCATCTTTAGGTTGTGGTTGTTGTTACTCGGCCGGAGCAGCCCGTCGCGGCCCGGCATTTCACCAGCGCTGTATCGCGCTAGAGAACCTTGGCGAGGAATTCTCGCGTGCGGGGATGTTCGGCTTGAGCGAAGATGCGGGCCGGTGGGCCGGCCTCCAGAATGCGTCCGCTTTCCATGAAGACGACGCCGTCGGCGACTTCGCGGGCAAAGCCGACCTCATGGGTGACGATGACGAGCGTCGTGCCGGTGCGGGCAAGTTCCTTGATGACGTCGAGCACTTCGCCGACGAGCTCCGGATCGAGCGCCGAGGTCGGCTCGTCGAAGAGCAGCACCTTCGGGCGGAGCGCCAGTGCGCGCGCGATCGCCACACGCTGCTGCTGGCCGCCGGAAAGCTGGCGCGGATAGGCGTTGATCTTGTCGCTGAGGCCGATGCGTGCCAGCAGCTCCTGCGCCAGCTGCACGGCGTCCTCACGGCCGACGCCGCGAACCTGGATCGGTGCCTCGATGAGGTTTTCGAGCACTGTCAGATGCGGGAAGAGATTGAAGCTCTGGAAGACCATGCCGATATCGGCGCGGCGTTTGAGGATATCCTTCTCCTTGAGCTCATAGAGCGTGTCGCCCTTCCTGTTGTAACCGACGAAATCGCCGTCGACCGAGATGAAACCCTCATCGACACGCTCCAGATGGTTGATGGCGCGCAACAGCGTCGACTTGCCCGAGCCGGATGGACCGAGGATGGCGGTCACGCTGCCGGTGGGAAGGTTGAGTTCGACATCATCGAGCACCTTCAGCGAACCGAAGCTTTTGGAAATACCGTGAATGCGCACCGCGCCGCCTGCGGCCCGCAGCGTCGCCGCATCCTGGAAGCCGATCTTGCGGACGGTGTCGGTCGCCGTCTCGAGGACAGGCAGCGGACGGCGGAAACGCTCAAAAAATGCCTGGAAGGGCAACGGCGTCGGGTTGCGCACGGCGCCTTTGGAAAAGTAGCGCTCGATATAGCGCTGAGCGATCGACAGCACCGTCATGATGATCAGGTACCAGACGGTCGCGACCATCAGCAGCGGAATGACTTCAAGATTGCGGCGGTAGATCACCTGAACGGTGTAGAAGAGCTCCGGCAGCGCCAGCACGTAGACCATGGAGGTGCTCTTCGCCAGTCCGATGAGTTCGTTGAAGCCGGTCGGCAGGATCGAGCGCATGGCCTGCGGCAGCACGATGCGGAAGGCCTGGCGGCGGCGCGGCAGACCGAGTGCTGCGGCCGCCTCCAACTGTCCGTGATCCACCGAGAGAATACCGCCGCGCACGATTTCGGCGAAGAAGGCCGACTGGTTGAGCGTCAGGCCGAGGAAGGCGGCGGCAAAGGGCGTCAGCAACTGCACTGTGGGATAGTCGAGGAAGACGGTGTTGGTGAAGGGAATGCCGATCTTGATCGTCTCGTAGAGGTAGCCGAGATTGTTCAGGATCAGCAGCAGCACGATGACCGGGATCGAGCGCAGCAGCCAGATATAGCCCCAGGAAAGACCGGAGAGCAGCGGCGACTTGGAAACGCGGGCGAGCGCCAGAGCCGTTCCAAGGATGGAGCCGGATATGGCGGCAAGCACCGTCAAAAGCAGCGTCCGGCCGAGGCCGACGAGCACCGGTTCGGCAAAGAACCACTCGGCAAAGACGCCCCAACCCCAGCGCGGATTGGTGAAGATGGAATAGAGCACGGCGATGATGACGACAGCGGCAAAGATCGTGCCTGCCATCCGGCCCGGATGACGCGCCGGCACGATGCGGTAACGGGAATAATCCTTCGGTCCTGCCGTCCTGCTGCCGGGGTCGATGCCGGCGAAATCCGTTGTCAGTGCCATTGTGCTTCCCTTTTATGATTGTCGGTCTTTGCCGTTTTCAGAAATTTGCGCCGGCCACCCGCGGGCGCGGTTCGGCATCTTCGTCAGCAGGCTGAGCGAGATGGCTGATGTCCTTCTCGAAGGGCAGGCTCTTGTAGATTTCGGGATCGGCGGAGGTGTCGAAGAGAGCGGTGTAGCCGTAGTTCAGATAGAGGCCGACGGCTTCGGGCTGGCGAAAGCCGGTCGTCAGGTAGATGCGGGAATAGCCTTGCCGGGCGGCCTGGGCCTCCAGTTCCACCAACACCTTGCGGGCAAGGCCCTGACGGCGCAGATCGGAGCGCGTCCAGATGCGTTTGAACTCGGCCGTGCGTTCGTCATAATTCTTGAAGGCGCCGCCGCCGATGGTCTCGCCACCACGGATCAACAGGAGAAAATTGCCGTCAGGCGGCGCAAAGGCTTCAGAAGGATAACGGTTCAGCTCGACCGCAGCCCCTTCGGCATTGAAATAGTTGCCGTAGCGGCTGTCGTATTCGTAGATCAATTCATCGATCAGCGGCTTGGCGCGCGGGTCGAGAGGGCTGGTATAGAGAAACGTATCGCTCATATCGTTCATCACCCGTTGTCATCAGTGAGGAAGGTTTCGGCGAGCCGCACCCAGTAGCGGGCGGTCGGCGCAATGATCGAATCGTTGAAATTGTAGTGGGCGCTGTGGAGAGGAGCGCTGTCGCCATTCCCGACGAAGAGGTAGCTGCCGGGGTTTGCCTGCAGCATGAAGGCAAAATCCTCGCTCGCGGTTCTCGGCCGGAAATCCTTCTCGATCGCCGCGGGGCCGAGTGCGTCATAGGCGACGTCGCGGGCAAAGGCCGTCTCTGCCGCATGGTTGATCAGCGCCGGAAAGCCGAGGCGGTAGTTCACATCCGCCTCGGCGCCTAAGCTTTCCGCCTGGGCGCGAGCAAGGGCCGGAATGCGCTCTCGCAACAGCTGGCGGACGGTCTCGCTGAAGGCCCGCATGGTGAGCTTCATCTCGACGCTTTCCGGGATGACGTTCGAGGCGGAGCCGGCATGGATCGAACCGACGGTCGCGACCGCCATGTCCTGCGGGTCGACATTGCGGGAGACGACGCTCTGCAGGGCAGTGATGAAGGAGGCCGAGGCAAGCACCGGATCGACGGCCCGGTGCGGCTCGGCACCATGGCCGCCTTTGCCGATGATCTTGATGACTGCCTGATCGACCGAGGCCATGGCAGGACCGGTGACGAAGCCGAATTGACCCGCGGGAACACCCGGCCAGTTGTGGAGCCCAAAGACCGCGTCGACAGGAAAACGTTCGAACAGGCCTTCCGAGATCATCTTGCGGGCGCCGGCGCCGATCTCCTCGGCGGGCTGGAAGATCAGCCGCAGCGTGCCGCTGAAATTACCGCTTTCGGCGAGATAACGCGCGGCGGCGAGCAGGATCGACGTATGCCCGTCATGGCCGCAGGCATGCATGACGCCGGGATTGCTGCTGGCATAGGCAAGACCGGTCGCCTCCTCGATCGGCAGGGCATCCATGTCGGCGCGGATGCCGATCCGCCTTTTGCCGTCGCCGCGCCTGAGGGTGGCGACGATGCCGGTTCCGGCAATGCCCGTCGCCACCTCATAGCCCCAGGAGGAAAGGCGGGATGCCACGAGCTTGCTGGTCCTGAGCTCCTGGAACGCAAGCTCCGGATATTGATGCAGATCGTGGCGAAGCGCGATGATCTCGTCGAGATAGGCGGCGATGCCCTTGTCGACCGGATCGTTGCTGCGTGGGTTCTGGGCGATGTTCATGACCGTTCGTCGGCGCCTCAGGCGCCGACAGCCTTTCCGCGATCGACCTGATCGGCGCCCGCCGTGTAGCGGCTTTCGCGGAAGGGCAGACCCAGATGGTCGCGCAGCGTCTCGCCCTTCAGGACCGGATCGAAATAGCCGCGCTCCATGAGGATCGGCAGAACATATCTCGAGAAATCATCGAAGCCCTCGGCGATGACAGGGAAACCGAGGATGAAGCCATCGGCGGCGCCATGGTCCACCCAGCGGATGATTTCGTCGGCAATATGATCGGCTGTGCCGATGAAGGCCGTGCGCGGCGTTGCCGAATCAAGCGCGACCTGCCGGAGCGTCAGGCTTTTCTCCCGCGCCGTCTTCTTGATGCGGTCGGTGGTGGCGCGGAAATTGTTCCTGCCGATATCGCCGAGCTCGGGGAACGGCGCGTCGAGTGGATAGACGCTGAAATCGTGATGATCGAAGAAGCGGCCGAGATAGAGCAGCGCCTCCTCTGTCGTAACGAGGTTGCGGATCGCCTGATACTTGGCGTCCGCCTCCTCCTGCGTCGCACCGACGATCGGTCCGATACCAGGATAGATGCCGACTTCCGCGGCGCTGCGGCCATGGGCAATCACGCTGTCCTTGAGCTGGCGGTAGAAGGCCTGCGCCTCCTCGAACGGCCCGCCATTGGTGAAGACTGCGTCGGCATGTTTGCCGGCGAGCCTGATGCCGGAATCCGAGGCGCCTGCCTGGAAAACGACGGGTTGGCCCTGCTTGGAACGGCCGATGTTGAGCGGCCCCTCGACGCGGAAGAAGCGGCCCTTGTGATTGAGGCGATGCATCTTCGTCTTGTCGACAAAGACGCCGGTCTCACGGTTGCGGACGAAGGCGTCGTCGTCCCAGGAATCCCACAGGCCCTTGATCGCATCGATATAATCCTCGGCGATCTCGTAGCGCAGTTCGTGCTCGGGATGTTCGCGGCTGTAATTGCGCCCCGAACCCTCGAGCGGCGAGGTCACCGCATTCCACCCTGCCCGGCCGCCGCTGATGAGATCGATCGAGGCGAACTGGCGGGCGATGGTGAAGGGATCGCTGTAGGAGGTCGAGACCGTGCCGACGAGGCCGATTTTCGACGTCGAAGCTGCCAGAGCAGAGAGAATGGCGATCGGCTCGAAGCGGTTGAGGAAATGCGGGATCGACTGCTCGTTGATGTAGAGCCCGTCGGCAACGAAGGCGAAAGCGATGCCCGCCGCCTCGGCCTGGCGCGCCGTCTTGACGAAGAACTCGAAATTGACGCTGGCATCCGCCGGTCCGCTTGGATGCTTCCAGGCGTTCATGTGACCGCCGGGACCCTGCAGCATGATGCCGAACGTGACGTGTTTCTGAGCCATGGGATCAATCCTTTTTGGAAACGGTCAGGCGACGAGGGAAAGCCGCTCCTTGGCGAGCAGCTCGATGGAAGCCAGGCGCTCGGCGACCGAAAGCGCCGGCGTGTCGAGCACGAACTCCTTGACCCCGTAGCGGTGATGAAGTTCGTCCAGTTCCTTGCGGATCTGCTCCGCCGTGCCATGCAGCACGCTCGGCACCTTTTCCTCGGTGCGGTAATCGGTGATGCCGGCCTGGCGGGCGAACTCGGCCGCCTGCTCCTCGCTGCCGACATTGACGGTCTGGCCGTTCGGCAGGAACACCTTGACGATGCGCAACTTGCCGACGCGCTCGCGGGCATAATCCTCGCTTTCGGCGGCGAAGGCGGCGAGTGCCAAGATCGGGCACTTGCCGCCGGATGCCCGCTCATAGGCATCGAAGGTCCTGCGCAGATTGTCGGGATCGCCGTTCAGGTGTCCGGCGAAAACAAGCTCCCAGCCCTTCTCGGCAGCGAGCTCGGCGCTTTCGACGCTGGCGCCGAGCAGGAAACGTTCAGGCGCAGCCGGCGGGAAAGGTGTTGCCTGGGCGCCGTCGTAATTCGGGTCGGCGGCGAGATAGATGTTGAGATCGGAAAGCTGGCTCGCGAAATCCGGCTTCCTGGCCGGATCGACGGCAAGCTGCAGGGCGCGCGTCGAGAGCGGAAAGCCGCCCGGCGCCTTGCCGACGCCGAGATCGACACGGCCGGGCGCAAGCGATGCTAGAAGATTGAAGGTCTCGGCAACCTTATACGCACTGTAGTGCTGCAGCATGACGCCGCCGGAGCCGATGCGGATCCTCGATGTCTTGGCGAGAAGATAGGCGATCAGCGCCTCCGGCGCCGAACTCGCCAGATTTGACATGTTATGATGCTCGGCGACCCAGAAACGGTGATAACCGAGTTCCTCGGCTCGGGCGGCAATCTTTACCGTCGCCCGCAGTGCATCCGCGGCCGTCAGACCCTGTTCGATCGGGCTTTTGTCGAGAAGACTGAGGAGGTAGGTCATGGCACCACGATCCGATCCTTGGTTGCAAATCTTAGTCCATAAAATCAGTAGACAAACTTCATTATAAGAAATGACATTCTCTTTCGAACGCGTTGAGTGAAAAAAGCGGCCGCATCCAAAATGGAAATCCGATGCCTTTCAATCGACCACTTGATGGTCTATATTCTGGTCCAAAGGGAGTAACCGCATGAAGCTGTCAGAACAGGTCAAGCCGATCAGCTATCTCAAGGCGCACGCGCCGGAGATCATCCGGACATTGAAGGATAACCCGCAGCCGGTCGTCATTACGCTTCACGGCGAGGCGAAAGCCATCCTTCAGGACGTCGGCCAATACGAAGAAACACAGGAGACGCTGGCGCTCCTGAAGGTGCTGGCGCTCACCAACCGGCAAGTCGAGGAGGGCAAACTGCGCCCCGCTGCAGAATCCTTCGCGCGCATCCGCAAACGTCTGGAGGACAGCCAATCCTAATGCCATATCGTGTTCTTTTCGCTGAGGACGCGGAACGCGACGTCGAGGATCTCTATCGCTTCATCGCTCGCCGCGACGGCGCTGAGATGGCAGAACGCATCCTGATGGACATCGAGAGTGCCTGCGCCGAGCTTGAAGAATTCCCCGCCCGCGGAAATATTCCGAAGGAGCTGGCGGGGATCGGAATTTCCGAATATCGGGAACTGCACCATAAGCCATGGCGCATGATCTATCGCATCCTGGGCACGGATGTTGTCGTCTACTGCGTGGTAGACGGGCGTCGCGACATGCAGAGCTTTCTGGAGCGAAGGCTCATCCGCTGACGTCCGGCATATCGTTCTTGAGCGCTTCGGATCTACGGCTTGTGCCGGTCAAGCGCTGCCATGATCTTGCCCGGATACAGGCCTGGGAAGTCGCGGCCCGGCAGATTTACCCGCCTTCTGGAAATCTGGCGACGTCGTGCTCGAGAGAGCGAGCATTCTGATACTCCGCTTTTGCCTCTATCACACGCTCCTGCCTCGCCCGCAGGCGGTCGAACTTGCCGAAGTCGGTCATGATGCTGACCAGGACGCTACCCGTCCAACCGAAGGTGAAGAGGCCCGACATGCCAATGATCGGGCCGAGCAGACGCCAGCGATCCGGGAGGGTGACGGTTCCCTCGCCCAGCGTCGTATAGCTCTCAAGCACGTAGTAGTAGCTGTCACGCATCGAGGGGATAATGGCCCTGACATAGAGAGGCATCGCCCAGATCAGCGTTTCTGCGAAATGCAGAATCGCCAGCGCGGCGATCGTCGCGGCCAGCATCAAGTTCAGATGCCAGTGCGGCGTGGCCTTCGTGACGCCTGCCCATGACTTGCTGAATTGAAGGCTGATGCTCCGGATACCAGCGCCGTGCACGAAGATGACAACAACGAGAAACACAGTGCCGACGAGTATTTCCAGAACTGGATCAGGATTGGATAGATGGTCCAATTGCGACGTCCTCGGTCTTGCAACGCCCGCTGGAAAGGCGGTCAGCCTTCGAACACGCCGAAACCAGCACTGGCATGTTGCGATACCCTGGTGCTAGTAGCAGGGTGGATACGGGTAATATCCGCAAGCCGGAGGCGGATAATAGCGACGATCCTCTGCGACTGCGGCACCGATTGCCGCCCCCGCAACGACGCCCGCTCCGTAATAGGCGCCCGGATGGGCATACCATCCGCCACGCCAGACGGGGGCGCGAAAACCAGCGCCTCCGACGGCGACGCCTCCGTAAGGACCACGTGCCGCAAACCAGTCGATGAACAGCGATGCGGGGCCGTCGGCTCCGGCGAGATCACCTTCGAGTACGGCCACGTCGAAGGTGAGGTTTGCTCCCTCGAGCTTTGGCGTCTTCAGGACGACCACCGCATCGGCGACGGAATCTCCCTTTCCGCTCAAGACCGATATCGTCGCATTGGGAGGATCTTTGGCAAAGCTATCTGCCCCCTCGCCCCACTGCTTGATGAACTCGGAGGTCAGTACATGACCTGCAGAGCGCACCGGGCGGTCGGCAAACACGATAGACACGGCCGAGATGCCGCTCATCGTCAGCTTGCCGTTCTCAAGCCTCGCCCCTCCGGAATTGAGGACGGCGAGCGACGGCACCATTTTTGACTTAGGCGCGCCGATGGTCTTCTGAGCGGGCGCCGAGATGGCGTCCTGCGCGAGAACCGGCGTTGACGATAGAAGACCTGCTGCGATTGCGATCAAGCACATATCGGAGATTCTAAGCATCTGCTTCCTCCCGTTTTTCCACTGAGTGGCGTTATTTCAACAGTCCCAGATTGATCAGTTGAACCCGTCGGTTGTCTGCCGACTCCGGCTGACCCGGATCGATCGGCCATTCCTCGCCGGCTCCAACTGAAAAAAGGCGATCGGGCGAAACCGCGAAGGTGGTCGACAGCGCTTCGTTGATCGCGTCGGCCCGTTTCTGACTGAGTTCGAGATTGTGCTTGGCGGTTCCCGTTGCGCTCGAGTGCCCGACGATCAGGAACTTGTAGCGGAACAGGTCCGGATGGTGCAGGGCGTCGGCGATGAGTCCGACGGTGCGGTAGGACTTTGGCTCGATGGCAGTGGAGTTGTTTTCGAAATCGATCTCGACGATCAACTGCGATAGCTGTGACAACTTGCTCCAGTTGGGCAGTGTTGCGACGCCCTTCCCGACATTGGAGTTGGCTTCCTCCACGAGCAGAGCGACATCGACTGCAGGCGCCGCCCCCTTGATCTGCCCGAGAGTGGTCATGATCTGCGTGTTGTCGAGCTGCTGGGCCGAGGCGATGCGCGGAGCCATTAACAGGGCGAGGGCCAGAGAAATGCGAAGGCCATGGACGATCTTGTTCTCCCTTTTTCCGGTCATGGTTTACCGCCATCCAGCGTCGGTGATTGCCTGGTTGCAAGCCTTGTTGTCCACCCGCTTCGTCTCGACGAGGCAGGAGAGGATATTCCCGTCGCCCTTCACGCTGTTGCAGTATTGGGAGATGTCATGCTGGCAGACCTTGAACGCCGATGCCTGCGCCTCCTGGCGCTGGGCGATCGATGACATCACGCTGCCAAGGGTCGCCGTGCAGGTCGGGGAGACCTTCGACGCATTCTTCTCGAGGCAGGCCTGTATCCGGCCGTTCCCGAGGTTCTCGCCGTTGCAGAGCTTCTTGATGTCCGGCCCACACTCCTTGGCAAGAGTCGTGACCGCATCGGCGTAGCTGATCGTGTCGGCCCGACCGACCGCGGTTAGGGCGAGGAAGGCGGCGAGCGCCGCGCCTGCGAAGATGCCAACTCTTTCTATCATTACTGTTCCTATCCTGGAGCGATTGATGTGAAGTGGTCATTTCCCGTTGATATGCGTGGCGTGTAGCGAGCAGAGATGGAAGTAAGTTACAGTTACAAACACCAGCAGCACTGGTGTATCGTCATCGTCGTGGCCGTATGAACGGGACGACCGCGGCTCTGTCGAGGGCCTGCTCGATTTCAATCCGGAGGCTGTCGACGAGTTCCTGATACTCGGCAATGCGCTCGTCATGTTCTGGAGCGGATGACCGCTCCCATTGCAGTTTCTCATCATTTGCACTGGCGAAGTCGTCACAGAGGTCGCGAAACCCCTCGCTGCGCAGAGCGAGTTCCTCGATCACATTGGCGCGCCGCGTGAAGCAGCTCTTTACGAATCCAACACCGTTTCCCATCCGGTTTCATCCATTCGCATGTGTCGCCTGACAGCAGGCGATCTCAGGACATAGTGATCGTCATCGCATGCTGAACGAAATCAAGCTTCCTACTACACAAGCGGGCGTTTTCTGGTCACCGCACCAATTCGATCTCACCCGGCTTCCAGGTCTTGTTGAACCACGGTTCCAGCGGACCGTAGAGGCGAAGGATCATGAACCAGCCCTTGTCCGGAATCGTCTGCACCCAGTTGTTCTCCATTCCCGCCGGGGCCTTGGGTCCGAAGTAGACGTCCGTCGAACCATCCGCATTGACCTTGACGCCCTTGTTCTGGCTGCTGACGCTCGGGAATTGCTGGTCGGTCTGCACCATCGAGCGGGTCTGGTTGTCATAGACGATGGCCGACCAGAAATCCTTGACCGGGACGTTTGGCGGCAGTTGCAGCTTGTAGGTTTTTGCGCCGTCCAACGGATTGCCTTCGGAGTCCTGGGCCGCCCATGGGTATTGCGAGCCGACGCCGACCATCTTCTCTTCCATCGCCGGCGTCACGCCTGTGGCCAGGAAGTAGAAGAACGCAGCGCCATCCAGATTGCTGACGCCAGCCGAGACTTCAAACTTGTAGCCGCCGAAGAACGGCAGCCTCCACGCGCTGTTCGGATAGAAGTAGGCGCCTTCACCGCGTATCTTGAAAGCGATCGTGCGCGCGGTGACGGCACCTATGTTGGCGGCGTCGGTGAGGATTTTCTTCATCCGTTCATCGGGATTGAAGGGCTTGCCCTTGACGATGCCGATCGAAGCGAACAGGCCAAGCGTGGTGGGATCGGAACCTTCGGCCGGCTCTTCCTGGATGGCTTCGTTCAACAGGGACCAGAACTGATAGTCGGCGGGCGGTACGAAATTCGTTGGTTTGCCCGACGCGTTGACGAAATTCATCGGCGGCGGGTTGGCCGCGTCGGCGAGGTTGTAGATCTTCAGCGTCTTCTTTACCGAGTCCACGCCCGGCTTGGGCGAACCGTCGACCAGGAACGAGCGGAACGGCATCCAGTTACCGAAGGTGCTCGGACGTACGACGTGATAGCCTTCCGGAACGTCGCCCTGGTAGCCGGGCGGCAGTATCAGGTACTTGCCGCCTTCGCCCTTGTCGGCTCCGGTGATGCCCACATCGGCGACCCAGTTGTACCAGAAGTCGTCGATCAGCCCGAGCACCTTGGGCGGAATCTCGACCACCAGCGGTCCCTTGCTCGTGTCGAGCCAGATGAAGCTGTAGACGGTGTTGTCGTTGGCGGTCAGTTCCACGGTCTTTGAATCGACAAGGTTCTCCCAGATCACGTTGGTCTGGTTGTCGTGGCCGAACTCGCGCAACGATTGGCGCATTCCAGCCTGATTGACGATCGGAAAGCCCAGAAGATACGCCTGCAGCGCACGCGACCGGTCCAGATTGTCGTAGATTTTTTCAACGGTATCCTCCGAGGGATAACCGTAGTTGAGGTTCAGAGCCCCGATGGAGGACTCGACCTCATCCGGCACGGCGACGCCCGGAGCGAAGGGCGTCGCCATCTTGTAGGTCGTGTCGGCCGAAGCGGCGACCACGCCCATCAGCATCGCTGCGGCGGTGGCACAAAGCAGTCTCGTCGTACGTATCATTGCTCTCTCCTCATCGACATCCGACCTCAGCTCACCTTCTTGACTGGCGGTATGACCCATGAGCCGTCGATGATCGAAGGGTTGCTCTCGTTCGGCCAGTAGAGCCGCATCATCAGGATAAATTTGCCCTTGGGCGCCGGAAGCCAGTTCGATTCCTTGTCGAGTCCCGGCGATTCGTTCTGGATCAACAGGTCGATCGAGCCATCGGCATTGGCCTTGAGTGGCTGGCGGGCGCTGATGGAGTACCGGTTGAGCGGATTGTCGACGAAGAAATAGTCCGCGTCGTACATGGTCAGCGACCAGAAGCCGGAAACCGGCGGCGTCAGGCCCTTCTTAAAGGTCAGGACGTATTTTTCCGAACCGTTGTAGGCTCTCTTGATCAGACCGCCATCCGCCTTCATGGATGTCGGATAGATCGCGTCCTGCGGACGGTTGGCGCCGAGGCCGATCGCCGTCACCAGCGCCCGCTGGATATAGTTGACGCCATAGATTCCGGTCTTGGTCGTGAAGCCCCAGCCATTGATGTCCTTGACGTCGGCGTCGCTGAACTTGAAGTGCAGCATGATGCGGGCGAAGGCGATCTGCGGGACGCGCTTGGCGAAAGCCGGATCGAACTTGGTCTTGTCGAAGTCCTGCCCCGGCACAATGCCGATCTGGGCAAGCTTCTCGACCATAGGTGCGTCGGCTTCGGTTGGCGGGTTTGTTTTCAAAAGTTCGGCGAGCAGGGTGAAATACTCGACTGCGTCCATGTTGTTGACCTGGTCGCGCACTGCCGTCTTCATGTCGATCGACGGATCAACCTCGCCTTCCGGCGGCGTCCAATCCTTGCCGTAGGCGCTCAGCGGATAAAGCTTTACCTCATCCTGGATCTTGTGAACGGCTGCGTAGTCCTCCGGCGTGCCGGTGCAATAGATGCGGCCGAGCAGCCAGACGATGCTGGTTGGCGACTTGTACTGCTTGACGCCCTCCGGCAGCGTACCTTCCCAGCCGGGGCCGGTCACGGCAAAGGTCTGAGCGCCGGTTCCGGTGGTGCGTTTCCCCGGAACGTCGAAAACCGTCGTCCAGCCGTCGAGCATCGGGAAAAGGCCGTAGCGGTCGGCCAGATCGGGGAGACTGACAACCCAGGGCTCCTTGCCCACATCCAGGAAGGCAGTTGTATAAAGCGTGTCCGCGTTCGGCGCGGTCACGTCGCGGAATGCCGCATTCGGATATTCGCGCACCTTGATCAGGTGGCCCATCGGACCTTTGGTTCCCATCGGCTCGGCGACGTTGGTGATGACGCGGCGGGTCATTTCCATCGTGACCAGCGCATAGCCGAACGTATAGGCTTCGACGGCGAGGCCGAACTCATCCGAACCTTCCATGAGGTCGGAAATTAGGCCTTCGGCGTTTCCTGCAGTTGAGCCGATCGACGTTGCGGCAAGAAAGCCGGCGATCGATACGGTACGGCGTGTAACGTTCATGGGACTTTCTCCAAGATTTTCTCAGGTCCCAATGACCTGGCTAACGACTGACGGTCACGAAGCTGAGACCGGCAATAACTGCCGGTCTGTTCCGGGGCGCAGCAGATACTTTCGTCGACGGTTAGCCCCGATCAGTTGTAAGCAGCAAGCGGCGAGCCCTGACGGCCTGGCCGCCGGCGCGCCTTAGTTCGCCGCAACGATACCCGGCGGCTGCCATGTGCCTTCGCCGACCGGCAATATCGAGGGCGCTTCGGTCTTCGGCCAGTACAGCCGCATCACGAGATAGATCGTGTCATTGGGCGCAGGCAGCCAGTTTGCCTCCTTGTCCGCGCCGGGGCTATCTTTCTGGATATAGAGCGTGAGCGAACCGTCCTCGTTCTTCTTCATCCCCGGCAGCATCGGCGAGTTGATGAGATATCGGTTGATCGGGTTCTCGATCAGGAGCTGGCTCTTGCCGTCGTACATTGTCACCGACCAGAAGGAGTTCACCGGCGGGAGTTGCCCGGCGGGAAAGGTGATCGTGTAGTTGTGCTTGCTGGCGTTGAGTGTTTCGCCTGCCGCATCCGTACGGGTAAAGGGATACATGGCTTCCACAGCATCGTTTCCGTAGAGACCCGCCTTGGCAGCGGCGGCACGTTTTAGCCAATCTGCCTTATAAAACGTGCGGTCGCCAAAGAACGAACCGACGCTCCAACCGTTGATCGTTTTGTTTCCGCTGGCCGCAAACTTGGCGACCTTTTCATCGCCATCCTTCATCCCAAGCCCGATTTCTAGCTTGTGAGCGATCGGAAGCTCCTTGAAATCCAACGATCTACCCGGACCCACACCGATACGTGCGAGCTTGGCACGAATGGCCTTGTCCTCTTCCGTGGGCGGCACGAACTCGAGGGCGGCATCGAGATAATCGAAGAAGTTTTCCTTGATGCCCTGCGTCGTGGCCGGCAGGAAATCGATCGTCGGGGCGGCTGGGGGTGCGGGTTGCTTGAGGAAGGCGGAAAGCGGCCGCACGTCGTAGCCGGCCTGCACCTTGTCCACGTTCGGCATGTCTTCGACGTTGATAAGCTGGGTCCGGAAGTTGGCGAACACGAACGGGGTGGTCGAGGAAAAGATCTGCTTGATGCCGGTGGGCTTCTCGCCCTTCCAGTCGGGTCCGACAACGAGATAGGAGCCCGCATCGTTGCCCGTAGCGCGGCTACCCATGTAGCCAAAGTTGTAGGTGTTGCCGTCAATCAATTGCACCGAATAATAGCGCTCCTTCTCCACCGCCGGCACGGAGATCACCATCGGCTCGGCACGCAGATCCAGCCACAGTATGGAGTATGGCGTGTCGCTGTTCGGCGTGACGACTGCTGTGTCTTCGTAGGTCGCCACGTGGTTGAGGTTGTCGATCTTGTTGAACGGCGCCTTGAACTGGCTGGACTTCGGGTCGACGGCGAACTCGTGCATGACCGCATAATTCATCACGAGCGGCAGGCCGTAGATGAAGCCTTCCTCGGCGATGTTCTTGGCCTCGATGATGTCGGGGTAGCTCTGCGCCATCAGCGGGCTTGGCCTTGCAATCGCCGCGCCGGCGGCGATCGCCGCGGCGGAGCGAAGTAGATCTCGCTTCGTCAACATTTGCCGTACTCCAGTCTTATTCGATGAGTTATCGAAATCCCCTTCGGAGCACCTCCCGCCTCATCCAACCAGGCGGCACGGGGGTTGCCTTCGACCGCGATCGTGGCCGGGCACTGTAAAAGCGCAAGTATGTAACTGTAACATACGAGTATCGCGCCGCGCGTTTCGGACATCCAGTGCCGCTAATCGGAGCGATACTTCACAACATTTGGATAGGGCGCCGGCCTGAATTCGCCGCGTGGGAACTGCGCCGAGGCAATCTTATCGTCATGGACGGCAACCAATTTCTAGGGTAGGTTACATTCCATAGGGATAATAAAATCATTTCTTGCATACGCGTCCCTCAAGAGCGGGTGAGGAGCAAGCCGTGCAGAACCAATTGCTAGCGGAGCACGATGTTGCGACGTGGTTGTCACGCGCGCCACCGAACCAGGACGATATTCGCGCTCAGCTCGAGCGCATCTTTTCCAGTTGCGAATTTCCGAAGGTGGGCCGAAGCGCCGCCTTCCTCACCTATGTCACGGAGGAGGCGCTTGCGGGCCGCGCCGAGCGCATCAAGGGCTACTCGATTGCCATCGAAGTGTTCAAGCGGCGCGAAGGGTTCAAGCAGGACGATCCCGTAGTCCGTATCGAGGCTGGTCGGCTGCGGCGCACGCTGGAGCGCTACTATTTGGTCGCCGGACAAAATGATCCGATCAGGATCGACATCCCCAAAGGCGGTTACGCACCATCTTTCGTCTGGAATGAAGAGGTTCCGGCGTCTTCCGACGACCGGCTTACAACAGTGCGTCAACGATTACAGAAACTGATGCCGTTCGGTCTTGGAGCTGGCATCATGCTCGGTGTGGTCATAGTGGCGCTGGCTGTTTCTGCCTACTTACTACCCATAAGGTTGGGCTCGACATCGCAGGGATCCATCGAGGAAGGTCCGACGCTCGTCGTCGCCCCATTCGCCAATCTCGGAGACGGGCCGCAGGCTGCCCTTTATACGGCGGGGCTGACCGAGGAGCTTCTGACCGCCCTTCCTCGCTTCAAGGAAATCAGGGTTTTTGGTCGTGAGACATCGAAGTCCTTGCCCTCCGGCGTCGAGGCGTCTCAGGTGCGTGGCGAGCTGGGCGCTCGCTTCCTCCTTGCGGGCGGCGTTCGTGTTTCGGGTAACCGCATTCGCGTGACGGCGCGCCTGCTTGGTACCGAGAATGACGAAATCCTGTGGTCGCAGACCTACGACGACGACATTAAGAGTGGCGATCTGTTCGGCATTCAGTCTGATGTCGCAAACAAGGTGGCGAGCGCAGTGGCCCAGCCCTACGGCATCATGGCTCAGGCTGACGTCTCCAATCCGCCCCCTGACGATCTTGGCGCTTACGCCTGCACGCTGAGCTTCTATGGATACCGTGCGGAATTGAGTGCCGCACGGCACTTGGACGTGCGGCAGTGCCTCGAACGAGCCGTCGCCCGCTATCCATCCTTTGCCACCGCATGGGCGATGCTTTCCATCATTTATCTCGACGAGGATCGGTTTCGGTTCAATCCGAGCACCAACGGGTCGGCTCCGATTGATCGCAGCCTGCAGGCGGCCCGTCGCGCCGTGCAACTGGATCCGGACAACACGCGCGCCCATCAGGCGCTGATGACGGCGTTGTTCTTCCATCAGGAGGTTTCCGAAGCCCTCCACGTCGGCGAACAGGCATTGGCGACCAATCCAAACGATACCGAACTGCTCGGAGAGTTTGGTACGCGTGTCGCGATGAGTGGGGAATGGCAACGTGGTGCCGAACTGCTCGACCGCGCTCTTGCCCTCAACCCAGGCGGCGGCGGCTATTACCACGGCACCCGCGCGCTCGCCGCCTACATGCTGCATGACGACGAGACTGCAGTCATCGAGATCAAGCAGGCGAATCTGCAGAAGTTTCCGCTCTTCCATGCCGTCGCCGCGGTCATTTACCTGAATGCGGGGATGATGGACGACGCCCGCCGCGAGGCTTCCAGTTTCGACGCGATGCGGCCGGATTTCATTCCCAACGTGGTGGCCGAACTCAAGGCGAGAAACTTCCGGCCCGCCGACAGGGCAAGACTGATCGCGGATATCAGAAAGGCTGGCCTTCCCGCGTCCGACGAGGTGGAGGCGTCGATGCTGTGGCGGCCTCAAGGATCGGCTGTGCTGGTCCCACGGTAGCGCCGCGGGAGGGCAGCGCACCGAGCCGTTTCGGCACAGATGCTACCAGATGTTACGGGCGTTTGCCGTCGCCCGACTGTAGAGTTCGCCGGATTGCAACGATCCGCTCGGGAGGGCATGCATCGATGACCAGACCATCAGGAATATCTCAGCAGTTCGCGACCGCACTCGCGGCCGGGGCGCTCGCCATGTTTGTGTCCGGATCCTTGTCGGCAACCCGTGCCGACGAAACCGATGCCAAGAAGCTGGTGAAGGCGATGTCGGACTATCTCGCCTCTCAGAAGGCGATCTCATTCGACTACGACACCAATCTCGAGGTGGTAACCGCCGACCATCAGAAGATCCTGCTTGCAAGCTCCGGCAAGATGGAGATGGGCCGACCCGACAAGCTCCGCGTCACCCGGCATGGCGGGTTTGCCAATGTCGAGATGACATTCGATGGCAAGACGGCGACCATGTTCGGCAAGGACGCCAATCTCTATGCGCAAGCCGAGGTGCCCGGCACGATCGATCACCTCGTGGACGAAATGCGGGACAAGCTGCATCGGCCCGTTCCCGGTGCAGACCTCCTGATGCCCGACGTCTACGGCACGTTGATGGACGGCGTGACCGACGTGAAGGATCTCGGCAGCGGGGTCATCGGCGGCGTCGAATGCGATCACCTGGCCTTTCGCACCAAGGAGGTGGACTGGCAGATCTGGATCGCCCAGGGCGACCATCCCTACCCCTGCCGCTACGTGATCACCGCGAACCAGGTCGACCAGGGGCCGCAGTACAGCATCCAGATCAGCGACTGGAAGACGGGCACCGACGTCCTGGCAGCGGACTACACGTTCAAAAATACGACGGACGCCAAGAAGATCGATCTGTCGAAGCTCGAGGACACCGACGAGCTTCCCGATCACCTCGCAAAAGGAGCGAAACAATGACCCTGTTCAGACGCGTGAGAGTGCTCCTGATCGCCGCGATCGTTGGCATTGCCGGGCTTGAGGTCGCCGAGAATTTTTCAATTCCTGTGCCAGACGGCATCGTAACCCCGGCCGAAGCCCGGATCGGCCGACCGCTGACGCCGGTCAGCGTCGCCGGAGTGGCACGGCGCACCGTCAGGCGCTGCGCGGTCGGCGTCTACTACTGTTAGGACGAGGCGATCGAGGGGCTGTCTGTAGACATTTTTTTGATGAGGGTGATCTGTGGGCAGTCAAAGTGGCGTAGCGCCGGTATCGGCTCAAACGAGCTGGCTTCGTTGGTTTCTTGTATGTTCAATGATCATGGCACTACCCGGATGTGGCGGCCATCCAAAGGACGTGCTGACACCCGTGGCCGACACGTCACCGCGGTCGCCGAAGGTCGACATGCTGATCGCGACGACCCGCACCCGGTCGACCGTTCCGGGCGAGATGTTCAACGGAGAACGTGCGCTGGCCCCGGCCTTCGCCGACATGACGATCTCGATTCCGCCCAGCAAGGTTCGCAAGGAAGGACAGGTCGCCTGGCCGAAGAGATTGCCGTCCAATCCGGCGACGGACTTTGCCACCGTGAAAGCCGACGATCTTAACGTCGACGAAGCCAAGAAGTGGCTGAGCGCGACCGTCAGGAAGACTCCCGACGGCAGCGTTCTCGTGTTCATTCACGGTTTCAACAATCGGTTCGAGGATGCGGTCTACCGTTTCGCGCAGATCGTTCACGACTCCGGCGTCCATAGTGCGCCCATCCTGGTGACATGGCCGTCGCGCGGCAGCCTGCTCGCCTACGGCTATGACCGTGAGAGCACCAATTATACCCGCAACGCCCTCGAGACGCTTTTCCAGTATCTGGCAAAGGATCCCCAGGTGAAGGAAGTCTCGATCCTCGCGCACTCGATGGGCAATTGGCTGGCTCTGGAATCCTTGCGCCAGATGGCTATCCGCAACGGCCGGCTGCCGGAGAAATTCAAGAACGTCATGCTGGCGGCTCCCGACGTCGACGTGGACGTGTTCCGGCAGCAGATTGCGGATATGGGAAAGCAGCACCCACAGTTCACGCTGTTTGTCTCCCGTGACGACAAGGCGCTGGCGTTTTCGCGCCGGGTCTGGGGCGACGTCTCCCGACTCGGCGCCATCGACCCGGAGCAGGCCCCGTATAAGAAGGAGCTCGAGGACAACAAGATCATGGTGATCGACCTTACCAAGATCAAATCCGGCGACGGCATGAACCACGGCAAGTTCGCGGAATCGCCACAAATCGTGCAGCTCATTGGCCAGCGCATTTCGGAAGGGCAGACGCTAACCGACAGTCACGTCGGACTTGGCGATCAGATCTTGGTTGCGACCACCGGGGCGGCGACCGCCGCGGGCAACGTCGCTGGTCTGGTTCTAGCCGCGCCCGTTGCCGCGCTCGATCAGGATACGCGAGACAACTATGCGAGCCACGTCAACGACCTGGCGGGCACGAATGGGGCGCAGCCAGCAGTCAAACACTGCGAGGAAGGACGACCGGCGCCGAACTGCGGACGGCAATAATGACTTTCAATCTGCAGCAGCCAATCAGCCTCACGGCCGGGATCCGGTATCGGGCGGATGCCCCCGTGAACGGACGGACCTCAAGGGCTCGGCTGCCGCGTGGCGCTGACGTTCCTCTTCCCGAACTGAACGTCCCTCATCGTAAAGGAACGTCGTGGTATTCGAGACGAACCGGCAATGCCTCTCCGGATTGGCTTTGGGCGTTCTTTTCTTACGATCAGTAGTTCCGCAAAAGTGCAGGTCCCAATCGGACAGAGCATACCAGAAGCTACGAGCCTCGCCTGGCGCAAAGGCGTAGACTCCGGGCCAATTCAACCAAGGAGGACATCATGAACCGCATAATTTTCGCTGCCGCCGCACTCGCAGCCTCCGCAGCCATCGCCTATGCACAAGACCCGATCGTCGGGAACTGGAAGACCGAACTTGGCGATACCGCCGCGATCGCTCCCTGTGGCAGTGGCTACTGCATCACGTTGAAGTCCGGCAAGCATGCCGGCGAGCAGATCGGGAACTTCAATGGCAAGGACGGAAGCTACGAGGGCAAGATCACCGATCCAGATGCGAAAAAGACTTACGACGGCTCCCTGACGGTCTCCGGCGACGCGCTGAAAATGAAGGGCTGCGTCCTTAAGGTCGTCTGCGAGTCGCAGACCTGGCCCCGTCTTTGACGACTGCACAACAGGATGGCATCGATCACGCCTTCACAATGTCCGGTTGCACGTGTTTCTCGCCGGGCGCGGTAGAGCGAGGTTCTCCTTCGTCTCGTCACAACTTACCTCAACGCCGGCCCGGTTCCGCCAACAGTTCCAGGAGGCCTCCTAACCCGATCACTACGAAGACGCCCGCCCCTTGGACGGCTACCATGAGCGGGAGCGAGCTTCGCAAGATCGAGTCGTCGTTTAGCGATGGGGTGCGAACGCATGAATGGTACGGTAGGCGATCGATGCGGGGGGCGGATTCCGTGTCTTCAAACGTCAGACGAGTAGCGTTTAGGATCAAGGCCCCTCCTCTCCTCCTTCATGATCGCTCCGATCACCCGGTCGCCTGCGAGCGCCTGCCATTCCGATGGCGTTTTAAGATTAAGATCGACATCGCTACCCGGCCGCTCAAAGCCGCGCGGGCACCGCCGCACGGAGCCGAAGACCTATCCAACTTTCCGCCCGGCCGGCACATTTGCCCGCAGAAGCGCCATCAGCATCGGGCCGATCGCGAATTCGCCCTTTTCGGTTCGCCGCGTCAGGCCACGAAGATAGCCACCGGCCGAATTGATGTGGCCGCCGCGCTCCAGGATGCATGCCATCACGGTCGCGGCATTTTCCGCACCCATCACATTGGCGGCCTCCTCGTAGGCCGACGGACTGACGCCCAGCATCGATCGAACCGCAACCGCTGCGGTCATCAGATCGCGCCAGTTGCGGATCGCACCACCCGGTCCATAGGCAAGGATTTCCGGGCAGGCCTGCAGAACGAGGCCGAGCGGGAAGGATTTCAGTCCGCCACCATCGTTGCGGCCGCCCGACTGCCGACTTTCCTCCTGCCGGCCCGGATGGGTTGTCTCCGCCCTCCCCTCTTCCAGCGTCTCCGCCTCTCGCCCTTTGTCTTGCTCTGCCATCGCTCCCTGCTTCGGTTCGAAGCTTGGTTCAAGTTCAATGGTGGAGTCGGGATTTGAATTCTGTATGTGACGCTCGATATAATCGGCATTGCCGCGTTGTTTTGTTGATTTAACTCGAATTTCCAGCTGGTTAAGAACGTCTGTGCGCAGGCCCGTCAATTCACCCAGCATCAGTTCAAGCTGCGCTGTTGTCGGCGATCGCGGCAGGCCTTCGATCAGGTCCCGGAATTCGCGGTATAGGCTTTGCCAATCCCCAGGGATGTCTTCTTCAACGGCCGCTTCGATCAGTTTTGCAATGTCACGGCGGCAAAGAGTGATGCGTTCACGCAGACGCTGGACATGCAGCCGCTCCGCCATCACCTCGGCCGCAAGCCGTTCGATCTCCTCGGCACGGGCAAGCAGCGGCGCAAGCGAGAAACCGAAAGCCTCGTTGACCTCCCCTGTCCTGTCTCTGCGGACATAACGCTTGCCATTGGGACTATCCTTGCGCAGCAGAAGACCTGCCTCGACGAGCGCGGCGAGATGACGCCGCACAGTCTGCTCGGCCATGCCATGCGTTCTGAGCGAAAGCTGGATATTCGACGGGAAGACGATCAAACCGTTTCCCTGGGCCAGCTCATTCTTCGGATAAAAGCTCAAAAGAGCGTTGAGCACGGCAAGCGCTCGATCGCCGATGCCGAGCAGCGGCTTTGCTTCGCATAGCGCGCGAAACAATTTCCACTTATCGACCGACTGATCCGGCTTGATCTCCCCGGCCATGACTTGATTTGCAAGCATGCCAAGCGTCATCGACCGCCGCCCGAAAGGCGTCGTCACATTCCCGGTTTCCATATCTTCCACCTCAACGAGGCAAAAGAAATCCACTCACCAAAACGGCGCCAAATACTCTTGACAGCGATTCTCGGAAGTGCGATTCTCGGAGGTGTTCAAGACTACGAGGAAAGCTTCCGTGACGGTGACGTTCGGGGGCTTTTTTCTTTTGCGCGTTATCTCCTATTCGGATTGTCAGCTGACAACCGGTCTAACTGCCTCATTTTCCCTCATTTTCCTCTTCGAACTCGGCGGCGAGGCCTATCAACCGCTGAGCTAGGAATTCCGAAAACGCCGCCGATCTGGCGGTGATGCGAAAGGTTTTGCCGGAACGGGCTACCAAAGCAAGCGGCGCGCCGCCTTGGGTCCGGAGCGTCTGCTCGGCCCGCTGCGGTGCGCTCTTCTCCTCCAGTGCCTTCCAGATGACATCGAAGCGGCTGTTGGTCTCCAACGCGTCAAAACCGGCGGCACTGATTGCAGCCCGCGCCTTCTTCTGTCCGCCCGTCTCTCTGAATTTCTCGGCAAACGCCAACCAGCGTGGACGACCGACCTTGGGGGCCGGGCCGATGGCGAGAATGATCTCGGGGTCGATCGTCTGTGCCACCTGCAGGAGCCTTGACGTTTCAGGCTTGTCCGTCGCCAGCGCCTTGGCAATCATGTCGCGGCTGAAGCCATGTTCATCCATGCGACGAGCAAACAATGCCCGTTCGATAAAACTTAAGTCGACACGGGGGCCATTTTCCTGACCCTGTGCAAGGATCAGCTCTTCATCTGTGAGCTTTCGCACGACGGCCTTAACAGGAAGCCCGATCTCTGCGGCGGCCCGCAGGCGCCTGTGGCCATAGGCGGCCTGGTAGCGCCCGGCCCTTCCCGGGTCCGGCCGCACCAGGATCGGAACCTGCTGCCCGCTTTCCTGGATGGACTGCTTCAATCGTTCGAACTCGGCATCCTTGTCGACCGGGATACGGTCGCGGATGAAGGACATTTCGACGGCAGCCGGATCGATCTCCAGCACCTTGTCGCCGGAGGCCAGCGATTCGCGCAGCGCCTTGGCGGCCGCTGCTTCCTCTCCCAGCCGTCCGAGCGACAGGTTCATCGCCTTGACTGCTCCCGATGGCCGATGCGGCTGTTGAACGCTCGGCACCTCCGGCCGTGTCGGCTCGACCGCACCGACCATGCTCTTCAGGATGTCGCGTCCTTTTGGGCTCATGTCCTGCTCCATGCGCTGCGAATGAGTTGCTCGACCTCGGCATTGACGCTGTCGACGGATTCCACCCCGCGGTCATAGGTTTGGCGATGCATCGTCTCGCGTCCCGCCTCGTAGATTGTCTGCTTGGACAGGCCCGCGTCCGAGACCGCTGTGGACTTGACCATCATCGAGGTCAGCACGCGCTCGCCGAACAGACTGCGCAGGAAGGCGACGATCTGCGCCTGCGGTCCATCATTGGACTCATAGCGGGTGATCAGATAGCGCATCCAATCATAATCGAGATTGCCGCCTGCCTGCTTGACCACGGCCAGAAGGTCGGAAGTCATCGTCAGGAACTGGTTCATCGACGCGACGTCGAGCATCTGCGGATGGACGGTGATGAGGACGGAGGTGGCAGCGCAGAGAGCAGACAGCGTCAGGAAGCCGAGGGTCGGCGGGCAATCGATGATGACGACGTCATAGCTCTGCTCCAGCGAATGCAGCGCATTGCCGACCCGCATGAAGAACATATCCTTGTCGTCGCGGTTGGTGTCGGCGAGCGCCTTTGGAGTATCGTGCTCGAACTCGTGCAGTTCGAGATTGCCGGGGATGAGATCGAGCCCCGGAAAATAGGTCTGGCGGACGATGTCGGCTACGTCGCGGCGCGTTTCGTCATATTTGATGGCACCGTAAAGCGTCTCGTTTTCGCCGACATCGAATTCGGGCTGGTACCCGAGCATCGCCGACATCGACGCCTGCGGATCGAGGTCGACGGCGAGCACGCGGTAGCCGCGAAGGGCCAGGAACTGCGCGAGGTGAATTGATGTCGTCGTCTTGCCGGAACCGCCCTTGAAATTGGTGACGGCGATCACCTGGAGATGGTCGCCCGGCCGGCGCATCGGCAGATAGGAGGGTTTAGTGCGCCCGAGATGGTGGCGCATTGCATGGATTTCCACAAGCGAGAACACCCGTCGACCGGCCGCCGTCTTTTCCGGATTGATGCTTTCCACCTGGGCGGCGAGGTGGCGAACATAGCTGTCGGTAACGCCGAGCAGCTTGGCAGTCTCCGTGCTGCTGAACCGCCGCAGCGATTTGCGGGCGTCGGGCGAAAACAACCGCTCGAACAGCACCTGCAATTGACTGCTGAGCATCGTCGAGTCCTGCGCGATCGTCTCGTCGATCGAAACTCGAGTCGCTCTCTTGGCTTTCTCAACAATCGCGGCCTTGGTCGGCATTCACGCAAATCCTGATAAATCGGGTCATTTTACGCAAATGATCGTGAGTCTGCCGATTCCGTCAAGCGATTTCTTGGTTGGCCAATGGATAACAAACCGGATTCGACGAAAAAATCATGTGGAATTTCGGAATCTTAGCTGAGTTGTCAGCTGACAATGCCGGTCGTGCCCATATCCGTCGATGCCAGCCTTTAACGCCATTACCGACTCACTGGAGAAAACATCCACCGCTTGGGCGCGTCGGATCAGGCAATCCGTTTCTCATTTATAGGCAATTGAACGGCACAGGCTTTCGGCTTCCAACCCGCGGGCAGGTTCACTGCCGGAAGACTTGTCATTTGCGTCCTGCGTTTCGGCATCGCGCCGTGGTTGCGCAAGGCCGAGCATTTGTTCGAGACGGCCGGCATTGAGCGGAGCGCTTATTCCCTTGAAGTTCATGATCCATCTTTCGTCTGCGCATCGATTGCGTGAAGCCGCAGAGATAAGCGCAATTTGAACCTGCCGAGAACTGTCCGCCAGCGTTATCACCATCTTTTCCGATGCGAGGCGAGAAAGGGGAGGAGACCTCCATCTTTCAAGCGCCGCTCTGAAATGCGGTCTTCGGCGGCGACGCTCGCCGTCTCGGATCGCTTCTGCGCGCAGAGATCGAGGAGTGCCGTGCAGATGCGGCCTGCCATGCGAAAGGCCGCATCTTTGCCGGCACCGGCGAACCGGCGCTGTCTCCGATCATGCGGCATCGCCGGAATTCCGAGATGCCGGTTCGGGTCTTACACCAGGAGAGCGCCGTTGCTGCGCGCTATCGGGGGAGGGGGCGTGCAGCCTGAAAGTTCTTGCCGATCTAAGTCGGCGGAATGCTGAGGGGGCAGGTGGCGTTAAAGAGGTTACGGTCGTCTGTCCGGTGATCCGATCAATCGGCAGGCCAAGTCGCTGACACCAGTCCAATCGAGCACGAACAGGGTTGACGACGTCCCGATGCGTCATCAACCGCAAATATCAAAACATCGCATGCTAGGCGAATCAGGCCTCGACGGGTATGATCGGCAGGTGCTGGTTGGGTGTCGCCGACGTTTTGCCGCTAGCCCGATCGATCAGACCTCACTCTATGTCCCACAAAGCGGCAATCTTTCCTAACGGAACTTATTGGCGAGTTCGCTTCCGGCTAGGGAATTCCTTCTTGTTTACCTGCTATTTACCATAATCCTCCACCGCGCCGGCCGGGCCCGCATCGCGGTCGATCGTGCGTTCCTTGCCAGCAGGGTTGACGGGGCAGGGATTCCACTAACGCGCCTTCGTTCCCTCGCGATTGGTAAAATGCGCGTTGCCCAATCCCGTGCCGATGGTCAGCACTGCCCATCTCGACACGTCGTTCATAAAAGGGATCTGCGACAATCCCTGCACGACGGCGTCGTTGTGCATCATCACGAATGTGCTGTCGTCGCCGATCTCAGGAATAGCCTTGATCAGTGCGGCGGGAAGGTTGAAGCTGTCGCTCTCCCAGTTT
Source organism: Rhizobium sp. LARHSG275 (assembly GCF_052871115.1). Classification (NCBI taxonomy): domain Bacteria; kingdom Pseudomonadati; phylum Pseudomonadota; class Alphaproteobacteria; order Hyphomicrobiales; family Rhizobiaceae; genus Rhizobium; species Rhizobium sp. LARHSG275. The sequence continues at coordinate 48,947 of NZ_JBIXJN010000006.1, read as the reverse complement.
CCGCCGGGCAGGTTCTGTCCGCCGCGTTCGATGGAGCCGTCCGCTTTGATGATGCCAGGACATGCTATGCCGATGATTGGCGCCGGCTTCAGATTGGCTTTCTCGGCCTTGCCGATTAGATCCTCTAACATTGCGGCCAGCTTCTCGATGGTCGCGGTGCGGCTCGGCTCGTCGTCGGCATGACGCCAGATGGCGGATTCCCAGACGCTTGCATCCCCAAAATTCGGCACGTCGTCGTTTCCGAATTTAACAACGCCGGCGCGAACATTCGTGCCGCCGATATCGACGGCGAGGATCGCCTCGTGACCTTTGAACATCCAGCGCGGCATCAGGTGGACCGCGCCGATCAGTCCGGCCTCATCGGGGTGGTGAACGATCGGCACGACTTCGACGTCGACCCCGGCCGCTTTGAGAATGACCATCGTCCTGGCGATTGTTAGTTCACCAAAGTGGCTCCGACGGAAGCCGCCGCCAACGACGATGCGTTCTGTCTTTCCCCAACGTTTATCCTTCAGAAACTTGCCGATCACATCGGCAAAGTCTTGCGCAAAATCCTCCACTGCTCCCATGACCAACGCCGCCGCCGCCAAATCATCGCCCTTCAAAAGGGCGTCGATTTTTTTCTTGGAGAGTTTCTCCGTCGCGGTCTTGCCTATTGGGTCGTCTCCGACCTTGCGGATGCGTTTTCTCCAATCGTCGAGCTTCTGTTGGAACGTCTTTTTATTTGCGTTGTCGCCAACGAAACCATCCTTGTCACGCAGTTCGTTGTTGTAGTCGTCGATCGTCACCAATGGCAGATTTAAAGCGCCATGTGCCAGCGGGGCATTGACCTGATCACGGGGATCGGAACTGCTTTTGGCCATCAATGTACCTTCTACGGCGCGAGTGCTCGAACGGGCGGCGAGATACAACGCGGACCAGCCTCTGTATGTTCCGGAGTCTGAAAGGCCACCTTGTCCCCGTCGACTAGCGACCTAGCTTCAATAATTGCAGAGTTTGGAGAATGCCGTGCAGGACGACACCGCTACTCAGGAAATGCTTTCAATGGTCTTGGAGGAACCGGACCACTGGGCGATGTTTCTCGATATCGACGGGACGCTGCTCAACCTTGCGCCTACACCGGATGCGATCGAGGTGCCGGAGGAGCTTCCTGGACAACTTCATAGGCTGTCGAACAAGCTCGGCGGTGCCTTGGCATTGGTCACCGGACGATCGCTTGCCTATGCAGACGCGCTGTTCAAACCCTTTGCATTTCCGACAGCAGGCCTGCACGGCGCAGAAATCAGGAACGCCGCCGGCATGCAGACGATCGAGGCGACAGCTGAGTTTCAGGCGCTGAAGCGTGCCCTGACCGCGGAAGCCGAGCGTTATCCTGGCGTCTTGATCGAGGACAAGGGCGCGGCCGTTGCCGCCCATTACCGGCTCGCGCCTGAATATGAAAAGGTGCTCGAAGACCGGATGCATCACTATGCGGAGCTCGCCGGGCCGAACTGGGCATTGCAGCTTGGTAAGATGGTGTTCGAGCTGCGTCCGGCACGATCAAGCAAGGGCGATGCGCTGGAGCGGTTTTTCCAGTCCGACCCGTTCAAGAACCGCTCCCCGATTACCATCGGCGATGATCTGACCGATGAGTCGATGTTTGCGATCGCCAATGCGCGTGGCGGCGTTTCCGTGCGTGTCGGCGCGATCGGTGCACCGAGCTGCGCCACGAGCCGCCTGTCCTCTTCTGCGCTGGTCAGAAACGTCATTGCAGCCCTGGCCGCTTGAGGCCAGCCCCTAGGCGATGTGCAATGCGGATTGCTGTCGTCTTTACGACGGCTGCGCAGCGTCAATTGTCAAAAAAGTATCGGTTTTGACTGGGAATCGTGGTGGCGGGCGTGACACGAGCCCATTACACTCCGCTTCAACAATAAAGCCAAAAAGGGAATTTGGCTGGCGGGCTTCGAGCCGTCCTCGGAGGAGGAAACAATGGAACCTGACTTGGAAGTCATTCAGATCCGCCCGGGCGAATCTTTCGCAACGAAGGCGCATGGCTATCCCTACCATACGGTTCGATGGCATTTTCACCCGGAATACGAACTTCATCTCGTCGTGGCGACAACAGGACGGTATTTCGTCGGCGACTTCATCGGCGAGTTCGAGCCCGGCAACCTTGTGCTTGCCGGACCTAATCTTCCACATAACTGGATCAGCGATGTCCCGACGGGATCGAGCATTCCGCTTCGATGCCAGCTCATCCAGTTCAGCGAGAATTTCATCATCGACACGATGAAGGTGCTGGCCGAACTAGGCCCCTTCGAACCGGTTCTCGAAGCCTCCCGCCGCGGCGTGCTTTTCGGCGCCGAGACCAGCCGGCAAGTCGCACCTTTGATGAACGAGGTGCAGCAGGCGCAGGGTGTGCGCCGTATCGAGCTTTTCATGATGATCGTCGGCCTGCTCAGCCGCGCACAGGATGCGCAGCTTCTCGCCAGCCCGAGCTATCTGCCCGATCCCTCCGGTTACATGTCGGCCGGCATCAACAAAGCGCTCGCTTATATCAGGGAACACCTGACCAAATCCTTCGACGAAGCCGATCTCGCGGCGATTGCTGGACAATCGACAGGCGCCTTTTCGCGCGGCTTCCGCCGCCATACCGGCATGTCGCTGGTGCAATATGTCAAACGCCTGCGCATCAACCTGGCCTGCCAGATACTGATGAGCGATGCCCACGCATCGATCACCGATATCTGCTTCGAGGTCGGCTTCAACAATCTGTCCAACTTCAACCGGCAGTTTCTCGCGGAAAAAGGCATGACGCCTTCCCGTTTCCGTCGGTTGTTGGGTGACAATATCAACGTGGCAAAGGCGGCCTAGAGGAGCCGAACGAGCACGTCCAAAGGACGAGGGAGGACGAGGAGGAGGAGGAACGAAAACTGACACTGACTTGAACGCGGGCACACGATGAGCGGCTCGCGACTGGAGATGCTTGTCTTCGAAAACGTCAAACCGCCGGAACAGGCGCAACCGTTCATCCAGCCGAACGGCCACAGCGAAAACAGTGCAATCACGAACCTACACAATTATTTCAACGGGAGGAGATGGAAATGATGAAATTCTCAACACAGGCGGCAGGCGCCGCGGTATTTGTCCTGTCCTTGCTGGGCGGTACTTCCGCCTTTGCGCAAACGGCCGTTTCGGGTGCAACAGTGGCATTCCTCATGCCCGACCAGGGCTCGACCCGCTACGAGGAGCACGATCACCCGGGCTTCGTCGCGGAAATGAAGAAGCTTTGCGAGTCGTGCAAGGTTCTCTATCAAAACGCCGATGCCGATATCGCAAAACAGCAGCAACAGTTCAATTCGGCGATCACGCAAGGCGCCAAGGTCATCGTGCTGGACCCGGTGGATTCGGCGGCCGCCGCATCGCTCGTCCAGCTCGCACAGAGCCAGGGTGTAAAGGTCATTGCCTATGACCGCCCGATTCCAAAAGGCAAGGCCGATTTCTACGTTTCCTTCGATAACAAGGCGATTGGCAAGGCGATCGCGGAATCGCTCGTCCAGCATCTGAAGGCTGAGAACGTGCCGACCGATGGCGGCGGCATCCTGCAGATCAACGGTTCGCCGACCGATGCGGCTGCCGGGCTGATCAAGGACGGCATTCACGAGGGACTCGCGAGCGGCGGATACAAGACGCTTGCCGAATTCGATACGCCCAACTGGCAGCCCGCGAACGCCCAGCAATGGGCGGGCGGCCAGATCACCCGTTTCGGCAAACAGATCGTCGGCGTGGTCGCCGCCAACGATGGCACGGGTGGCGGCGCCATCGCAGCCTTCAAGGCAGCGGGTGTCGATCCCGTGCCGCCGGTGACCGGCAATGATGCGACGATCGCCGCGCTGCAGCTGATCATAGCAGGGGATCAGTACAATACGATTTCCAAGCCGAGCGAAATCGTCGCCGCCGCCGCTGCCGACGTCGCCGTGAAGCTCCTCGCCGGAGAAACGATCAAGGCCGAGATGACGCTCTACGACACGCCCGCACAGCTCTTCGTACCGGCTGTCGTTACCGCCGAAAACTTAAAGGCGGAGATCATCGACAAGAAGATCAACACTGCCGAGGAGCTGTGCGCCGGCCGCTATGCCGACGGTTGCAAGAAGCTCGGCATCGCCAAGTAGTCGAGCCAAGGGAAAGCGCGGCTGGGCCGCCGGTCGCGCTTCCGATTTTCGCTTTTTCGAAAGGCCAGGCAATGTCTGAAACCTCTCATACTCCTGACCCTTCCCGTCGGCCTGTCCTCAGTCTGCGTGGAATATCGAAGAACTTCGGGGCAGTGTCGGCGCTCACCGATATCGAACTCGACGTGTATGCCGGCGAGGTCGTGGCGCTGGTGGGTGACAACGGCGCCGGCAAATCGACGCTGGTCAAGATCCTGGCCGGCGTGCACCAGCCGAGCTCGGGTGCGATCTTCTTCGAAGACAAACCGGTCAACCTGTCGAGCCCGAGCGCGGCTCTCGACCTCGGCATCGCCACCGTCTTCCAGGATTTGGCGCTTTGCGAAAATCTTGACGTCGTCGCGAATATCTTTCTCGGCAAGGAGCTCAGTCCGTTTCAGCTCGATGAGGTCGCGATGGAGATCGCCGCCTGGAAGCTCTTGAACGAGCTTTCCGCCCGCATTCCGAGCGTGCGCGAACCCGTCGCCTCACTCTCTGGCGGACAGCGCCAGACGGTGGCGATCGCCCGATCGCTGCTGCTCGAGCCGAAACTGATCATGCTCGACGAACCCACAGCTGCACTTGGCGTTGCCCAGACCGCCGAGGTGCTTGACCTCATCGAGCGCGTTCGGGAGCGCGGCCTCGCCGTCATCATGATCAGCCACAATATGGAGGACGTTCGTGCCGTCGCGGACCGTATTGTCGTCCTTCGGCTCGGCCGCAACAACGGCACTATGCCGCCTGACGCATCCAACGAACAGCTTGTCAGCGCCATCACCGGCGCATCCAACAATTCCGTCTCCCGCCGCGCGATGCGCCGCAAGGCGCAAAGCCAACAGAACGAGGAGGGCAGGCAATGATGAAGACCATCCAGAATGAACCGGCAGCACCGGCACTCCTCGACCGAAGTGACGAAAGAGTGCACCATGACGATAGCCTTGCCGGCTCGATCCGCGCCTTTGGGGATCGCATCCGTTCCGGCGATCTCGGTTCGCTGCCGGTCATTGTCGGCCTGGCGATCATCTGGACGGTGTTCCAGGCGCTCAATCCGGTGTTTCTCTCCAGCAGCAACCTCGTCAACATGCTGTTCGACTGCTCGACGGTCGGCGTCATCTCGCTTGGTATCGTCTGCATCCTGATGGTGGGTGAGATCGATCTGTCCGTCGGCTCCGTCAGCGGCTTCGCCTCGGCACTGGTCGGCGTCTTCTGGGTCAACCAGGGCTGGCCGGTGGTCTTGGCCATCCTCGCCGCGATGATCGTCGGCGCCCTGATCGGCTCGCTCTACGCGTTTCTCTTCAACCGCTTCGGCATGCCGAGCTTCGTGTCGACGCTATCGGGGCTGCTCGCTGTTCTCGGCCTGCAGCTTTATATCCTCGGAGCGACCGGCTCGATCAATCTCCCCTATGGTTCCTGGCTTGTGAGTTTCGGCCAGATCATGGTCATGCCGGACCCGGTCGCCTATCTGCTGGTGGCACTTGCCGGCATTGCCTTCTTTTTCGCCAGCTACCGCACCTCGGCGCGCCGGCGGGCCGCCGGCCTTTCGTCGAAATCGGCTCGCGGGCTGCTTCTGCGCGCCGTCATCATCACACTGGCTCTTGAAGCTGTCGCGTTTTATCTCAACCAGTCGCGCGGCATTCCGTGGATGTTTGGGCTTTTCGTCGGGCTCACCGCCGCGATGAACTATGCGCTGACGCGCACCAAATGGGGACGCTCGATGCATGCCGTCGGCGGCAACAGGGAGGCCGCCCGTCGTTCCGGCATCAACGTCTCTCGCATCTATACGAGCGCTTTCGTCATGTGCGCCCTGCTTGCGGCAACCGGCGGCGTGCTCTCCGCCGCACGGCTGGCGACGGCAAGTCAGCAGGCCGGCACGGGCGACGTCAATCTCAATGCCATCGCCGCAGCAGTTATCGGCGGCACGAGCCTGTTTGGCGGGCGCGGCAGTGCCTATTCAGCCCTTCTCGGCATCATCGTCATCCAGTCGATCGCCAGCGGGCTGACGCTTCTCGATCTGTCATCGTCACTTCGATACATGATCACCGGCGCTGTCCTTGCCGTCGCCGTCATCGTCGACTCGCTGGCACGCCGATCGCGAATTTCGCACGGCCGAGCCTAAAGCAACCGAGAAAACAGAGGAAGAAAATGGGACAGGATCTGTCTGGAAAAGTCGCGGCCGTCACCGGAGCGGCGTCGGGTATCGGCCTGGAATGCGCCAAGGCTTTGCTTGCCGCCGGCGTTCGGGTGGTGCTGGTCGACCGTAACGAGGAAGCGTTGCGGGAAATCTGCTCGAAACTCGACGCCAACGCCATCCCCTTGGTCATCGATCTCACCGATCCAAAAAGCGTCGCACGGATGATGCCTGAGATTCTGGAGAAAGCCGGCCAGCTGGACATCTTCCACGCCAATGCCGGCTCCTATATCGGCGGCGAGGTGCTGGACGGCGATCCGGATGCCTGGGACCGGATGCTCAATCTGAACATCAACGCCGCATTCCGTTCGGTGCATGCCGTTCTGCCGCACATGGTCGAGCGCAAGACCGGGGATATCATCCTGACAAGTTCCGTTGCCGGCATGATCCCAGTCGTCTGGGAGCCGATCTACACGGCCTCGAAACATGCGGTCCAGGCATTCGTCCATACGCTGAGGCGGCAGGTAGCCAAGCATGGCTTGCGCGTCGGCGCCGTCGCTCCAGGCCCCGTGGTCACCGCCCTTCTCAGCGACTGGCCGCAGGAGAAGCTGGATGAGGCGCTCGCCGCGGGCGGCCTGATGGAGGCGAACGAAGTGGCCGAAGCGGTGCTCTTCATGCTGACGCGCCCACGCAACATCACGATCCGCGATCTTGTCATTCTGCCGCAAAGCGCCGACATCTGACGAAAGTGCGATCGCTTCAACAATCGCGGAACGCCTACTCAAGAGGAAACGGCCATGATCTTCGACAGATTTCGCCTGAACGGACAGGTGGCATTGGTGACCGGCGGCACGCGCGGCATCGGGCTTGCGATCGCCGAGGCGCTCGGCGAGGCGGGCGCCAAAGTCCTCATCACGGGACGAACTCGCAATACCGCGGCAGAAGGCCGGCTCTCCAAGGCCGGCGTCGATTGCGATTTCATCGCCGCCGACCTCATGAAGGAAAGTGCTGCCGACGAACTCGTCGGTGAAACCCTTTCACGAACAGGACGGCTCGACATCCTCGTCAACAATGCCGGCATCGCCATTCATGGCGACAGCGGCGAGTTTTCCGATGCCATCTGGCGCGAGATCATGACCGTCAATGTCGACGCCGTCTTCCGCGCCTGCCGCGCCGCACTCGCACCCATGCGGCGCCAGGGCGGCGGCGTCATCCTCAATATCGGTTCGATGTCGGGCATCGTGTCCAATATTCCGCAGAACCAGGTCGCCTATAACACCTCCAAGGCAGCGGTCCACATGATGACCAAGAGCCTCGCTAGCGAGGTTGCCGCTGAAAACATCCGCGTCAACGCCATCGCCCCCGGCTATATCGAGACCGATTTGTCGCGCGGCGGCATCGACAATCCCGACTGGTTTCCGACCTGGCGCAACATGACCCCGATGGGACGCGTCGGGCAGCCGGAGGAGGTGGCGGGTGCCGCATTGTTCCTCTGCTCGGCGGCGGCAAGTTATGTCACCGGCGAAGTGCTGGTTATCGACGGCGGTTATACGACGCGCTGAGACGCGAACGCGAGATTGGGGAGGGTGCTCGCGGCCGCTTGGTCGGGGCGAGGCTTAGAGCATGATGTCGTCCGAAAACCGCTCACACTTTCCGGCATCATGCTATAGGCAATCGAGCATCCACTGGACGCCAAAACGATCGGTGAACTTGCCGTAGTAGCTCCCCCATGGCTGGACGGCCAGTGGCGTCGTGATTTTGCCGCCTTCGACTAGCCGAGCGAAGAGCCTGTCGGTACTGTCGCGGTCGTCCGTGATCACGATATGGGCGGAGCCTCGCATCGGCTCGGCATCGTGATTGTCCGAGGCGAAGAACAGAATACCAGGTCCTTCGAAACGAGCGTGCATCACCTTGCCCCGCATGGCTTCGCTCGCAACGGACATCCCGTCAGCGCCGTGGCGCTTCAATTGCGTGATCCGGCCAAGCCCGCATTCGGCATAGAAGGCGAGCGCCTCTTCGCAACCGGTGGAAAAGAACAGATAGTTGGCAAGCTGCATGGCTGGCTCCGTCAAGGCGCCGGACCGCGACGCCTTGGTGTCGCCGGCCCGGCATTGCGTCAAGTCTGAGATTTCCGAGCGTACGCCGCGATCGTTACGAGGCGGCAACCGCACCCTGGATGGCGCCGACGAGATCGGCGTTGTTGTAGCTGCGGCCAGCGATACCCCAGGCCCCTTCAGGTGCGTAGACGATGTTCGACCATATGTGTTCGCGCTTGAGCCGGCCCTCGGCGGCCCGTTCGATGACATCGGCCGCTTTTTCGAAGAAGGACTGTCTTGCTTCAGCGCTCACCAGCGCTATCTCGGGCAGCTTGAGCTCGACGAATGCTGCAGCGACCGGCTCCCCAGCCGCAAGCACATGCTCCCGCGGCAGCACGTTGATCGTACCGATAATATTGGCTGTCATGAAGTCATTGCCGGTCAAGCCGGCGGCATCGAGCACTGCCTCCGTCAATCCGGCAAAGGCTTGGGCCTGAGCCTCCTGCGAAAGCAGGCCTTCAGGCACGGTGAGTGTGATAGGCATCGTATATCTCCCTGTTTGAACCGTGACCGCTTTTGATATATACCGATCACTCTTTATACATACACATCGATCACTCTCTTAGCAAGGCATAAAGAGTGATCACTCTTACAAAGGATATTCATGCGATACAGTGCCGAACACAAGCAGGAGACCCGAACGCGCGTCATTGCGGCGGCTGGACAGGTTTTCAGAAAGGAAGGCTATGGCGGTGCGGGCATCGATGCATTGACCAAGGCGGCTGGCGTGACCAACGGTGCCTTCTATGGACATTTCAAGTCCAAGGGCGAAGCCTTTCGCACCGCCGTGCTGACGGGCCTCGAAGAGCTGCGGCAAGGAATTGCGGCGCTAAAGGCCAGTGAACCGAAAGACTGGCTAACGACATTCGTCGGCTACTATCTCGGCTATAAAAGAACCTGCGATCTGGGCGAGAGCTGCGCTCTGCCGAGCCTTTCCCCCGACGTCATGCGCGCAGACGATGAAACACGAAGCGCCTATACGACAGAGCTCAAACGTCTCATCGATGAAGTTGCTGTCGGCTTGCCGGAGGGTGAGATACCGGGTCAATACAAAAGGCGCCGGGAAGATCAGGCGATCTTGCTGCTCGCCATGCTCAGTGGCGGTGTGACCCTCGCCCGCGCGGCTTCCGACCCGGCGCTATCCAAACGCATTGCAGATGTCATCGCGCAGGCTGCATTGACGGCGATAGAGCCTGGAAACTGATCCACTCGCTTGGAGATATTGCCTTGCTCAGGGGATCGCCTTTCGGCGCAGAGCTCCGATCAGTCTCTGGAACGTCAGCTCGGTCCCGGGATGGTGATTTCGAACTCGGCACCGGCGCCGGTCATCTGCAGCAGGCGGATCGTACCGCCATGGGAGCTCAGCATGGCGCGGACGATACCGAGGCCCATGCCGGTACCGCCCTGCTCGCGGCGGGTTGAGAAGAACGGCTGAAAGATCCTTTGGCGATTTGCGTCGGAAATACCGGTGCCGTCGTCACGGACGAGAATGATGACTGTTCGGGCGTCGGCCGATACTCTGAGTTCCAAGAGCGTGGCGCCGTGCTGAAGAGCGTTTTCGGCAAGATTGGCAAAGACGATGCCGGCGGCTTCCTGAGGAAGGGCAACCGATATTTCTGTATCGCCTGCGCTGGAAATATCGAGAGCGGGAAATCGCCCGCGCAGCGAGGATAAGATGTCCGTCACGCTGCTTTTGCCCTCGGCCACGGGCGTTTCCGCCTGCGCAAGTTCCCGCAACCGCTGCAACAATGCATCGAGCCGGTCGGCGTCGGCGACGATGTTGTCGAGAAAGTGCAAACGCTGCACCGTCGTCATGGGCCTCTCTACGTCATCGTCACGCAAAAGTTCGGCGGCACCCCGGATGGCCGTCAGCGGCGATCTCAGCTCGTGGGAGACATGGGCGGCAAAGGAGCGGACATATTCGGTGCGATCGACCAGTTTTCCGGCGAGATCGAGGAAGCTTTGCGACAGGACGGCGATCTCGCGCGTTCCATAGCTTTCCAGCGGCCGGATTGCTCCCTTGCCGCCGCGGGCGATCTCTTCGGTCCGGGCGATCAAAGCGTCGATAGGCCCAGTGATGGTGCGCGTCAGCACATAGGCAACGCCAAGCGTCAGGATGAAGACGACGGCGAGGGCGCCGATTTCCGCCGGTGCCATCCGATTCGAACTCGCCTCCACGGCACGAAACCAGATGACGATCAGGATCGGCAATGCCATAACCGCGAGAAGCACGACGTAGACGATCAGCGCCAGCGTCGGCCGCCATTTCGTCCTGACTTTCGGTGCCGGCATCAGGCCTTCCTCCCGCTTTTGATGCCGAGCTTGAAGCCGATACCGTGAACGGTTGCGATGATCCCCTGACCGCCGGCCGCCAGGAACTTGGCCCGGATGTTGCGGATATGGCTGTCGATCGTCCGGTCAGCAACACAGGTACCGGCGCCATAGGCCGCTTCCATCAGTTGCTCGCGACTGAAAACCATATCAGGGCGTGACAACAATGCGTCCAGGATTGCGAATTCGAGCGCTGTCATTGCGATGGTGCTCTCGCCAAACATGACCGTCCTGCCGCGCCGATCCAGGCTGAGCTCACCGGCGACAAGGGTGGCGTGGCGTCTTTCAGGCCCCGCTTCATTGCCGCTACGCTTCAAAATCGCCTTGACCCTCGCCGCGAGTTCGCGCGGGCTGAACGGTTTGGTGACATAATCGTCTCCGCCGATTTCGAGACCCAGTACCCTGTCGATCTCCTCGTCACGCGCCGAAAGGAACAGGATCGGCAATGCCGACGTCTTGCGGATCTGGCGGCAGACTTCCAGACCATCCATGTCGGGCATGCCGATATCGAGGATGATGAGATCGATGCCGCCGCGGCGGAAGGCGGTCATCGCTTCAGTGCCGTTGCGGGCTGCCATCCAGGCCAGGCCGGCGCGCTCGAGCGCGAAGCAGATCACGTCGCGGATGTGAGGTTCGTCATCGACGACGAGAATGCGCGGCGCCATCCACCAGTCCTGCGTTTGGTTGTCGTGCCTGTTGTTATCGTTCTCGTTCTATCTTGCAATGGGAGACAGAAGATAACTCTCCAGCCGCGCCGCCCGGAAGGTCCAGTTCCGCCAGTCCCGCCGGCGCATCTCAAAATTCCTGGCGAGGTAGTACCGAACTGTCACCGCTTGGCTTCTCTGGTCGATCAGCTGATCCGGAAGCTTGAGGAGATAGAGATCGAGGGCCGGAATGACGGAAGGACCGAGCGAGGAGAGATAATTGAGGTCGAGCGGCAGACCTTCCTGGCTAATTTCCTGGCTGTGGGCGACATTGAAGCGGGCGATCACAGCCGGGAAATCGATGAAGGCGCTGATGTAGAGGACCGCGATCAGGGAGGCGAGGTTGGTGGCGATCAGCCACTCGTTGGATCGGTTGAGCACGATACGCAGCAGGATCAAGGCAAGGCCGATGGCGACGATGCCCATCCAGAGACCGGCGGCGACACGCAATTCGGTCAGCGAATAGGCCTCGACGTAAAGCTCGAGCCGCAGCATCGAAGACAGGCAGAGAAGGATGTTCTGGCCGATCCAAGCATAGACGAAGCGGCGGATCAGCGAGCTTTTATCGCCGGGGCCGTCGGGTCGCATGGCAAGCAGCACGAAACCGGCAGCAAGAAGCGCTGTCGCAATCAGCGGATACGCGCCGCGATGAGCATATTCGGCGTGGCTCATGTGATCGGGCAAATCCGCGCCGCCCCAGAGATAGACGAGATCGAGAACCGTCTGCACGGCAAAGAGCGCATTGAAGAGAAGCAGCGAGCGCAACAGCGAGGCATGGCCGAGCGGTGAATTTTTGGTCGGCACGATCATGAACGCCCTTTCGGCTTGCAGCCTCGCAAATCGACGCTTCAGGCGTGGCCGCAGCAAAGCCCAGACCACAGCGGCTGTCATTATCCAGAAGCCGATCCGCCAGGGATCGAGGAACTGCAGCAGAACGTCAAAACGGATGCTGCGCAGCGTGACCTCGATGACGGGATTTGCCGCTGCAAAGAGGAGCAAGAACACCGATGCGAGAATGAGCGGCATGACCCAGAGGCCGGCGCTCCGCCGGACTTCGGTGAGGGAGGAACGATTCGCCGGTGTCGCAAGATATTTCCCGACATCCTCGGCAAGCCGCAAGGGAATGACGAGCGCGAAACGGGAAAACACCAAAGGCAGGCCGTTGAGGCTGCGAGGCATGAGCTTGCCGCTGACGAGAGCCACAGACATCAGCGCGCTGAGGCAAAGGGCAAAGCCCATTACTGACGGTGTTTCGAGCAGAGGTGCCGAAGCCAGGAGCGACAAGCCCAGCAGGAGAGCCGCCGTCGAAGGCGATAGCCCCTTCATGGCCGGGAGCAGAATGCCGGCGCAGACGGCGAGCGCAAAAAAGAAAAGGTTTATCCCGGGCATCTCACCAAAGATCAGAAAATCTGCCAGCGCCACGAGACCAAGCAGTACGGCTATTCGGCCGGGATAGCGCCTGATAGGCATCGGTGCTGTCAGAATGTTGGTAGTGTCCATTGCTGGTCCTCTCGTAAATGCCGCCCTTCGGTCACGATGAGCATGCTTACGGAGATCTCCGCGAAGGGAGTCCCTCGAGGCCGACCCGTCTCTGTCAGCCACCATCCGTCATTGCGGAGGCGGTCCGGCACAGCGGGCGGTGTGATGCGGGGCGGAATGTCGTTCTTGCTCATGGCATGGAGATGCCCGACCGGATTGCAGATTTTGTGCAAAGAGTGAGGAGCAATTCAGGAATATTGCCTTGACCTGCGAGGTCATTGAGGGGCTCGACACGATCAGGTCCCGGAAATCGGTCTTTCCTGGCGCAGATGGTATCCACAACCGGAAACTCCGCACTAGGTTCAACTGGACCCATCAAATTCGCCGTGGCGAGCTCACAGCACTACGGTGAACGAGATAGCGAGGCAGACGGTCTCTGCCTTCACAATCCACGTATCGCGAGGAGTTTCTCCCAATGCCGGACACCTCACAAGCCCCGAAGACATTCCCAGCTCCCAAGGATCAGCGCCTTCGGGATCTCGCCGACTGCATTCGTTTCCTCTCCATGGACGCGGTTCAACAGGCAAAGAGCGGTCATCCCGGCATGCCGATGGGCATGGCCGATATCGCTGCGGTGCTTTTCTCCGAGTTTCTGAAGTTCGATGCGGCCGATCCATATTGGTTCGATCGCGATCGCTTCGTCATTTCCAACGGTCACGGCTCGATGCTGCTCTATAGCCTGCTTTACCTGACGGGCTACAAGGATATGACCATCGAAGAGATCAAACGCTTCCGGCAGATCGACAGCCGCACGGCGGGTCATCCCGAATATCGTCACGCCACCGGCATCGAAACGACGACCGGCCCGCTGGGGCAGGGGATCGCAAACTCCGTTGGCTTGGCGCTCGGCGAGCGGATCATGAACGCCTCGTTCGGCGACAATCTGGTCAATCATCACACCTATGTCTTCCTGGGTGACGGCTGCCTGATGGAAGGCATCAGCCACGAGGCAATATCGCTTGCCGGACATCTGAAGCTCGGCAAGCTGATCGCCTTCTGGGACGACAACTCGATCTCGATCGACGGTGCGACCAGCCTTGCCGAATCCGACGACCACCCGGCGCGTTTCCGCGCGGCGAACTGGCACGTCCAGCAAATCGACGGTCACGATACCGATGCGATCCGCGCCGCAATCATCGAAGCGCAGAAGGTGACCGATCGGCCGTCTATGATTGCCTGCAAAACCATCATCGGCTTCGGTTTCCCGACCAGGGCGGGAACGCAGAAGGCCCATAGCGACGCACCCGGCGAAGACGAGATCGCCGGCGCCCGCAAGATCCTCGGCTGGACGTCGCCGCCCTTCGAAATACCGGAAACGCTCCTGAGCGACTGGCGAAAGATCGGCGCGAAAGGGCAGTCGGCGCGGATGGCCTGGGCGGTCCGCGCCCAGACTGCTTCGCCGGGTAAGCGAGACGATTTCGAGCGGCGGATAAAAGGAGAGCTTCCATCCGGCTGGCGCGCCGCCATTGCTGCGGCAAAGCGGGAACTGTCAGGCTCCGAAAAGGATCTCGCCACCCGCCAGGCGAGCGGCATCGTGCTCAACCATCTCTTCGATGCGATCCCCGAACTTCTTGGCGGCTCGGCGGATCTGACGCCTTCGAACAACACCAAGGCCAAGAACCAGGTCGAGATCAAGCCCGGCGAATATGGCGGATCCTATCTCCACTATGGTGTCCGCGAGCACGGCATGGCGGCAGTGATGAACGGCTTGGCGCTGCATGGGGGGCTTGTTCCCTATGGCGGCACGTTCCTGACATTTTCCGACTATTGCCGCCCGGCGATCCGGCTCGCGGCGATAATGGAAGTGCGTTCGATCTTCGTGATGACACATGACTCGATCGGATTGGGCGAGGACGGGCCGACACATCAGCCGATCGAACATCTGAGCGCATTGCGCGCCATTCCCCGGCTCGCCGTCTATCGCCCGGGCGATCCAATCGAAACGGCCGAGTGCTGGGAGGCGATCTTGGATGCGCCGCGACAGGCAGCACTGATTGCTCTGTCCCGCCAGCCAATGCCGCTTTTACGCCGCGACCCGTCTGACGAGAACCGCTCAGCAAGGGGAGCCTACGTTCTCCAGGAAGCTGAAGGCGGCGAGCGGCAACTGACGATCCTTGCCTCCGGCTCGGAACTGCATCTGGCGGTCCAAGCCCGCTCGGTGCTGCAGAGCGAGGGTATTCGCACGGCCGTGGTTTCGATGCCGTGCAGGCTGCTGTTCGAGAAGCAGAATGCCGCCTACAAGAAATCGGTGCTGGGCGACAGCCGAGCCAGGGTCGCCGTCGAAGCAGGCGTGCAGGATTCCTGGGACCGCTATCTCGGCTTGGACGGCGTATTCGTCGGCATGCATGAATTCGGAGCATCCGGCAAAATCGATGACGTTTACAAGAAGTTCGATATCACCGCAGACGCAGTGATACGTGCCGGACGTGAGGTGGCCGGAAAGCAAGCCTAGCGTCGCGAGTCGGAGCCCACAGGCGCTCCCAAGCAGGCCACCAGGTCGAGCGCCCCCTATCTAAATCTTGGGGCGCGCCTGGCATTGTGGATCAGCTCGGAGGCAGTCGCGAACGGCCCGAAAAGTTTGAGCAGCAGCGCTTGTTCCTCGGTATCTATGCGGTGACGCACGCAAAACTCCGTCACGGACCAGACTTTCGTCAGATCGTCTGTTTCGATCTGCCTGGGTTCGATGTGTTCGGTCACGGCGTGTCCTCCGAACATCGAGACTACGCCACGCCGGCATTTATAAGAACTAGCTAAAAAGTATTATACCGCTTTGCGGACCGGCTGATGTGATAAGCGGATACACGAAGACGCCCGCCGATTGCGCGGCGGGCGTTGTGTCTCACCGATTTATTGCTGCTGATCAAGCAAGATGAGCGTCGGTGCCCGTGATGTTGAGCGTCAGAACGCCAGCATCCGTGTGGCCTTGGCCATCGGAGATCTTGTAGTACTGGACGGTTTCCGTGACGTTCTGGCCGGCAGCCAGGTCTTCCGTCAGCGTGTAGGTGAATTCGCCATTCGGCTTGACGTGGAAGACGCCATGGTCGCCGACAATGTCGGTAACAGCGTCGAGGCCGCTCTTGGCGCTGACGTTGGTGCCATCGAACTGACGGAGGAAGAGCTTACCGTTGTCGCCAGCAATGTCGTTGTCCAGGACGTTGCCGCCGATGACGCTGCCTTCGTTGAAGCTGTAGTGGTCGTCGACAGCAATCGGCTTTACCTGGGTTACGCCCTGAATGTTCAGAGTGAACAGGCCGACATCGGTATGACCGCTGCCGTCGGAGATCTTGTACGAGACCTTCTCTTGGATCAATTCACCATTGGTGAAGCCGATCTTGGCAGCGGCGCTCAGGACATAGGTGTAGCTGCCATCGGGCTTGACGAAGAAGGTGCCGTAGTCACCCTGGATCTCGGTGACCTGGCTGTTGCCGGCCTTGGCGCCAACGCTCGCGCCATCGAAGGCGCGCAGGAACAGGTGGCCGTTGTCGGAGGAATCGTTGGAAAGCAGATTTCCGGAAATAACGTCGGTTTCTTTAAATGTTGCACTATCATCAGTTGCATGTATCGGCGAAGCCATAGCTCTCTCCTCAAATTGTTTATTGGCGGGTCAATTTTGACCTCAGCGAGCGGCTCCTTTAACAACCCATTAATACTACAAGTCAATGGCCTACTTAACAGAAGGTTAATTTCGAAACCAATCTCCTCCGTTGCTTCCATTTCGGCGGATCAATGTCACTTTCAAGCCAAATTGAAGAAAATTTGACAAAAACTATACCCGGTTAACTTGAATAAAACGGCACTGAGTATATCTAAAGGCGATTAGCGATGCCCGCGCCATGCCACCCGGGCCATCCGTTGCAATTTTACCCGCCGATACCTATGTTGCGGAAATACCCGATCAAGCGGAAATCTAAGCCGTTGCTGGCCCATGATTGAAACGCTTGTACATCCGTACGCGCCGTTATGGCTGCGTGACGGGCAATCCCACAAACAATCGATGACGCCGACCTAGATCGGCAAAGGATTTCTTTTTGAACCACATAAATACAGCCACCGCGGTTGCGGCGGCGAGACCGCGTGAGAATGACGAGGCTGTCCGCCGCGTTGCTGGGAGCTGGAAGCCGTTTCCCTGCCTTCTCACCCGCTGCGAATTGCGGGCTCTGATCGCCGAGCAGCTCGGCTGAGCGGCGATCGTCGCACCACCCAAACAAGGAGAACTTGAAATGCAGGTACTCGTCAGAGACAATAATGTCGATCAAGCGCTCAGGGTCTTGAAAAGGAAAATGCAGCGCGAAGGACTGTTCCGTGAAATGAAGGAACGGCGCGCTTATGAAAAGCCGTCCGAACGACGCGTCAGGGAAAAGCCGCAGGCGATCAGCCGTCAGCGCAAGGCTGCACGCAAGAAGATGCAGCGTGAAGGCCTGCTTGCCGGGCCGAACCGGGTCGCCACTGCCCGCTAGCAACCCATTCCCAAACCGGCTTTTGCCGGACTTCAGTGGGTACATTCCCCGAAAGGACAGACAATGGACGAACTCAATAGCCTCACCGTTTCCGAGGAACGCCTCGAGGATTGCCGCGATGTGGTGGACCCGGATCTGCAGGATCTGATCCAGCGCGCTCTGACATCGGGCTTTTCCCGGGAGGAAATCCTCATCGCCGTCAGCGAACTGGTCGCCGAAGACTTCGCGATGACCATGAAAACCCCAAGCGTCCATTGAGGCACGAGCGCAGTGAGCATCATCGTGCAGGAGGATCTCTTTCGTGCGGCGGACCGGACGCTCCCTGAGGGGTTCCGATATTCTGCTGAGATCGTTCGTCCGGATCTTCAGCGCACGGTTCTTGAGGCAATGCCGACCCTTGCCTTCAAAGCCTTCGACTTTCATGGGTTTGAGGGCAAGCGCAGGACGGTTTCCTTCGGCTGGAAATACGACTTCGACAGCCAGCGTGTCAGAAGAGCCGATGCGATGCCGTCGGTGCTGCTTCCCATTCGCGAAGTGGTGGCGCGCTTCGCCGGCATCGAGCCCGATGCGCTCGTGCAGGCGCTGGTCACCGAGTATGGCCCGGGTGCTCCGATCGGCTGGCACAAGGACAAATTGGTCTTCGGCCGGGTCGTCGGTGTCTCCTTGCTCTCGTCTTGCACCTTCAGGCTCAGGCGGCGTGACGGTGCCAAATGGCAGCGGCGATCGCTCGTCCTTGAACCCGGCTCGGCCTATCTCATGGCTGGCGCTTCAAGAACGCTCTGGGAACATTCCATCCCGCCCGTCGACCGCCTGCGTTATTCTATCACCTTCAGGGAATTGGCTGAATAGACCGCCCATTCGGAACATCGGCCTCGGCAGATGGTTCCTTCGTCTTTTGCACAGATGGAGATGACGATGACCGACCATGACGATGTGACGCGGGTATGGGAGTTGATCGACAGGATCGGTTTTTGCATGCTGACGACCCGCAGCGGCGACGATCTCAAAGCCCGCCCGATGTCCGCCTATACCGCCCAGCTCGAGAATGCGATCTATTTTCTGACGGATGTCAGCAGTCACAAGGACGATGAGATCGCCCGCTGGCCAAACGTCTGCCTGGCCTTTGCCGACACCAAGGGACAGAAATATGTCTCCGTATCGGGGACGGCCGAGGTGCAGAACGACCGGGAGAAGATCAGGGAATTATGGGCGACGCCCGCAAAGGCGTGGTGGGACAATCCCGACGATCCTTCTATCCGCATCCTCAAGATGACCCCGTCTTCGGCCGAATATTGGGACAGCCCGGGCACGATCATCAGCTATATCAAGATGGCCGCCGCCGCGGTCTCGAACAGCAAACCTGACATGGGCGACAATGCCGAGGTCACGCTCTAACGCATAGAAGCGCTCAACGACGTTCCCTGTGGCCGACAAACATCAAGCCTGATTGGCTGATGCCTTGACGAAATCGATGAACGCCCGGAGCGGCGCCGGCACCAGCCGACGTCCGGGATAATAGAGGAATGGCCCGGAGAAGCGCTGCCACCACGGTTCGAGGATGGGCTCGAGCACGCCGCTGTCGAGATGCGGGCGCAACCAGTCCTCGAAGAGGCAGACGATGCCTGTTCCCGATATCGCTGCATCGACGGCCAGGTCGGTCGCTCCGCCGACCCGCACGATCAGCGGCCCCGTCGGATCGACTCGCACGATCTCGCCATCGCGCTCGAATTCCCACGGCGCCGTCATCGCACCGCTGGAAAAGCGACCCAACAGACAGGCATGGCCGAGCAGCTCGCTCGGATGTTGCGGCCGGCCACGGCGATCCAGGTAATCGGGGGAGGCTGCGATGGCGAAACGCTGAACGCGGGGCCCGATCGGTATCGCGATCATATCCTGCTCCAGCCGCTCGTCATAGCGGATGCCGGCGTCACAGCCGGCCGCGATCACGTCGACAAAGCTCTCGTCGGTGACCACCTCCAGCCGAATATCGGGATAGGCGGCGAGGAACGGTGGAACGATGGCCGGCAGCACCAGCCGCGCCGCGCTGACCGGCACATTGAGGCGCAACGCACCGGCCGGCCTGTCGCGAAATCCGTTGACGACGTCGAGGGCAGACTCCACCTCGCTCAAAGCAGGGCCGAGCCGCGCGAGCAAGCCCTTGCCCGCTTCGGTCGGCACGACGCTGCGGGTCGTCCGGTTGAGCAGCCTGACGCCGAGCTGCGCCTCCAGGCGACGCACCGCTTCGCTGAGGAAGGAGGCGCTGCTGCCGCTTATGCGCGCGCCCTCGCGAAAACCCCCGGCACGCGCCACGGCAACGAAGGCATTAAGGTCACCCAGATCTGCTTTCACTGTTCGCCACTCCGCACAGCCCGTGCGGATTGTAGCCAATTTTCACACGCGCCGACAATGCTTATCTTGGGCTTATCTTGGGGCCTATCTTGGCGTCATCTCTTGAAAGGAATTAGATCATGTCCATTACCGATCAGTCCGGCACGTTCAACCTCGGCGGCCGCAGCGTGAAGCGGCTCGGCTATGGCGCCATGCAGCTTGCCGGGCCCGGCGTGTTTGGCCCGCCCAGAGATCATGGCGCGGCCTTGGCTGTGCTGCGAGAGGCCGTCGCGAGCGGCGTAAACCACATCGATACCAGCGACTTCTATGGCCCGCACGTCACCAACCAGATCATCCGCGAGGCGCTGCATCCCTATCGTGACGATCTCGTTATCGTCACCAAGATCGGCGCCCGGCGCGGCGCGGATGGATCGTGGATTCCGGCCTTCTCGCGCGAAGAGCTGACGGAGGCAGTACACGACAACCTCCGCAATCTCGGCCTCGATGTGCTTGATGTCGTCAATCTGAGGCTCATGTTCGACGTGCACGGCCCGGCCGAAGGGTCGATCGAAGCACCGCTGACGGTGCTGGCCGATCTTCAGCGGCAAGGCCTGGTGCGTCACGTCGGGCTGAGCAACGTCACATCCAAGCAGATCACCGAAGGGCGTGGGATCACCGAGATCGTCTGCGTGCAGAACCAGTACAATCTGGCGCATCGGGCCGACGATGCCCTGATCGACAACCTCGCGCGCGACGGCATTGCCTATGTACCGTTCTTCCCGCTCGGCGGGTTCAGTCCGCTCCAATCTTCCACCCTGGCCGATGTCGCCGCACGCCTTAATGCCACGCCTATGCAGGTGGCACTCGCCTGGCTGCTGCGTCGCGCGGAAAACATCCTGCTGATCCCCGGCACTTCGTCGGTCGGCCATCTCAGGGAGAACCTCGCCGCCGCCGGGCTCGTGCTGCCGGATGACGCCGTCTCGGAATTGAACCGCATGCCTGATGTCGCCGCCTGAAGGCCGCCGGCGTTCCAACGCTACGCCACGCTCTTCCATGGCGTAGCGTAGCAACCCTGAATCGATTTCCGATTTAGGGCCGCGTTGGGGCTATGCTGTCAATAGCGCTCCGGCACGAGCATTTCAGTCGGAACCGGCGCCCTGTTGTAATCAGCGTGACGGATGCGGTCCGGCAACTGGATCTCAGGTTTCGGAACATCCTCGTAAGGGATCTGATCGAGAAGATGGGCAATGCAGTTCAAACGCGCGCGTTTCTTGTCCACGGCCTGTACAACCCACCAGGGTGCGTCCTCCGTGTGTGTCCGCACCAGCATTTCTTCCTTGGCTTTGGTGTACTCCTCCCAATGGACACGGCTTTCCATATCCATCGGTGAGAGCTTCCATTGCTTCAGCGGATCGTGGATGCGCATCTTGAAGCGGAATTCCTGCTCCTCGTCGGTGATCGAAAACCAGTACTTGATCAGCACGATGCCGGAACGGACGAGCATCCGTTCGAATTCAGGCACCGAGCGGAAAAACTCCTCGAGTTCATCAGGGGTGCAGAACCCCATGACGCGCTCGACACCGGCGCGATTGTACCAGCTTCGGTCGAAGAGCACCATTTCGCCGGCGGTCGGAAGATGCGGGACATAACGCTGGAAATACCATTGATGACGTTCCCGCTCGGTAGGCGCGGGCAGCGCGACCGTCCGGCAAACGCGCGGATTGAGCCGCTGGGTTACGCGCTTGATCGCGCCTCCCTTGCCAGCCGAATCCCGGCCTTCAAACAGCACGACCACCTTCAGCTTCTTATGCTGAACCCAATCCTGCAATCGCACCAGTTCATGCTGCAGCCGGAAGAGTTCGCGGAAGTAGGTCTTTCGCTCGATCGTCTGCTCCGCCGATTCCGACATTCCTTCGGCGACCAGATCATCCAGCCGGTCTTCCTCCATCTGCATTTCCAGCTCTTCATCGAAGCTATCGGCAATCTCGGCCTTTATACGGCTAAGCTGGTCCTGATGTGTTTGCGACATGTGTTTCCCTTCCTGCTTTTGTTGACAGGAGCATGTCAGTGCGAAGTTTATATGACGACCACTGATCGAAGACTGAAACGGTTTACCCGGGTCCCTCGTTCCAAGCGCGGCTACAGCCGTCCTGTCCGGTACTGGTCGACAAGATTCCGGCAGGCGCGGATCGTCAGGGCCATGACGGTGAGCGTCGTGCCGGCGATGCCGCTGCCGGGGAAGGCGCTGGCGTCGGTGACGATGAGGTTCGGGGCATCCCAGACCTGGTTGTAGGGATTGAGCACGGAAACTTGCCGGTTTTCGCCCATGCGCGCGCCGCCCGTCTCATGGATTGCGGCGCCCATGCACATGGTCTTGCGGAACCATTTGCGGAACATGAAGCGGCTGAAGGCGTCGGCTTCGGGAAAGGCGCCCTTGCCCATTTCCTTGAGGCCGGTGGGCGAGCCGATGAATTCGAGGTCGCCGCCAATCTCCCTGATCATGGCGATCAGCGTCTCCTCCTGCCTTTTGAGCAGTAAATGCTCCTCCTGTTGCATGACGCAGCGGATATGCGGCACGGGAATGTTCCAGGCATCCCTGCGCCTGACGTCAAGCGTGATGCGGTTGTCGGCATAGGGCAGCATGCGGCCGAAACCGAAGAAGGCGAGACGCGCATCTCTATCTTCGGAGACCGGCGCGCGGCCGACGCTTCCCTGGTAGTCGAAATCGCCGCGGGCGGCGTCGCCCTCGCCAAAGCGGGGAATGAAGATCCCGCCGGACGGATTGTAGAACGGGTCGGTCGGCGCGGAGTCGTCGGGCGCCCAGCCCTTCGCCTTCGAAAAGGAGCCGAAGGCGAGGCACGGCAGCTGGTCCATGAAATAGCGACCGAGAGCCCCCGAGCTGTTGCCGAGCCCATCCGGATGTTTCGCCGAAACCGAATTCAACAGCAGCCGCACGCTCTCGATCGGCGAGGCCGAAAGCACCACCGTCGCGGCGCGCGCCGTCGATACCGCGCCCGTGTTGCGATCGATGTATTCCGCGCCGGTGGCGCGGCCGGTCTTCTCATCCGTGGTGATGCGGCGAACGACGGCGTCGTAGCGGATGGTCAACTCACCCGTCGCCTTTGCTTCTCGCAGCGGTCGCGGCATGCGGTCGGCGTCGGGCGCAATGTAGCGCCAGGAGACGACGTGCCTTTCCGGCCAGCAGTTTTCGACCGCCTGCTTGAAGATCTGTTCGGCGGGCGTCAGGCTTGCCGGCTTCGCATAGATGCCGTCCGGCAGGGTGGCCACGTTGTCCTTGTTGCCGTAGAGCCCGAGATAGGCCTCTACCTCATCGTAGAAAGGCGCCAGTTCTTCATAGGAGACCGGCCAGTCCACGCCCTTTCCGGCGCGTGAGCGGATCTTGAAATCGTCGTCGGTCCAGCGCAGCAGCACCCGGCCGAAACTGTGGAGGCGCCCGCCGCCCTGGCGGCCGCGGATCCAGAGAAAGGGTTCGCCCTTCGGCGTCGTATAGGGGTTCTTGCGGTCGTTGACGAAGAAGTGGCTGAAGCGCTCGGTGAAAAAGGCTGCGCGCGCCTGGATCGGCTGGCCCTTGAGGGTGGCCCGCGCGCGCTCCCAGATATTGATGCTGCTTGCCGGCGCCTTCTTGCGCGCGGGATCGAAATCCTTCGGCCCGACGGCCGGGCCGGCCTCGAGCAGCAGCACCTGCAGTCCCTGTGCCGTCAGTTCCTTTACCGCAAAGGAACCTGCCGCGCCGGAGCCGATCACCAGCGCATCATAGACCATCTCAGACATGTCTTTTCAAATCCTGTCCTGGAGCAATCCTCAAAACGGCGCGAAAGGCGTCCGGAATTGCGGGAAAACAAAGGGATGACGCGTTACAGCCGCGATCCGTCAACGCCGAAGAGGGATGCCTTGGCGATATCGAGCCCGGGAGCCACGGCATCGCCGGGCTGCAGGGTGACATCGCCCATCAGCCGGAGCGACAGGCTCTGGTCTGCCCAGTCGAACCAGACGACGGCGTCCGAACCCATCGGCTCGACGACGGACACACGGCCCGGAATGGTGGGCAGGCCGCTCGTGGCGCCATCGAGCACAAGGTGTTCCGGGCGAAAGCCGAGTGTAGCGGGTCCTTCCGCTGCGTCCGCTCGAAAGGAATAACCGGAGAGATCGACAGTGAGCTCCTTGCTTCTGAAGACCGGCGCGCCGTTGCCGCGCTCGATCCGGCCCTCGGCGAAATTCATTGCCGGAGCGCCGATGAAGCCGGCAACGAAGAGATTGGCAGGGCGGCGGTAGATCTCGGCCGGGGAGGCGAACTGCTGGATGACGCCATCGCGCATGATGGCGATGCGGTCGGCAAGCGTCAGGGCCTCGACCTGGTCGTGGGTGACGTAGATCATCGTATTGCCGAGGCGCTGGTGCAGCTTCTTGATCTCGACGCGCAATTCGTTGCGCAGCTTGGCATCGAGGTTCGACAGCGGCTCGTCGAACAGGAAGACATCCACTTCACGCACCAGCGCCCGGCCGATGGCGACACGCTGGCGCTGGCCGCCGGAAAGCTCGGCCGGACGCCGGTCGAGCAGCTTGTCGAGCTGAAGAAGCGCTGCGGTACGGGAAACACGAGCCTCGATTTCGGCCTTCGGCAGGCCGGCGACGCGAAGTCCGAAGGAGAGGTTCTTGCGGACCGACATACGCGGATAGAGCGCGTAGGACTGGAAGACCATGCCGATGCCGCGGTCCTTCGGCTCCTCCCAGCTGACGTTCTTGCCTGAGATCCAGACCTCGCCTGATGTGATGTCCTGGAGACCGGCAATGGCGTTCAGAAGCGTGGACTTGCCGCAGCCGGAAGGGCCGAGCAGCACCAGGAACTCCCGCGGCGCGATATCGATCGACATCTTCTCGATCACCGTATGGTCGCCATAGGCGATCTTCAGATCCTTGACGGAGACGGCAGATTGCATGGAAGCGTTACCCCTTGACTGCGCCGGCCGCGATGCCGCGCACGAACCAGCGGCCGGACAGGAAATAGATGGCAAGCGGAACGATGGCGGTGAGGATCGTCGCCGCCATGTTCACGTTGTAGGTCCGCTCGCCCATGGTGGTGTTGACGATATTGTTGAGCTGCACGGTCATTGGCAGGTTGTCGCGCCCGGCAAAGACGAGACCGAGCAGGAAGTCGTTCCAGATGCCGGTGAACTGCAGCATGGACACCACCACGACCATCGGCACGGCAATGGGCAGCATGATCTCGAAAAAGATGCGCCAGAAGCCCGCGCCGTCGACGCGCGCCGCTTTGCACAGTTCCTCCGGCACGCTGACGAAATAGTTGCGGAAGAGCAGCGTCACCAGCGGCAGGCCGAAGATGATATGCACGAGAATGATACCGGCGAGCGAATTATAGAGATCGATATTCGCCATCGCCCGGACCATCGGATAGAGGAAGATCTGGTAGGGGATCAAGCCGCCGGCCATCAGTAGGCCAAAAAGCAGGTTTGCCCCGCGCGGCCGCCAGAGCGACAGCGCATAGCCATTGACGGCGCCGATGAAGACCGAGATCGCCACCGAGGGGAGGGTGATCGCCACCGAATTCCAGAAGCCGCTGCGAATGCCGACGCAGACCGTTCCCATGCAGGCGCCCGACCAGGCGGTAGCCCAGGCGGAGAAATCGAGCGTGGCTGGCAGGGCAAAGATCTGCCCGAGCCGGATTTCGTCCATGGACTTCAGCGAGGTGACGACCATGGTGTAGAGCGGCAGAAGGAAGAAAAGTGCTGCGACGACAAGGAAGGCATAGAGGCCGATGCGCCCGGCGGTGATCTGTGCCGGCTTCGGGCCATTCGGATTAGGACGGGTCATCACGCGGCCCCCTTTGCTTTGCCACGCATGTGCATTGCATAGCGGAACGGGACGACTGCGATGATCACGCCGAGGACAAGCACCGTCGCGCCAGCCGTGGCGAGGCCAAGGTTCTGGCGCCCGAACAGATTGTCCATGATGAATTTCGCCGGCACCTCCGTCGCATTGCCGGGGCCGCCATTGGTCATGGCGACGACGATGTCGTAGGTCTTGATCACGCCCATGGCGAGCAGCATGCCGGCCGCCGCCAGCGCCGGCCCGAGCTGGGGCAGGATGATCGAGACATAGATCCGCCAGACGGGAATGCCGTCGATCCGCGCCGCCTTCCATTGCTCGCCTTCGATGCCACGCATGCCGGCGAGCGCAATGACCATGACGAGCCCCGCGCCCTGCCACACGCCGGCAAGCACCAGCGCATAGATTGCCATGTCGCGATTGACCACCCAGTCGAGGACGAAGCTTTCCCAGCCGAGCGAGCGCACGCTTGCCTGGATGCCGAGCGTCGGATTGAGCATCCATTGCCAGATCAGCCCGGTCACCACGAAGGACATGGCGTAGGGATAAAGGAATATGGTCCTGAAGGCGCTTTCGAAGCGGATCTTGCGGTCCAGCGCCGCGGCCAACAGGAAGCCGAGCAGCAAACAGCCTGCGACGTAAAGGACGCCGAAGATCAACACGTTTTGCAGCGATGCCAGCCACTTGGCGGAAGAGAAGAGCTTCGAATACTGCGCCAAGCCGACATAGGTCGAGGACGGAAAAAGCGTCGAATTGGTGAAGGACAGGCGGATCGACCAGGCCATGGTGCCGATGAAGACCACGACCGCAACAAACCATGTCGGCAAAAGGGCGATGGTGGCGGAAAGATTGGGCTTGCGTTTGATGGACATCGGCCAGCTCGTTGACGGGTGGAAAGCAGGGCTCGCACCGCCGCGCGAGGCGGCGGCCGGCAGCTGTGGCGTCGACATCAGGCCGACGCCACAGTCGCTATCCTACTCGAAGATGGCGAAGAAATTCGCGGCTGCGGAGGCCGTATCATTCGAGCCGCCGCTCCAGTATTCGTCGACGAAGTCGTCGAGCGCGCCGACCTGCTGGGGCGTCAGCACGATTGCCTGATCCGGCACGATCGCACCCGCGGCCATCAGCTCGACACCCTTCTGGGCGCAGACGTCCAGTTTCGACTTGTCGACGTCGGAGCGCATCGGAACCGAACCCTTCTTGAGCGCGAATTCGACCTGGACGGCCGGGTCCATGACGACTTCGGCGAGAAGTTTCTGTGCCTTGTCGGTCTCGGCCTTGCCGGTCTTCGGGAACCAGAGGGCGTCGGCGATGTAGACCATGCCCTTCGACTCCGGCACGATCATGCAGCCATAGTCTTTGCCCGGCTCCTTGCCGGCAACGGTGAATTCGCCCTTGGCCCAGTCGCCCATGAACTGCACGCCGGCCTTGGCGGTGATCAGCATGGCGGTCGCGTCGTTCCAGTTGCGGCCGGCAGCACCCGCATCGACATAGCCACGCAGCTTGCCGAGGATCTCAAGGGTCTTCTTCACGCCTTCGACGGATGCCGGGCTCTTGTCCTTATCGACATAGATCTTCAGGAAGCCGTCGATCCCCACCTGCGAGAGCAGGATCATGTTGAAGACCTTGGTTTGCTGCCAGGGCTGGCCGCCCCAGGCAACCGGAACGATGCCGGCAGCCTTCATCTTGTCGAAATCGGCAAAGAGCTCGTCCCAGGTCTTCGGCTCTTGCGAAATGCCGGCCTTCTCGAAGGCTTCCTTCGAATAGAAGATCCAGCTTTCACCATGGGCGCCGGTCGGCGCAAGGTAGACCTTACCGTCATAGGAGATCAGATCATGGATCGATTTCGGCAGGGCGTCAGCCCATTTGCCGGCGGCGGCCACGTCGTCAATTGGATTGAACAGTCCCTGGTTGATGAAATCTGCGGCAGCGAGACCGATGACGCCCTGCTTGGCGCCGGGCGCGTCACCGGCGACGATACGGTTCTGGAAGGCGGCATCGGCCGCGCCGAAGCCGGCGATCGAGGAATCCTTCCAGACACCGCCGCGCTTTTCGAACTCGGTCTTGATGACGTTGAGGGCAGCCGCTTCGCCGCCCGACGTCCAGGACGACATGATCTCGATCGTCGGCTTGTCCTCGGCATGAGCCGAGGCGGATAGGCCGACGATTGCGGCGCCGGCAAGAAAAAGCTTCATCATATTCTTCATTGTTCCACCTCTTGAAAATGCCCTCTTTGCGGGGCGTTTTGTTGTCTTAGGGATGACTGTCAGCGATAGATCGGCAGGAGCGCCTGCCGGACGAGCGTGAGCCCGTAGGCGATGTCGCGGACGGGATCGGGCGCGGCATCGAGTTCGAGGATCGCCCAGCCTTCATAGGCCCGGTCGCGCAGCAGCCGGATCCAGGCCGGCCAATCGACCTGTCCGAGGCCGAAGCTGCAGAAATAGGGCTGGTGGCGTTCATGGATATGTTTGTCGATCGGCGTGTCGGCGGGCATGGGGCCGATCGCATCCTTCCAATGGGCGATGATCATGCGCTCGTGATGGCGATCGACCAGCTGGATGGGATCGGAGCCGGCAACGATGATATGGGCCGTGTCCGGGCACATGTGCACATAAGCCGGGTCGGTCAAAAGCATCATCAGGTCGACGTCACGCGCCGCCGCAAAGATCGAATGCGCCTCGGTGTGGAGCGCCAGCCGCACGCCCCTGGCATAGAGGGTCGCGCCGAGCCGGTTCAGGAAATCGGCGATCACCTTGGCGCGGTCGAAATCGTAGAATTGTACTGGCTGGGCACCGAGCGTCTGGCGCAAGGGGGCGCCGATCACCATGATGTCGCTGCCGCAGGCTTTCAGGAAATCGGCATATCGTTCCGCCTTGTCGATCAGCGCGCGCTGGGCCTCGGGCTGGGCAAAGTCGCCGGCCGCCTCCAGTTCCGCTAAGAAGCCGCTGCACAGCGTCAGACCGCGTCGTGCCAGCTCGGCTGCGAAGGCTTCGACGGAACCGTAGGTCTTGATCGCATCCTGCCAGTTGAAGGGAGAGAAGGTCAGCTCGACACCGGTAACGCCGGAAGCCTGGACGCTGTCGAGTATCTTGTCCCAGAAGGCACGCGGTTCGGCGCGGGCATAGTCGACGATCGCATCATGGCTGTCGACGCCCCAGAAGCCGGGATGGAAGAATGTCACGAGATCGACGCCGAAGCGCAGCCTGTCAGCAGCCATAACCTGTCCATTTATCGAGGCATGACCTACCCGCGTGCGGAAGAGCCGTTCCGCATCCAATAAGCCATGGATTTTCAACGCATTAAGAAATGGCAATCGTTTGCCATGACTAGATAATATCCAAGCCGGTTTTTTAAGCAAGCGGTTTTTGGCAAACGTTTGCTATGAATCGCCGCCTGCCTTAAAGTTGCAAATCGAAGCATCCGGGAGACCGAAATAAACATGAACAAAAACAAGGCTGTGGTGGGAGAGGAGCCATCAGGCGCATTGATGGCCGATGTCGCGCGGCTCGCCGGCGTTGCGATATCGACAGTCAGCCGAGCGCTCGCCAATCCCGGACGGGTCAACGAGAAGACGCGCGCCAAGATCAATGCCGCAGCCAGGCAATTGGGCTACACGCCGAACGCCATGGCGCGCGGCCTCAGGGTCGGCAAGTCCAACATCATCATGATCATCCTGCCGGGATCGCTCTACTACGGCGCTTCCCAGATCATTCCGCAGGTGCTGCAGAGCATCAACAAGTCGCTGATCCAGGGCGGCTACAACCTGATGATCGCCAACCTCGATCGCGACGAAATTTCCGAACGGCATATTCTCGACCTCGCCTTTGGCGGCAGCGTGCGCGGGGCCATCATCCTGTCGTCGAAGCTTCCGGAGGTCGACGGGCGCTCGCTGGCAAATTCCGGTCTGCCGATCGTGTCGATGCTGCTCGACATGAGCGATGCCGGCCTGCAGAGCGTCATCACGAACGACCGCGAGGCTGTGCGCGACGTCACCGCCGAACTGATCCGATTGGGTCATAGACGGTTCTTCTATCTTGCAGGGCCTGAAGGCAATTATCACGATGTCGAGCGTTATGGCGGTGTGCTCGAGGCGCTCGAGGCGGCTGGATTGTCCGAGGGCTCGGTGCGTCGCTCGGGCGGTCATCTCGATTATCAGCACGGCTTCGACATCGGCGTCCAGGCGGCGGACGATTTCGCCAAATTGACGGAAAAGCCGACGGCGGTCATCGCGACCAGCGACGATATGGCCATTTCATTTGTCAGCCGTGTCCAGCGGAGAGGCGTGAGCATTCCCGGTGATCTGTCCGTCGTCTCCTTCGACGGCTCCCCGGTCTGCGAATTCTGTTCGCCGCCGCTCTCGACGATCAAGCAGCCGGTGGAAGAGATGGGACGCGCGGCGGTGGATCTCCTGCTCGGCGCCATTGGCCAGACGCAGAATGAGGCGACGGTGCGTACCGTCATCCGCAGCAGCCTTATCCCGAGGGAGAGCATCGCCGCTCCGAAGAGCTGACGGAGCCGGCTTCGGCGAATGCCGGGGGTGCCGGTAGTCGAAGTCGCCGATGCCAGATGGCCAAATCCGGAAGATATAACTGTCGGTTCGGCGACAGGTACATATTTTAGTTGTCAGTAATACAATCGTCCGGCAACATGACCGGCCAGCTTCTAGAACTGAGTAATATTGCCACCAGCACGTTGGGGAGACGGGCATGTGCGCAGAGCTTGTCGAGCGCCGATTGGCGGCTATCCTGGCTGCCGATGTGGTGGGCTACAGCCGTCTCCTGGAGGCAAACGAAGAGGAGACGCTTGATGCCCTTCGTCAGCATCGCCGCGAGCTCTTCGATCCCGCTGTCGCCAGCCACGGCGGGCGTATAATCAAGGTGATGGGCGATGGTTTCCTGGTCGAGTTCGGCAGCGTGCTCAGTGCTGCACGATGCGCAGTCGAAATCCAGCGCGGCATGCTGGAGCGCAACATGGGGATTCCAGCGGACCGGCACTTTGCGTTTCGAATAGGCTTGAACCTGGGCGATATCATCTTCGATGCGGATGACTTTCATGGGGACGGCATCAATGTGGCGGTCCGGCTACAAGCCCTTGCAGATCCTGGCGGCATTGCCTGTTCGGCGGCTGTGCGCCACGAAGTCGGAAACAAGCTCGATCTCAATTTCGCAGACCAGGGCGCCAAGACCGTCAAGAACATTTCCCGTCCGGTCCATGTCTATTTTGCCGATTGGGGCAATGTCGCCTCCAGCGAGGAGGTGCCGCTTACCGCAAGCGGCCACACGCAGGCACCCATCAACAAGCCATCGGTTGCCATCCTGCCGTTTGCCAACATCAGCAACGATCCCGCCCAGGAGTTTTTCAGCGACGGCATCACCGAGGACATCATCACTGACCTATCGAATGTTTCAGGCCTGTTTGTACTAAGCCGCAACACTGTCTTCACATGGAAAGGCCGCAGCGAGAACCTGCAGCGCATCGCCAGGGAACTCGGGGTTGCCTATGTCGTAGAGGGCAGCGTCCGCAAGGCCGGCAACCATATGAGGATCAATGCTGAATTGATCGACGCAGCGAGCGACGGCCACATGTGGGCCGCGCGCTACGACCGCGACCTCACCGACATCTTCGAAGTCCAGGACGAGATTACCAAGGCGATCGTCGAGCAACTAAAGGTCAAGCTGCTCCCGGAGGAAAAGAAGGCAATCGAGCAGACGCCGACAGAAAGCGTGGAAGCTTATACGCACTATCTAAGGGGGCGCGAGTACCTTCACATTGCCTCTCGCTCAAACCATCTGATGGCCAGGCAGAGTTTTGCCAGAGCCATCGAACTGGACCCGGGCTATGCCCGCGCCTATGCGGGCGTCGCGGTTTGTGATGCGCGTCTGTTGTCCCAGTTTGGCGTTCAAATTCCGGTGGATGACGTTCTTGCTAATACAGCGAAGGCCCTCGCTATTGATCCAAATCTGGCGGAGGCACATGCGGCCAAAGGGCTTGCTTTGGCGGTCGCCGGAAATCGCGCCGAGGCGGTTTCTGCATTTCAGCAGGCGTTGTTGCTCGGCCCCAATTGCCACGAAGCCAATCGATACTATGCCGAATTTTGCGTTACCGAAGGTCAGTTCGAACTGGCGGCCACCTACTTTCAGCGTGCGATGGAAATCAAGCCTGGGGATTACGGCGCGCCGATCATGCTCGTACACGTCTTTCGTTCCCTAGGACAGGCAGACAAAGCCGAGAGCTTTGCGCGAATCGGGATAAAAAGGGCTGACCAAGAAATGCGGCTACACCCCGAGAACGCCAATGTTGCCTGTCTTGGAGCGACCGTACTGGCATTTCTCGGTGAGCGCGATCAGGCACTGGAATGGTTGGCTCGCTCCCTGGCAACCGATCCCAACGACATAAACATTCAATACAATGCCGCCTGCACTTATGCGCTACTTGGCGAGATCGACCGCGCGATTGACGTGCTTGAGGTATGGATGCCTCAGGTCGGCGGAGAAATGAGGCTCTGGTTCAAGAACGATTCCGACCTCGATACCATTCGCAATCACCCGCGCTATTCGAGATTGGTTGAGCTGTCTGAATAACGCCAAGTACATCTGGCAGGCTGTTTCTAATTCTATTTTATTACTTGCTAAAATTCTTGCGAGCGCCGAATGTCAACTTAAAATGGCAATCATAAAAGTCTTTTGAGGGGAGAGCGAATGGGCACCCAGTTTAGACTTTTTGTACAGCCTCCATTTGAAGATGCTCGGTCTAGTCCTGAGATTGTTGAAGTATCGTCTCCGCTGGGTAGCCTGACAGCTGGTCCGGCCGACAACCGCATGTTCGTTGTGGAACCGGTCGGCAAGATCGGTCCTTACGGTGTGAACCGCGGGCCGCTCGGAACGCCGTACATGTATCTGCCGCCCTGGACCGGGAAAATCATCGAGCCGGCCACCCCCGACGAGTGCGGCAATTTCGACTATCTCCGGCCTTCGATGGCTGGCTTCGAAGCCGCGCATGTTTTTGGTTGCGTGCGATTCACCCTGGATGTGTGGGAGCGCTATCTCGGCCAACCGCTCACCTGGCATTTTCGCGATCATTATGACCGTCTGGAAATCTCGATCCTGCCGCGATGGGACAACGCTCAGTACGGCTATGGTTTCCTCGAAGTTGGGAGCCAGTTCGAAAATGACGGGCACGTCCTTCCCTTCAGCCTGGATTTCGACGTTATCGCTCATGAGGTGGGGCACGCGATCATCTTCAGCGTACTGGGCGTACCGCACCCGGGGACCGAGTACCCCGAATATCTTGGCTTCCAGGAGGCCTTCTCCGACTGCGTGTCGCTGATCGCGGCCATGCATTTTCCGTCCGTGATCGACAATGTTCTCGCGGAGACGCGGGGTAACCTCTACCGCGCAAATCGCCTTGCGCGCTTTTCGGAATTTTCGCCGCATCGGCAGATACGGTCTGCAAACAACAAAAGGACGATGGCCGAGTTCGCTCGTGGGTGGAAGGACGAGCACGAGCTCTCGCAACCACTCACCGGTGCGATATTCGATATCCTCGTCGACATCTTTCATGAAAGCCTGGTGGCGCGCGGCTTGATCTCGCCTGCCGTTGAGGATCTCGCAGATATTGCCGAGTTCGATCCGGCTGCCGAGGCGCCCGTGCAGCATGCTTTCGATCGCGATTTCGGGCGCAACCCAGATGGTTTTATCGAAGCACTGCTCGACGCACGCGATATCGTCGGGACGTATCTGGCGGAAACCTTGTGGGCTCTTGCTCCCGACTTTCTGGACTACGGCGATGTCGCAAGGACGATGCTTGCGATTGATCGGAATGAAAGTGGCGGCCAATTCGCAAGAATCATCAGCAGAAACTTCGGGCAACGGGCGATCGGCGAGTTGCACGCCGGCGCGCACCTCAAAGGCGGCGAACATCGCAGCCATGTCCTCTCTGCGCGGACGTTACTGCCGATAGATTATCTGGAGCTTCCGAAGATGAACTATCGCGAGAAAGTTCTGCTGTCGAGATCAATGAGCGGCCAATAATTCAACAATCAACTAGACGGAGGGAGACGTGGCAGACAACGAAACTTTACTTGGCGTATCAGCGATACATCTGTTCGGGCGCCCACTGAGCGATCTGATTCTCAGAGGCGGACCCATTTATCAGAATCTAAGCGTGCCAATAGCAGGAAGAAATAACTTTCTGAGGGACCAGCTCGGTGCAGCCGACGCGGTTCTGGCGCGAATATTTGCTTTCTCCTTCGAGGGAGCGTTCATTGAACTTGGTCGACCAGCCATCTTCGTTGTCCACGGCCCCGGAGCCGATCCTGACGATCCACCCCCGAGGAATGTGGGTGGTGATATCGAGTATGACAGATTGTATCGTTCCCCTGGTTCGAGTGCACGAACCGGCCTTGGTTCCCAACTCGGAGCTCTGGCTAAGGACATGAGGGTCTGGATTTATGACAAAGGCGATGTCTCAATGAGACTCGATGCCGAGACGGGAACCCTTGAGCAAATCCTGCTGTCGGCCGAGGTTTCTGCTGATCCCCGAGGCATGGCGAGCGGCGCAATGTCCAGATCGGGCGGTGCCCTGTCCCGCTCTGGTGGCGTGATGTCAAGGTCAGGCGGGTTCATTCCTCGAAGATCAGGCGACAACGACTAATCCAATGTAAAGACGGACTAGGGAGGATGACATGCCAACCGCAAGCCCTAAAGTTAAAATCAAGCGCCTCGAGCCGGAGACCTTAGTTGCTCCATTACTTGTTCGAACGCCCTTTAAAATCATAGGCTCCGGCTTTGGTGAGGGGATGGATGTATATGTATCTACCAAGGAGGACGGCAGCGAGAGAGTTGCTGTCGAAGTACTTCCAGATCATTCTGCTACGAGTACGGACAAGGTATGGCCGGTCGTCGCCCAGCCGGCGCTTGGCGCCAAGCCCACCGACACCACCAAAACGACGCCCGACCCACCCTTGTGGGTTGTAATAGAACTGAATGGCCAGAAGAGTGCCATACAGGGATTTTTGATCGTCTGATTTTCGAGAGATCACGTCAATAGCGAGCTGACGGTCCACGACTTCGCCGGCCACGACCTGCTGCGTCGGCGTCTCGATGCATACCCCCAAACCCGTCGCCTTGGCCGCGTCGTTCGCCGCAGCCGATCGACCTGCAACGGAGGGGCGCCGCGGTAAAGTGTAGATCATTCCGGACGCGGCGCTTTCGAAAGCGCTTTGCTGTTCCGTGGATTCCATTTCATCTCGCCGGTAAAAATTATAGGACCGCGTCTATACCCCGGCGCGTAGTCAGATCTTCCTCGGAGGTATTGAGCCTGCTCTTGCGCGACCGACGTGCTGAAGTTGGTGGATAGATCCGGTGTCGAACAGCCGCAAGCACCGTCATTGTCGCGGCGACGAACCGAGCACCTATGGCGATAAGCCCAGCTTGGAAAAGTCGAACCATTGGAGATTGCCATCACGAAGCGTGGGTTCCCATAGTCACATGTTCGAGCAGCGCGAGCAAACCTTTGAGGATGTCTGTCGGTGATGGCGGGCAGCCCGGAAGATGGAG
Source organism: Rhizobium sp. LARHSG275 (assembly GCF_052871115.1). Classification (NCBI taxonomy): domain Bacteria; kingdom Pseudomonadati; phylum Pseudomonadota; class Alphaproteobacteria; order Hyphomicrobiales; family Rhizobiaceae; genus Rhizobium; species Rhizobium sp. LARHSG275. The sequence goes on along the minus strand of NZ_JBIXJN010000006.1, from coordinate 13,758 downwards.
ATCTACCGGTATGACTGCCGAAACCCCGCCTACAACGGCGTAGCTATCCGCAAAGCAGCCGCCGTCGCGCGCGCAGCTACCCAAAGCGACAACCCATTTTGGATCAGGCGTGGCGTTATATGTCCGCTCCAAGGCCTCGCGCATGTTCCCGGTTACCGGCCCGGTGACCAGCAGCACATCAGCGTGTCGCGGGGAGGCGACGAAGCGAATCCCGAAGCGCTCGATGTCGTAGAAAGCATTGCTAAGAGCGTGCATCTCCAGTTCGCAGCCATTGCAGGAGCCGGCGTCGACGGCGCGGATCGACAGACTGCGGCCGAGATGGCGGCGGGCAGCCTTGTCGATGGCGGACGCCAGCTCTTCCATAGCAGCGTCCGAGCGGGAAGGAGCGCGTTCGGTCAGGGGCACGCGGATCAGGCTTTCGAAGAGGAGTTTGCGCATGAGTGCCTGCCTTCAGAGATCATGACCGGAATAGGAGCAGTTGAACGATTTGTTGCAGAGAGGAAAATCGGCGACGATATTGTCCTCGATCGCAGCTTCCAGAAGCGGCCATTGGAACCAGGATGGGTCGCGCAGATGGCATCGGTCGATCCTGCCGTTTTCGGCGAGGCGGAGCCAGACCAGCACATCGCCGCGAAAACCTTCAACAAGGGCCAGACCTTCGTGTGTTTCAGCAATATCCGGAATATCGATGCACACCGGGCCAGCCGGCAGTTGATCCAGGATCTGGGCGATCAGCGACAGGCACTGTTCAACCTCGCGAATGCGGATCCAGACCCGGGCATTGACATCGCCCTCGCCCAGCACGGGAACCTCGAAACGAAGGCTGTCGTAGGGCGGGTAGCAGGCCCCGCGCCTGGCGTCGAAACTGCGCCCGGAGGCCCGCCCGACATAGCCGCCGGCACCGTACTGACGGGCAAGGTCCGGACTGAGGATGCCGGTGCCAACCGTTCGATCCTGAAGCGAGGCGGTGTTGTCGTAGAGTTCGACCAAGGCCGGGAACGTCTGCCCGATCTCGGTGGCCACAGCCCGCAGAGCAGCCGCCCCCTTGTGATTCAGATCGGCGGTAACGCCGCCGGGCGTGATGCGGTCGCGCATCAGGCGATGGCCAAACGCAATGTCGGCCGCACGCAGCAGGCGCTCGCGCAGCACACCGCAATGCGTGTGCATGAGTGGAAAGGCAGCGTCGTTGCAGATGGCGCCAATGTCGCCGAGATGGTTGGCCAGCCGTTCGACCTCGGCCATCAGCGCGCGCAGCCAGATGGCGCGCGGCGGCACCTCAAGCTGCACGGCCGCCTCGACCGCCCGCGAAAACGCGTAGGCATAGGCGACCGTGCTGTCGCCGGACGTTCGTCCAGCAAGTTGCACCGCCCGGTCGAGGCTTGCGCCCGTCATGAGCGTCTCGATCCCCTTATGGACATATCCGAGGCGCTCTTCGAGGCGGACGATCGTCTCGCCGTTGGCCGTGAAGCGGAAATGCCCCGGCTCGATGATGCCGGCATGCACCGGCCCGACCGGGATCTGGTGCAGGCTGTCACCCTCTGCGCGCAGGAACGCATAAGGAGCGGTTTCGGGTGCAGGGGGAAGTCGGTCGCCCAGTGGAAACCGCAGGCCCCAGCGGCCGTGATCGAGCCATGGGCGCGGATCGGGCAAACCCTGCGGGACCAACCCAACCAAATCGTGAATGGCGCGCTCTAGCCGGAGGGCCGGCGGATGGTATTGCGCGACAGAGGGATAGCCGCCTTCCAGTCCTTCCAGAGTGATGACGCCGATCATGCCTGTTGGCTCTTCCAGCAACGCCATGTGGACTGCTGCGGTTTCGCCCCAAAGCCCAAGCAAGGTCCAGCGCCCTTGCGCGAGTGCCGCCGTTGCCGATGCCCAGGCCTTTGGATCGACGGTCGCGCGTTGCCAGGGGCGATGGTGTTGAACCGGACGGCCTTCCAGAATGAGATCGGTCAGCGCTGGCATCGAACGGCTCTCCCCATCATCGAAGAAGGTTGGCTATATGCTGGAACCAGGCGACCAGCGGCGGCGGCAGGTAAATGCCTGCGCCCAGCACGAGCGCCAGATGGGAATACATCGGTATGTAGGAAGCCTCGGCCGGCGCGGTGCTGCCGCGCGGCTGTCCGAAGGCAACGCCGGTGAGCCGCAGCAACAAAGCACCGAAGGCGATCAGAAGGCCGAAGACGAGCGGAAGGGCGAGCAGGGGCTGACGGGCAAAGGTGGAGCTCACGACCAGGAACTCGCTCATGAAAATCCCCAGCGGCGGCAGGCCGGCAATGGCAACGACGCCGATCACCAGCCCCCAGCCGAGTCCCGGATGCGTTTCGGTGAGGCCACGAATGCTGGAAAGCCTTTGCGTTCCCTTGATCTGTGCGATGTGGCCGACGGCAAAGAAGATCGCCGATTTGGTGAGCGAGTGCATGACCATGTGCAGCAGCCCGGCGAAATTGGCGATCGGCCCGCCCAAGCCGAAGGCAAAGACGATGATGCCCATATGCTCGATGGAGGAATAGGCGAACAGGCGTTTGATGTCGCGGCGGCGATAGAGCATGAACGCGGCGAAGACGAGCGATATGAGCCCCATCGTCATCATCAACGGACCGGGGGCGATCGCCTCGGGACTGGCGGCAAGCAGTATCTTGAAGCGCAGAACGGCATAGAGCGCGACATTCAGAAGGAGGCCGGAGAGCACCGCCGAGATCGGCGTCGGCCCCTCGGCATGCGCGTCGGGCAGCCAGGCATGCAGCGGCGCAAGACCGACCTTGGTGCCATAGCCGAGCAGCAGAAACACGAAGGCGACATTGAGGAGAGCAGGGTCGAAGGCGGCAGCGTGCTCGATCAGGAAGGTCCAGACCATGGCGTCATAGCCTTCGCCGACGACTGGCTGTGCCGCCATATAGACGAGAATGGTGCCGAACAGCGCAAAGGCGATGCCGACGCTTCCCAGAATGAAATATTTCCACGCGGCCTCAAGCGCTTCGTGCGTGCGGTAGATGCCGACCATCAGCACGGTCGTCAGCGTCGCAAGCTCGACGGCGACCCACATCAGACCGATATTGTTCGACACGAAGGCGAGGTTCATGCCGAACATCATGGTCTGATACATAGCGTGATAGAAGCGAAGGTTCGCGGGCGTCAGCCGGCCGGTTTCCAGTTCATGTGCGATGTAGCTGGCGCTGAAGATGCTGGTGGTGAAGCCGACGAAGGCGTTGAGGACGATGAAGACGATATTGAGATCGTCGACGAGGAGATACAGTCCCGGTATCGGCCTTGTGGTCACGAGCAGCGAAAGAGCGGCAAGCAGGGTCAGCAGGCTCGCGACGACGTTCAGCCGGGCCGTCAGCCGGTAGCCGGGCAGGAGCGCCAGCATGGCCGCCGCAACGACCGGTATCAGAAGAACGGCCGTGACCGCATCGAAGGCCGGAACGGGGAAGAAATCGTTCATTTCCGCCTTCTTCCCTTGAAATCATCGAGCGCACGGACATCGACGGTGTCGAACCGTTCGCGGATTCGAAACAGGAAGACGCCGATCACGATGAAGGCGATCAGGATCGAGAAGGCGACGCTGATCTCGACGACCAGCGGCATGCCCTTTGCGCCGGTCGCAGCGAGCACCAGCCCGTTCTCGAGCGACATGAACCCGACGACCTGGCTGACGGCATTGCGGCGCGTGACCATCACCAGAAGCCCGAGCAGCAGAACTGACAACGCGAAGGCAAGATCTTCGCGCGCCAAAGGATTGGCTTCAGGCGTGACGCGCAGCATGACCACCATCGCCAGTGCGACAAGTCCGATACCGGCCAGCATTGTCGGGCCGATGCCGACGACGGTCTCGATCTCACGGTGGATGCCGAGTTGCCGGATCATGCGGTGGAGCGCCACGGGGATGATGACGGCCTTGAAGACAAGCGCAATCGCCGCCGTCAGGTAGAGATGTGGAGCATCCTGGACGAAAGCTTGCCAGGCCACCGACAGCGTCAGCACAAGCGAATGCAGCGCAAAAACGTTGAGCAGCGCATAAAGGCGATCCTGATACAGCATCATCATGCTGACCAGGACCAGACCGCCGGCAAGCATGTGGGCAATATCGAAAACAAGACCGCTCATCACAGGCTCCTCGAGACAAACAGCAGGAGGGTGGCGAGCAGGCCAAGCATGAGTGCCGCACCCAGAAACTCCGGCACCCGGAAGATCCTCATCTTGGCGGTGGCGGTTTCGAACAGGGCAAGCAGCATGCCGCCGACCGCAAGCTTGGCGAGGTAGGCGAGCAGGCCGACCAGATATGCGGCGGAGCCCGCCCCCGGGACTGCAAGTTTCCAGGGGACAAACATGCAGGCGATCAGGGAGATGTAGAGCAGCAGCTTGAGAGACGCGGCCAGTTCGATCATCGCGAGATGACGGCCGGAGTATTCTAGCACCATGGCCTCATGCACCATGGTGAGTTCGAGGTGTGTTGCCGGGTTGTCGACTGGGATGCGGGCATTCTCGGCAATCGCCACCATGATCAGAGCGATCAGCGCGATCCCAAGCGAAACCCGTAACCCCACCTGTGGAGAGGTCATGAAGGCGGCGATGGTGGAAAGCTGGGTCGAGCCGGCGACAAGCGCAAGCGTAAAGATGATGAGCAGCATCGCCGGTTCGGCAAGCGTCGCGATCATAACCTCGCGGCTCGATCCGAGGCCGCCGAAGCTGGTGCCGACATCCATGCCGGCAAGTGCCAGGAAGAAGCGCCCGCTGCCAAGCAGGGAAATGATGGCGACCAGGTCTGCGGTCCAGCTGAACATGAGCTCTGTCGCGAAGGTCGGAATGATCGCCGCAGCAACCCAGGTGACAGCGAAAATCAGATAAGGGGCTACCCGGAACAGCCAGGACGCATTCTCTGCCAGTACCACTTCCTTGCGCAGAAGCCGCAGGATGTCGCGGTAGGGCTGGACAACGGAAGGCCCCTGCCTGCGCAGCAATCGCGCCTTGACCTTGCGGATGAAGCCGGTCAGCAGCGGTGCCAGCAACACGACCGCTGCCATCTGGACTGCCTGGACGAGGAGGGCGGAGATCACGACCATAGCGCCAGCACCAGGAGCAGCAAGACGAGCGCCAGGAAGACCAGACTTAGATAGCGCCTGATGGTGAGGAATTGCAGGTGATTGAGCTTTTCTGCGATAGACACAACGGCGCCTACGACAGGCACGTAAAGCCCATCCCAGATCAGATCACGCGATACGACGGTAAGACGCGCCGGCCGCAGATCGCCCGGCGCTGGCATATCAACCTGTTCGCGCGCCCGGAAGGCGAGCGTCCCGAAAACCCGCCTGATGGGCTGGGCGAAGCTGCCGGCAGTATATTGCGTTGCAGGATCAGTCTCGGGAAAGCCGCAGTCCCAGGCGGGTGCCCGCCGCAGAGCCCGCGAGGCGAAGCGGTGGACGAGATAGGCCGCAAGCGACGCCGAGAACGCAGTGAACAGGAAAACGAGCAGGCCATTATAGGAACTGCGGGTCTCAGTGATCGGTACGATCGACAACCATGGGATCCCCATCTGTACCGGCATTCTGGTGCCGATCAGGGAGAGCGTCACGGGGGCTAAACTGTCCATGACCGCCCCAGGCAGAATGCCGACGAGAAGGCACAATGCGGCCAGCACGAACATGGCGGCAAGTGACAGGCGGTCGACCTCCCGTGCTTGCCCGGCAACGAGCGTTCTTGGACGTCCAAGGAAGGTCACGCCGAATGCCTTGACGAAACAGGCAGCTGCGAGTGCTGCCGACAATGCCAGCAAGCCACCGATAGCCGGTATGATGATCTTCAGCCCCCATTGCGGCAGCTCGGGGCTTTGAAGAACGGCCTGGAAGGCCAGCCATTCCGAGACAAAGCCGTTAAATGGCGGCAGCGCTGAGATTGCCATACAGCCGACAAGAAACGCAAAACTGGTGAACGGCATCCGATGGATGAGCCCGCCCAGTTTCTCCATGTCCGGTTCGGCCGTCGCCACCAGCACGGCGCCGGCGCCGAAGAAGAGCAGGCTCTTGAAGAACGAGTGGTTGAGAACGTGAAACAGGGCGGCGGTGAGCGCCAATGCCGCCGCCAATCCCATGCCATTCGCCTCAAAGGCGAGTGCAAGCCCGAGGCTGACAAAGATAACGCCGATATTCTCGATTGTGCTGTAGGCAAGAAGGCGCTTGAGGTCCTTCTCCATCAGTGCGTGCAGGATGCCCAGCACCGCGGTCCCGCCGCCGAGAACCAGCACGACAACGCTTGACCACGCCGTCGGTGTGCCGAGCAGGTCGAAGACAACCCGGATGAAGCCGTAGACTGCGACCTTGGTCATGACACCGCTCATGAGTGCCGAAACATGGCTCGGCGCGGCCGGGTGTGCCAGCGGTAGCCAGACATGCAATGGCACGAGCCCTGCCTTCGAGCCGGCGCCGAGCAACAGGAGAATGAGCACAATGCCGGCTGTAGATGACGTGTGCTCGGCAGCGCGCATAGCGGCGAAATCGTAACTGCCTTCGGGGCCGGCGAGCAGGCCGAAAGCGAGGAGCATGGCCAAGGTACCGAAGCTCGCCATGACGATATAGAGGTAACCTGCCTTGCGGTTGCCGGCGTCGCGATGGTGCGCCATCACCAGTGCCCAGGAGGCCAACGACATAAATTCCCAGGAGAGCAGGAAGGTAAAGGCGTCGTCCGCCAGAACTACGAGGTTCATGCCAGCGAGAAAGGCCGGGAAAAACGGCAGTACCCGTTGCGGCGCACGTTCGTGACGGCCGTAGCCGAGGCCGTAGAGACTGGCGAGGGCGCCCCCGAGATTGACGACCACAAGGAAGAAGGCGGCAAGCGCGTCGAGCCGGAAATGGGCTCCCAGCCACGGCAAGCCAATGGGGAGGGTGAGCGTTGACGTCGAGGTGGGAGAGATCGCCGCAGCAAGTTGGACGAGCGCGGTCGCAAAGGCGATACTCGAAACAACAAGGCTTGTGCCATAGATCACCTGTGTCGCGCGGCCGGACCGCGCAGCCAGGATCGCCAGGATCGCCGTTCCCAAAAAAGCCGTCGCACATAATAGCATGACGACCGCCGGCGTCATGGGTGGGGCCTCGGTGTGCGCATTGTTCCCGGTATTTTGGAGGATTTCCGCTGCATGGGCTCGACGCTGGCGGTTGCCTTCAGCCGGACCCCGCGCCCACCACCTTCGCTGACCGCGCCCTCGTTGATTACCTCGATGCCAGCGGTCTCCAAGGCTTCGAGCAGCCGCATGAGCGAGTCCACATTGCCGCGAACCACATGGGCGCTTGACTCCATGCGCTGGATGGTCGGCACCGAAATCCCGGCCAGTCCGGCCAACTGCCGCTGGTCGATACCGAGAAGGGCCCTGGCGGCCCGCAGCTGAGCGGCAGTAATCACGATTCAACCATCGCTTTTATTACTCAGGCTCTGATATTCGAAGTCTACGACCTCCTTATTGATGTTTCAAATCAATATTGCGAAGACATGAAGATCACGCTGAGGTCTCGAGACGGGCAAAAGACTTTGGTGGCGACCGACCGGCCTCCAAAATCTCATGCGCGCGGTGCGATAGCCGCGGGTGGCCAAGACGCTTCCGCTTATCTTTTGGTGATTCTGGCGTATACTTGAAACTATGAATATTTATCGCGCGATGGTGCGATCCTGGAGGTTTTGCCAACAAGCAATTCGAATCTTCGCTCTGGCACTCATCTTGGGTTCGGCATCCCTATTTTCCGCCGCACCGACAGCGGGTTCGGAGCGCGTCGCCCTGTTGTTGCGATTGAATGGCGCCGTCAGCCCGGCGTCGGCCGACTATGTGAAACGCAGCCTTGAGCTTGCCAACGAACGCGGAGTGACGCTGGTCGTTCTGCAAATGGACACACCCGGCGGCCTCGATACGTCAATGCGGGAAATCATTCGCGCAATCCTTGCCTCGTCCGTGCCTGTCGCGAGTTTCGTAGCCCCGAGTGGCGCACGTGCGGCCAGCGCCGGTACTTACATTTTATATGCCAGCCATCTCGCTGCCATGGCGCCAGGCACCAATTTGGGTGCGGCAACGCCCATTGCCCTCGGTGGGAGCGGGTTCGACGGTGACGACGACCGTGACCGCAAGCAGCAACAGCCGCGCAACGCCCCAGAGGCAAAAGCAGTGAACGACGCGGCTGCCTATCTTCGAGGGCTGGCTGAGCTTCGCAATCGCAATGCCGACTGGGCAGAACGGGCGGTGCGCGACGCTGCAAGCCTTTCATCGATCGCTGCCGAACGTGAAAAAGTCATCGATTTCACCGCAACCACAGTTGATGATCTGTTGGCGCAAGCCAATGGTCATACGGTGCGCGTGGGAGAGGCGGACATACAGCTCGATACAACCGGTCTCATCGTCCAAAACGTCGAGCCCGATTGGAGGACGCGCCTGCTCTCGGTCATTGCCGATCCGAACGTGGCACTCATCCTGATGATCATTGGTATCTACGGCCTGATCTTCGAGTTTCTTACGCCCGGTGCGGTGATCCCTGGAACAGTCGGCGGCATCTGTCTTTTACTCGGTCTTTATGCTTTGGCCATGCTGCCGGTAAGTTACGCAGGAGTCGGCCTCATCGTTCTTGCTGTTGCGCTGTTCGTTGCGGAAGCGCATACGCCGACGTTCGGCGTCCTGGGCCTCGGCGGTGCGGTCGCGCTCGTTCTAGGCGCAACAATTCTCTTCGATACGGATGTGCCGGATTTGGAAGTGAGCTGTCCAGTCCTGGTTGGCATCGGCATTTCAGGCCTTGCGTTCAGCCTCATTGTCGCTCGGCTTGCATTCACCGCGCGCCGGCACGCCGTCGTGACGGGTGCGGAGCAGATGATCGGCATTTCCGGCAAAGTTTCCGATTGGACGGGCACCACTGGCTACATCGTCGCCCATGGAGAGCGCTGGAGGGCGGTCTCCGCCGAACGGCTCACAGTTGGAGTGGATGTGACGGTCATCGCTCGAGAGGGGCTAACGCTGGAGGTTGCCCGCAAGCCGCGCAGAGATCAACGGCCGCTGGAAGGCAGGGAGAAAAGCGCATGACCATGTTTGGAGATTTTATCTTCTATGTCGTCGGGATCATCCTATTGCTGGTTATCATCGCGAGTGCGGTCAAGATCCTGCGCGAGTATGAGCGTGCCGTTGTTTTCACACTTGGCCGATTCACCGGCGTAAAAGGCCCCGGATTGATCCTGCTCGTCCCCTACGTGCAGCAGATGGTGCGGGTCGATTTGCGGACACGCGTGCTCGATGTACCCAGCCAGGACGTCATCTCTCATGACAACGTCTCTGTCCGCGTCAGTGCGGTGATTTATTTCAGGGTCATCGATCCCGAAAAGTCGGCGATTCAGGTCGAGGATTTCATGGCAGCCACGAGCCAGCTTGCCCAGACGACGTTGCGCTCGGTGCTCGGCAAGCACGATCTCGATGAGATGCTCGCGGAGCGCGACAGGCTCAACGAAGATATCCAGAGAATGCTCGACACCCAAACTGACGCGTGGGGTATCAAAGTCGCCAACGTCGAGATCAAACATGTCGACATCAACGAGTCCATGATCCGTGCGATTGCCCGCCAGGCAGAGGCCGAACGCGAGCGGCGTGCGAAAGTCATAAATGCCGAGGGCGAGCAGCAGGCCGCGGCGAAGCTGGTGGAAGCGGCCGAAATCCTGGCCCGGCAGCCTCTGGCCATGCAGTTGCGCTATTTAAGCGCATTGAACGTCATTGCCGCAGAAGGGAACTCAACGATTATATTCCCCTTCCCGATGGAACTAGCTCATCTCCTGGCCGCCAGGACGGACACACCAACTAGAGCATCGGGCGATTAACAAGCAACGCACCCTGCTTCTTTGAAATAGATCCAGCAGTCGTTCCGTGTGAACAGGTCCGCAGACTTCCGACGGCTTTCCACAAGTCGTCGTAAGTTCTGGCCTTTTTCTTTCGCAGCAGCGTCTTGAGTTTGGAGAAGGCCATCTCGATGGGATTAAGGTCCGGAGAGGGGGCGGCCACGCGGCTATCGCATGTGCGAGGCGCCAGATAGCGATGGCCAGTATTTCCATTATCTCTCCATGTGGCTGTTTGCGCTGGCCAGACTGGGCATGCCTGACTGTCGTATATGTCCTTCATGCGGAACTTCAACTGCCGCTGCGTGTTTCCTGCAGATGTCTGACAACGACTTTCGTATACATTGCGATATCTCGGCGCTTGCATCGCTGCGGACGCGTATTCGCGGCTTTGAATGGCCGCGCGAGGCTGCCGGCAGCGGGTGAGAACGGAAGGAAGTGCCTGATGGGTTGGTCCTTCAAGATCGGGACGGTCGGCGGCACGATGATACGCGTTCATATCACCTTCGCGCTCCTGCTCGTCTGGATATGGCTTGCGCATTATCGAATCGGCGGCGCGCCGGCGGCGTGGGAGGGCATTGCCTTTATCCTATCCGTCTTTGCCTGCGTCGTGTTACATGAGTTCGGCCATATTGTCGCTGCACGCTACTTCGGGATCAAAACGCCGGATATTACCTTGCTGCCAATAGGAGGTGTCGCCCGACTTGAGCGCATGCCCGAAGAACCACATCAGGAATTGCTGATTGCCATCGCCGGTCCGCTGGTCAATCTGGCGATCGCCGGGCTGATCGTTCTCGTGCTCGGCGCATCGGTGGGCGTGGAGCAGATCATCGAAGTCGACGACCCGAAGATCGGCTTCTTCACGAGGCTCGCCGGCGTCAACATCTTTCTGTTGTTCTTCAACATGATCCCCGCCTTTCCGATGGACGGGGGCCGGGTGCTGCGTGCCGCTCTCGCTTCGCATCTTACCTGGTCGCGTGCGACGCAGATTGCCGCGATGATCGGACAGGGGCTTGCGTTCGTCTTTGGTTTCATCGGTCTCTTTTATAACCCGCTGCTGATCTTTATCGGTATTTTCGTCTATCTCGCCGCGGCGGCAGAGGCGCAGAATGCGCAGATCCGCGAGATCTCCGGCAGCGTTCTGATCAGCGATGTCATGGTCACTAAATTCGCAAGGCTCGATCGTTCGGCGAGTATCGACGAGGCAATCGAGATGCTGCTTGCGACAACACAACGCGAATTTCCAGTGGTCGATTCTGCCGGCCGTTTTGAAGGTCTCCTGACGCGTGACGACATGATCCGGGGCTTGAAGGACAAGGGCCCCAACATGCCGGTCGTAAGCGCGATGCGCGTCGATATTCCAAAAATCCATCATCGCAAGAGCCTGGAAGAGAGCCTACGATTGATGCAGCAGGGAAATGTGCCAGCCATCGCCGTTGTAGACGGTGCTGATCATCTCATCGGCCTCATGACGCATGAGACGATCGGAGAAATGATGATGGTCCGCGCGGCGGTATCAGGCGGTTTTCGATTTGGCCGCCTGCGCAGACAACAGTGAGATTAGCCACGGCCTTGTTCAAAGAGCCTTTGATAAGGAATCAGGCAGCGGATCGTGGCGGGACATGACAAAAACTTCGTCAACCTGCCGCCCAACGAAATCGAGAAGTACCTGTCCGCCTGAGTCGGGCGCGGGTCCTGCCTGCCCGCTAGCGGCCTGCGATGCCGGGTTAGAAAGACCGCAGCGCGGGCAGGCCGTCGATCAGCTTGGCGGTCAGTCCGGGATCAGCTCCTTCCAGGTTGAAACGGCTATAATGCAGTTTTATATAACATCCATTCGAGGGTTGAGGCGTCGTGTGCCAGAAGAGGCACATGTTTGCTGTGTGGCTTTTATTCATCGCCATTCTCCGGGCCGCTGGCCATTTCAGTCCGAAACAAAGCAGCCAAGTTTGGTCTTGTCGCTTGTGGGCATGTGCAAGGTTTCTGAACTGAAACGGTAATTGCACTAAGATGCTTCCTAATCATCGGCAGAACCAGGAACTTTCCGGCTCAAGCTTTTAGGAAACTGCTCATCATCGGTTTCAGCCGCGAAAAATCGCCCGGGATTGTCGCAGCCAACGGCCGCGCTCTCAACGTTTTCTACTGTCTCGCCCATATCCATAACCAAGGAGCAAGCCACGTCGCTGGCTTGAAAACACACAATGAACAGACCGCAATCGCCTAACATTGGCTTGAAAAAGATATCTGCAAACACCGGCTCTCAAAGATCTTCCCGTATGGCCGGAAACGCAAAACAGCGTTATGAGCATTATCTCGCTCTTGCCCGCGAAAGAGCTTTATCCGGTGATCGGATCGAAGCCGAAAACTACTATCAGCATGCAGAGCATTATTTCCGCAGCGTCGCGGCCATTGAGCCAGCCGCACAGGAAACAAATCTGTAGTGGCGAGCACCACGCCCGCTTTTGCACGTGCGACCGGCTCCGGCGGAAGTCTGCCTGAACAGCGCGTCCATCAGGGTCAAACTCCGCTTTCCTCTTGCCGAACTGGCGCCGTATGGCGGCGAAAGCACGCATATTGCTGAGCTTTTGGAACGGTCGCGTGTTTGCGGAGTTTCGACCTAAGCTGCGGCGGCGCTAAGGCTACCGTCGCCAGCGATCAATAACCTGTGAGAAGCCGTGCCGCGGTGCCTACGTGGGTTAGCACGGCGATAGACGACCAACGAGCGGCCTCGTTGGAACCGAAAGGGAGAATGATGATGGCCAGGAATGCAAAACAGGAACTGGTGAATTTCGTTGTCAGGCGTGCGCTCGATCCGGTCATGAAGGCAAAGCCGGACGGTCGACCGGAGGCTGAGAGACGCACGTTGGAACATGTCCAGGACGCGACCCGATCGGAGATCGAGCGCTATCGAGGCTACGGTTCTGCGCAGGAGGTCGTCGTCAACTTTCGGCGCGACCTTAATTCACCTGCCGCCGAGAAAGTTCATGCAGATCTCAAGGCACTGCACCTGCCGACCATCAACGACATCGAGGATGAGTTCGATGCAAAGGTGGAAGACCTTGGGGTTCAGGTTTCCTCCTAGCCTGCGGCCGGGTCGGAACATGCCGTCTCGCTCGTGTCGCAGGCCGCCTTCTGCGTCGTATGAAGTTTGATGTGCGGCTGGAAAAGTCGCGGCCCGGCAAGTTCGACTGCGCTGTAGTAGGTCCCGATATAGTGTGCATTGCTCGAAGATGGCTCTGAGGGCGCGGAGAATTATGGTGTCGCTTCCTTGAGAATGCGGGAACCTTCTTGGTTCTCGGCAGCAATCGTATGAAGGACGAGATCGACATTCTCGACCATGTCTTCGAAGCGGTCGTCCGGATCGGCACCACTTCGTGCAGCGGACTGTGCCGGCGCAGCCGCGATTCGCAAACCAACGTGGCAATAATCTCGTCCTGCTTCGGCGATCGCCCGTTCTGGATCGGGCGTGGCGGGTGATAACTCCTTCGCTGACTCTATCCGGTGAGCGTGCTTACTTCTCCAATGAATGCGGACCAAAAATGAACGACCCGATTTGGACCAATGTATTCAATTCGATAGCCGTGGCCATGCGCTTTTCCCATGAAGCTGTTTGTGCCCATCAGGTCTGTTGTGAAGGCATCCTCATCTGCGTTTGTCGTTTCGGCAAAATTCGCCTTTAGCCAATTCATGCCGCGCTCCGAAGTAGCAACGACCTGCCAGATGCGCTCGGCGGTCTTTTCCACCCGTAAATCCATTTGCCGAAATCATTTGCCGAAATTGTTGCGCTGCTAAGAGCCTGACCGAAAAAGAGTTGAGTGAAATCAGCCAGTTGTGATTCTGTTTGTTTGCTTAGGACGAACGGAGACCACAATGGGCTGGACTGATTTCACCCGTCGGCAATATGCCCGACGCGCAATG